>JBHHYR010000091.1:0-14469 GCA_046757585.1 Binatia bacterium | reverse complement strand
CCCGGCGGGAGCGCAAGTGCCCTCTGGTGCTTCACCCAACGGGTAACCCGTTGGGCGCCGGTCGCGTTAGCCGTCCTCCTGACAGCAGCGGGACACGTATCCCCACAGGGCACGCGGCAGGCAACTGAGCGGCGGGACCCGCAGCAGGTGCTGGCGCCGGGATGGAAGCCGCTCGGCTACGCCCCGCCGGTGCCGGGCACTTACGAGCTGCCGCCCCTCGGCGTGGCAAGCGATGGCCGCGTGCTCGACAGCGCAGGGAAGGCCCGCCGCCTGTACAAGCTCTTCGGCGACAAGGTCGTTATCCTGAGCTTCATCTACACCCGCTGCCCCGACGTCAACAAATGTCCAATGGCGACCTACGTCCTCAGCCGAGTGCAGAAGCGCCTCCTCGACGCCCCGGCGCTGGGCGCCCGGGTGCGGCTGATGACCATGAGCTTCGATCCTGAACACGACCGGCCGGACGTGATGCGCGCATACAGCGCCGGCGTCACGCGGAACGGAGCGGACTGGCAGTTTCTCACGGCGGAGTCGCCGCAGTCGCTGGCACCGATTCTCCGCGCCTATGGACAGTCGGTAAAGCGGGAGTACGACGCCAACGGCAAGCCGCTCGGGACGATTTCGCACATCCTGCGCGTGTATCTGATCGACCCCGGGAAGCGCATTCGCAACATTTACGCAGCCTCGTTTCTCCACGCCGACACTGTGTTGAGCGACATCCAGACGGTGCTGAACGGACGGGAGCAACATGCGGAGCACCGGTTCAGGAGGGTGACGGCTCCCGACGCTCCAGCGCTCGGCGCCGCGGGCGAGGACAAGCATGGCTCAGCGCGCCGCGATGACGACAGGCGTTCGAAACACCTCGCTGCCCGACCCGGCCGGGCGATCGACCTTCTGCGTTTCTACACTGACCCGCCACTGGGGCTCCCCGAGGTACCGGCATCCCGGGGCAACCCGGTGACGGCCAAAAAGGTAGCCCTCGGGCGCAAGCTGTTCTTCGACCGGCGGCTCTCCCGCAACAACACGATTTCGTGCGCCATGTGCCACGTCCCCGAGCAGGGATTCACGAGCAACGAGTTGGCGACGGCCGTCGGGATCGAGGGCCAGACCGTGAGGCGTAATGCACCCACGCTCTACAACGTGGCATTCGCCACGCTGCTCTTTCACGACGGACGAGAGAGCCGGCTCGAACAACAGGTGTGGGGTCCGTTGCTCGCCGCCAACGAGATGGGCAACCCATCAATTGGCTACGTCCTCGACAAGATCGAGCGGCTGCCCGGTTATCGGGCCCTGTTCAAGGCCGCCTTCGACGACCGCAGGGCGACGATGGAAACCGTGGGGATGGCCCTGGCGAGCTACGAGCGCATGCTCCTATCGGCAAACAGTGCCTTCGACCGGTGGTATTTCGGCAAGGAAGAAGGGGCCTTGTCGCCGGCGGCGAAACGGGGCTTCCAGCTCTTCCGGGGCAAGGCGCGTTGTGCGAACTGCCATGAGGTGGCCGACGGCTCCGCCCTGTTCACCGACCAAGGGCTGCACAACACGGGCATTGGGTACCGGCAAACGATGGGGGCGCCTCTGCAGACGGAGAAGCTACAGGTCGCACCGGGAACGTTCCTGTCATTCGACCCGGCCGTAATCGCCGCCTCCGCCGAGCGGCCGCTGCACGATCTCGGGCGTTACGAGATCACGGGAGATCCGGACGACCGCTGGAAGTACAAGACGCCGACGCTGCGCAATATTGCTCTCACAGCGCCGTACATGCACAACGGATCGCTGGGGACCCTGCGAGACGTGGTGGACTTCTACAACCGAGGCGGCATTGCCAACGAGCTGCGCGATCCACTGATCCAGCCGCTCGGGCTCAGCGAAGGCGAGATCGGCGATCTCGTCGCGTTCCTCAGATCGCTGACGGGCGACAACGTCGGCGCGATCGTCGCCGACGCGTTGGCGGTACCGGTGGGGGATCCGAGGTGACCGCTCGCGCGACCCTCCGGCCGCATCGGACACCAAAACCGCAGCCGCAGTTAGTTGACCTCAATCCGAAGATACCAGCAGGCCCTTACCGCTGCCTCCTCCTTTGACAAAGGGGACCGATATCGCTGCCTCCCCCTCCCCCTTTGACGAAGGGGGACTAAGGGGGATTTTACTACGCGCCAGCAAATCCTCGCTGACCCTCCTTTGCGAAAGTAGGGGCCCCGTGCGTGCCTGCCGCTTGTCCGCGCGCTACGGCGCGCTCGATGGTCGCGACCTTGCCCCTCCGTTTGTACGCTGGCCATGGCTAGCGTATCGTTCCTGCATGCGAGCAGCACCGCCAATTGACGGGTTTCTGGATGCGTTGCGCCAGCGCGCCACAGTGTTCTACGGACCCCGCCTCGTCAGCCTCGCGGTGTTCGGCTCGCACGCGTCCGGGCGGGCAGGCCCACGATCTGATCTGGACCTATTGATCATCCTCGCCACCGCTGCCCCCCGCCGGCGTTTCCGGCTCGATGAATTTGATGCGCTCGAGGCCGGTCTCACGCCGGCGTTTGACGCACTCGAAGCGCAGGGGTGGAATGTTGAATTGAGCCCCGTCATCCGCACTTGCGACGAGGCCGAGGGATTCTCGATTCTGTACCTCGATATGACCGTCCATGTCCGCATCCTCGTGGATCGCGACGACTTCTTGGCGCGGCGGCTCGAGCGTATGCGAGCGGAACTACATCGTTTGGGGGCAGAACGCCGCTCGCGGGGCGACCGCTGGTATTGGGTCCTGAAGAAGGACTACCGCCCGGGCGAGGTTTTTGAGATCTCGTGACCAACGTCCGCCTGGGCAGGAGCTACATCGAAAGGGCACGTGGCCGTGTCGCTTTCCTACGCCAGATGCAGGCCGCCGGTCTTCATGCCGATGCTGTGCGCGAAAGCCAGGAGGCGGTCGAGCTGGCACTCAAGGGGCTGCTGCGCATCGTGGGACTGGACCCACCTAAGGAACATGATGTCAGCAAATTCCTCACTGCTGAGCGAAAGCGGCTCCCGACAGCCGTAGCCGATCACCTCTCCGAGATCCGCCGGATCTCGAAACGGCTCCGGCGAGAACGGGAGCTTGCCTTCTATGGTGGCGAAGACTTCATCCCTTCGGATGAGTACGACGCGGAAGACTCCAGCGAAGCCATTCAGTACGCCGAGGCCATCGTTGAGTGGGTTGAAGCGGGGCTGAAAGAGCTGGCGTCGACGTAAGGCAGCCTCTTGCCTTGCTTGCGGGTCGATTACAGCCCAGTCACCAAGAGCTGGGCGCTGCATACACGCGAATGGTCTCAGCGCCACCGTGCCGGCGCAGGCCTCCTCCTACTCCCCATGTGGCGAGGTATTGACCCCGCACCATGGTACGGGGTGCACAATCGTCCCCAGGGGTGAGAACGCCCCGCTGGAAGTGGGCGGCGGGCGTTCGAACCGGCTGGATCACGTGACGGGAGGAGCACGCATGCAACCGACCAACATTGGCCACTTCAGAGACCAATTCAATCAGGCACACGCGTCAGTACGAATGCTCACGATCCTTTCCCCCACCTGACTGGTGTGCCAGTACGGGCAAGGTGTTGTCCGCGGGCTGCTGGACGGAGTCGAGACGCAAGCGCTCAAAGCGTTTGCCGTCTGGCTCCCCATGCTGGGCGGGGACACTGCGGAGTTGGCGCAGGCGGAGTCTGACAGTCTTGCGGATCCTCGGCTTGAACACAGCTGGGATGCCGACCACGTACTTGGCAACTTCTTTGCCAAGACACTCGGCTTGAAGAGCGTCGCGTGGGACGTCTACCTGCTCTACGCCTCAGGCACCACCTGGGATCCGGAAACGCCGCCCGCCCCCGCGTTCTGGATGCACCAGCTGCCCATGGTGACCGGGGCCGACCCGAACCAGCTCCTACATGCAGGAAGATTCTCACGCGAGCTCCTACATCTCCTGGGAACAGACACCGCCGATGTTGCCGCCGATCTAGCGCTCGCGTTGCACGCCAGCGGCCTGAGTGCCGTCAAGAGGTCGCGAGCGCGACATCCGCTCGCAGACACTCCCTAGCGGCGCAGGCGCCGACGCATCCCACAACGCAGCGCATTGAACGCCATCTCCCATATCATGAGGCAAACACGTCGTAGCTCTTCTACGCCCGGCGGGCCAACGGTCCGTAGGCGGTCGGACCCGACCGGCTTCGCTTCGGTTCCCCCAGGGGTATTGACTCCGTACCATGGTGCAGGGTGCACAACTATCGGCAGGGGTGAAAAGGCTCGCCCTCGAAGGGACGCAGGATGAAAGCAAAGCGATTGGGATTCATATCAGCCATTCTGGCATCCACCTGTTGCGTCGTGCCGGTGGGGCTCGCGTTGCTCGGGCTCGGGAGTCTGGGTGCTGGCAGCTTCATCGGCGCCTATCACTGGTACCTCACCGGGGGAGCCGTGGGGCTCCTAGCGATTGCCTGGGCATACTTCCTGCGAAAGAAGTGGCAGCGGGTGGCGTGTGCGTCGGACGAGAAGAACGAGCGCGCGACACGCGGCTCGCTGATGTTCGCCAGCGTAATCGTGGGCCTGTTCGTCGGGCTGCATCTCTTCTCGGCAGTGGCAGGCAGCGGCGGAACGCCAACCCTCACCAGTACGACAGCGGGCACAGTGATCACCCTGCCCGTCCGTGGCATGACCTGCGTATCCTGCGAGCTGGCGATCGAGTCGAACCTGCGCAAGCTGGACGGCGTCCTTGCAGCTGACGCCAGCGTCGCCCAGAGCAACGTGACCGTTCGCATGAAG
Source organism: Binatia bacterium (assembly GCA_046757585.1). Classification (GTDB taxonomy): domain Bacteria; phylum Desulfobacterota; class Binatia; order HRBIN30; family HRBIN30; genus JBHHYR01. The sequence goes on along the minus strand of JBHHYR010000091.1, from coordinate 9,708 downwards.
CCGGGAGCAGTCAGCCTGGATGCAATCGCTGCGGCCATCCGCGCCGCTGGCTACAAGCCCGACGTCGCGGCGGCGCAAAGACGCCCCGGAAGCACGGATGGCTGATGGCGCGTGCTCAGACATGAACACGACGGGGATGACGGGACCATGACTGGTCGCGGAGCGCTACCTTCATGCACGTGTGCCTCGCTTTCTACACCTGTGCGATAACGGGTTCGCGAAGGATGCCGCCAGCCAGGGTCACCACGGACTGATGCCATGTCGGAGTGCTGCGCATCGGCAAAGCGATCGGACCTGCAAGGGACTCCCTGCCCGGAGTGTGGGGCGGCAGGTCGCGAGGTCGGCCGCGAAACCGTGGGGGCAATGGCTCGGATCGACGTGCCGCCGGCGCGCCTTGCCCACCTGACGTACGGCTACTGCCTCACCCCCCGATGCCGAGTCGTGTACTACAACCGTGACGGCGGAGTGTTGCAGCAGAGCGATCTGCGCGTGCCTGTCAATGTGAAAGACCCTGGGCCCGATGTACCCCTATGCTACTGTTTCGGCCACACGCGCGGCGCGATTGCCACGGAGATCACCGTCACTGGGCAGTCCAGCGCCTCTGCCGTCATCAGCGAGGAGATCAGAGCCGGGCACTGCGCCTGCGAGGTGAAGAACCCATCCGGCCGCTGTTGTCTCGGAGACGTGCGTCGCTACGAGAAGCAGGTCGCCGAGCAAGCGACAGCGGCGCAGTCCGGCGGTGCGAAGAACGCGTGACTGCACCGCCCCAGCGCGCATAGTCAACGTGCAAGTTTTGACAAACAATGGCGTACCATTCCGATTCATAGCGGAGGCTTTGACGGGTGAAGACGAGGTCGAAGAGGCCGTGCCAACCTCCACGCCGAGTATTTCCTCCTTCCAGACATCACGCGGCGATACGGCACGAAGGTCCTCGCCCTTCTCGAGTTCAACTTCGTGCATGCGGAGCGCGACGAAGATCGGAGCCGTAACGTTGCCGCGTCTGGTGGCGACGCATTGTTCGGTTCAGGGGGCGACGATGCTCAGGCGCGGGAAGTAGGATCGGTAACGGGCAGGATCCCTGGTTAGCACTCTCAGCCCGGCAATGGCGGCGTGCGCACCAATGTAGAAGTCGGGGAGCGGCGTCCGCCTCGCAGCGCGCCGACGGCGATACTTGAGGAACGCCTTCCCAGCGAGAAACGCCGCCTCCCAAGGCAGCGGCAGTCGCTGAAAATAGTCTTCTGAAAGAACGTCATCGAGCTCTTCCATGGTGTCGAACCGAATCGACACCTCTGCGTAGATGATCGGATTAATCGTGAGAACCGAGTCATCGGCACACTGCGCCAGCGCACCCGCAGACCACGAGTACCAGCGTCTGTCTTCGGTGAAGATGTCGAGCAGGACGTTGCTGTCGACGAGAACACCGCTCACGTGTCGTTCCGGGTCAAGGCAAGGATCTCATCGGTGCTCATGCGCACGTTACCGCGTCCTCGCAGGCGAGTGACCAGCGACCTCCCCCTCCGCCGCTCCTTGCGGTGCGCCTTCTCGAGCCGCACCGCGTTCCCTACGACCTCGAACTCAACCTCGCTGTCGGGTAATAGCCCCAGACGCTCGCGAATCTCAACCGGAATGGTGACCTGACCCTTCGATGTGATACGCATGTAATACTTATACTATTCTTACCTACGCTGCGCAACCAGACGCACCGGCTTATCCGTGAACGCCGCCCGCTCTCTTCCGGGAACTCGTGGTTGCAGCGCCAGTGTTTCCTCGGCGAAGTTCCTGTTCGATCTCCCATTCATTTTCGCATCGTTGAGGCAACCCCCTCCGACAGACGTCCCCGCCTCTCTTGACTCCCTACCATGCAACGGGGTGTATGCTAGGAAGGAAGAATGCATGGACTGACCATCGGCGAAGTCGCTGCCCAGGGAGACGTTCGTATTGAGACGCTGCGCTACTACGAGCGCCGCGGCCTCTTGAACAAGCCACCGCGGAGCGTGGCGAACTACCGTCTGTATCCGGCAGACGCCGTGCGGCGCGTGCGCTTCATCAAGCGCGCACAGGAACTCGGCTTCTCCTTGCGAGAAATCAAGGAACTGCTCTCGTTGCGTGCGGCGCCCCGCTCACGGTGTGAAGACGTCCGCAAGCGGGCAACCGCCAAGATCGACGATATCGAGCAAAAAATCCGCTCCCTGCGTGCAATGAAGCACGCGCTTTCGAAGCTGGTTGCCCAGTGTGCCGGGGCGGTACCCATCAGCAATTGCCCAATTCTCGAAGCCCTGGATGCCGATGGAAATCCATAAACCGCATTAACTTATCCGAGCCCGAAAACTGTCGCAGAATGGGGTCCACCCCACTCTGCCAACCTGGAACGCCGCAGGTGCTACGTCCACCTGCGCTTTGCAAGATTTGAAAGCGCCGCGCCGGCGTGTTCCCAGAAATCGGAAATGCCCTGCTTGTTATTCGCGAAGTCCGTTGCTTCGCTTCCTGGCAAGGTAATTGATCCATGTGTCGAACGAGACGGTTCGGCAAAGGCATGATGAACTCCCTGCGCAAGATCCGGCGGTGCCGGGTGATCCCTGTGGTGCTGGCGGTGGCTTGGCTGCCGTACGTGGGCACGCGTTGCATTGCCAACCCGTTCGCCCCCGCGGGCTGCTGTGTCAGGTCCGTTGCAAACCATGCGCACGGTGGCCACGCAGGCGGGCCTTCCGATGCCACGGCGACGCTCGCGACCTCTCACCAGGGCGCGGATCACACACGCGGGCCGGCGCACAGCTGTTTCGATCTCAGCGGCACGTGCGCGATCCAGGCGACTTCGCCAGCTCCGCCCGCGAACGCCTCCGGATTTTCCGCCCCCTCTACCCATAGTGACGCCGCCGCTCGCTCCACCGGAGCTATTACCCCCGCGCGACCGCTTGACGCTGGCTGTCGCGTATGGCCGGCCGGTCTACCTCTGCAACCTCACCCTCCGTATTTAGCAAGTCCCCTGAATTCTACACGCGCTGGGTTACGCCCGACGTAGGGCGCGATCACGCCCGCTCACCCGGCGCAGGATCTCAACGTAATCCGGGCCGCGGTGGTCGAAGAACGGGGTATACCTGAGTCATCAAAGGAGAGACCGGGCAAGGAGGAAGCCCACTAACTTGGAGGAGACAGTTCCCATGGAAAGAAAAGCTGCACAAGCCCAGAGAAAGTGGAGTCGTGCCAGCAGCATCTTACTGGCCAGTGTCGCGGTGTTGCTGCTCGCAGGAACAGCTTGGCGTGCCGAGGCGGATGCAGTCGCGGCAGTGACTGATGAAAACGTTTCCCGACGTATCGTTACGGCGAAAACGGCAGCGGACCAGTCTGCGCTGGCGACCTATTATCACGCACAGGCTGCCGCCGCGCTCCGACAAGTCAAGCGGCACGAGGCCATGTTGCAATCATATGCGCGCGTTGCAGGCAAGAGTAAGGAGCACATGCGCCGCCATTGCGAGGCGCTGATCCAAACCTACAAGCGGCAGCAGAAGCAGTTTGAGGGTTTGGCTCAGCAGCATGAGAAGGTCGCGAAGGCATTACAGTCCAAGGGAAAATAGCCACGAAGCTGTTTGGGGCCAATTGCACACCCGGCGGCATGCCGGGAGAAGGAGGACCAATCATGAACCATCATTACGTGCCGATCGGAGTCGTACTGGGCGGCCTCGCTATGGCGATTTTGGGTGGCAGCCCGGCTTGGAGCGAGGAACATTTGTCCCAGCGCGGCTCATCTTCATCGATGATTACCGCGTACGCAGGACCAATTGACATGCACGTCAGCAAATACACCGGCAAGCTGGTCTGTCTACAGTGTGACCTCACGCCCGGTCCCGGTGCGATGAAGCAGTGTGAAAAGAAGGGGCATCACCACGCCCTGTCGATGGATGGGAACACGATGATCCATCCATTGCTGGCCGGCACGGAGGCCGTCTTGAAGCAAATTAATTCGGGGAAGTTGCATGACAAGAAAGTGACCGTTCACGGCAAGTATTACCCGACCACCGGGTTCATCCTCGTCGATCGGATCGACCTGGCAGAGAAGGCCGACTGATTACCGGCACCCACGAGGTGGAATGATTGTGCCAGGGTGTGGAACATTCCAGAGGGGTACCCGTGCGATTTCCGAAGAAAGACGAATTTCGTGCCTCTTGGAATCGATGCCTGTAGCTGATACGAGAAGGTAGTCGATGCGCAGCGTAGGGGAGCGACTGTTGTAGCTTGGGCGGATTCAAGCCACCCTGCGGCAATGCGTCGGAAGGCAGAATGAATCGCGTGCGGAAAATGCGGGGATGCCGGGCGATCCCCATTGTGCTAGCGGTCGCGTGGTTACCGTACATCGCCCCGCGGTGCATGGGAAACCCAACCGCGCACAGGGGCTGTTGCGGTGGCCCTGCAGTAGTCGCGGCGCACGCTGATGCTGCCCACAGTCGTTCAGTTCAGGGTGCACCGGCTGAACGGCACGGGCGCTGCCACAGAAGGGCGGCGGCTCGCTCCTGCTGCGATCTAGCAGGCAGGCGCCATGTGCGCGTGACGACCGCGTCCTCCGCAGTCGATCTCCTTGGCGTGCTACCGGCCATGCCTGCTGGTGTGCACGTAGCTGTCCCGCACGGTCTTTTCCTCCCGCACAATCGGGTCGCGCTGGCCGGCACGCATGGGCCACCGGCTTACCTTCGCAACGTCACGCTCCTCATTTGATTCGCTGATCTCTGCGAATCTGAAGCATTGCGGCGCAGGGTGCCGCGCATTGCTCTAGATTCGCTTGCTCACTTCAACGCCGCAGCTGGCATGCTGGCCGCGAGATTTTTCAGCGTGCCGCCGGTGTGACGGATGAGTCACGAAGAGGCACCAGCTGACGATTGATGAGTACCAGCTCTGAGGAAGGGAAGCTTATGAAGACAAATGCCGAGCACCGGGCTAGTGAAGCGGAGGTGTACATATGAAGGGTCTCCGTCTCACAAAGCGCCTCCGGCGCACCGCCTCTGCCGTACTGCTGCTGCACGCTTGCACTGGTTACGCCCAAACCGTTTCTTTCCACGCGGAGGGCGGAGCCACCACAGACGACGAGACGGGCGTGGTGAGCGAGAATGCCTTGCAAGCACATCCTTCGCTCGCGGTGGTGACCCAGTACGCAGCGCAGCACAACCCGGCGATTCGCAGCGCCCAGCATGCTTGGGACGCTGCCCGCCAGCGCATCACCCAGGAGCGTGCCTACGTCAATCCTCTGGTGACGTACGACCCCGATACCGGGAACATGCCCGAGACCCGAGCGGGCCCCCAGGCGAACTCACTTGGCGTCTCCCAGGCCATTCCCTTTCCGGGCAAGCTCACCTTGCGCGGAAACATCGCAGACCAGCAAGCCCGCGCCGTCTACGAGCGCTTGCAGGCCACCGTCCAGGAAATCTCGCGTCAGGTGCGGGCACGCTATGCGGATTACTACCTCGCGATACGCTCTCTCGACATCAACGCCGAGACCACCGACCTGACACGTCAGTTCGCCGCCATCGCGGACGCGAAGTACCGCGTCGGTCGCGCCGCGCAACAGGATGTCATCCTCGCTCAGGAGCAGCTGAGCCGCCTGGCAACGGAACGGGTGGTTTTCGAAGGGGATCGCGAGACGGCACTGGGAGCACTGAACGCGTTGCTCGATCGCTCCCCACGGGCACCGATCGGCCCTCCGGCCGATCTCCATGCGGAGGAGATCACGACCCCTCTGCGAGATCTCGTCGACAGCGCAGCGGCGGCGCGGCCGGAGTTGAAGGCGCAAGACCACTCTGTCGAAGCAAGCCGGCAGTCGCTCCGCCTCGCCCAAATGGACTATCTACCGGATTTCACCGTCGGTGCACAGTACACGGAGGTCACCGGCGGCACCAATCCCGTTTTTTCCAAAGACGGACACGACATCTTCATGGCGAAGCTTGGCTTCTCCATCCCGATCTGGATCAACCGGGTGCAGGCGGGAATTCATGAAATGCGCGCTCGGGTCCTGCAAGAAGAATCGCGCCGGCAGGATCTCACCAACCGCGTGTTCGACCAGGTGCAGCGCGCGTATGAGGCGGTCCGTGTCGCCGCACGCACAGAACGGATCTACCGGACCACGTTGATCCCGCAGACACAGGAACGTATCGGCGCGGCGCGCGCCGGCTACCAGACCGGCGTCGTCGACTTTCTCACCTTGATCGACAGCCTCAAGTCCCTCGAAGACGTGCAGTTGGAACGCGACCGGGCCGTACGCAACTACCAGCGGGGGGTCGCCGACCTCGAGCGCGCCGTCGGCGAGCGGCTAGCGCGCCTCACGAAAGGATCTGGAGGAAAATGACGATGAACAGGGCAGCGGTACAATTCACGCTCGCATGTGCACTCAGCCTCTCGCTCACCGCATGCACCGATCGGAGCGCTACCGCACAAGCGGAGCAGCCCACCGCCGCCCCGGCCGCGGCAGGGAGCGAGCGAAAAATCCTTTATTGGAAGTCGCCGATGGATCCAACGTTCATCGCGCAAGCGCCCGGCAAAGACTCCATGGGAATGGATCTCGTCCCGGTCTACGCCGGGGAGCAGTCAGCGGGGCCGCCGGGCATGGTAAAGATCGATCCGGTGACGATCCAGAACATTGGCGTCAAAACCGCGGTGGTCGCGCGCAAGCGCCTTAGCCGTGACATCCGCACGGTAGGACGGATTGCCTACGATGAACAGAAGGTCCGTCACGTCGCACCGAAGCTTGGCGGCTGGATCGAAGAGCAGCACGTCAACTTCCCCGGGCAGGTGGTCAGAAAGGGAGAGCGGCTGCTCGCGATCTACAGCCCGGAGCTCGTCGCCACCCAAGAGGAATACTTGATCGCTTTGCGCTATCGCGGGCGACTGAAAGATAGCGCGCTCGATGAAGCCATTGCCGGCTCCGAAGGTCTGGTGCAAGCCGCTAAGACACGGCTGCGGTACTGGAACATCACCGAGCGCCAGATCAAGGCGCTGCGCGAGCGTGGCGAGATCACCCGGACCATGGTGCTGCACGCGCCCTTCAAGGGGATCATCGTGAAGAAAAACATTCCGGAAGGTGGCTACGTGCAGCCGGGCCAGAGCATCTACACGATCGCTGATATCTCCACCGTATGGGTGTACGCCGACATCTATGAGTACGAGGCGCCATGGCTGCAAATCGGCCAGCCGGCAACCATGACGCTGGCGTATCAGCCGGGAGCATCTTACCACGGCACGGTCGTCTACATCTATCCATATCTGAAGAACATGACTCGGACGCTCCAGGTCCGGATGGAGTTTTCCAACAGTGCGGATTTCGCTCTCAAACCCGACATGTGGGCCAACGTAGAGCTGCATAGCGCAGTGGCTCGCGAGGGGTTGGCCGTCCCCATCCAGGCGGTTATCCGTACCGGTAAGCGCAACATAGCCCTGGTGGCACTCGACGGCGGGCGCTTCGCCCCTCGCGATCTCCGGCTGGGCGCCCAGGTGGGTGACGACTTCGAAGTCCTCGATGGACTGCAGGAAGGGGAACGCGTCGTGACCTCGGCTCAGTTCCTCATCAACTCCGAGAGCAGCCTCCAATCAGCAATCAGCAAGATGCTCGCTGCCACGTCGGAGGACCAAGCCGGCGCGGCGTCTGTGGGGATGCCGGGCATGTCAAAAACGCCCGCAGCCGCGACAGGTATGCCCGGCATGGCCGCAACACCGGCAGCGGCAGGCGGCATGCCAGGCATGTCGGCGACACCGCCAGCGGCAGCTCGCATGCCAGCCACGGCGGCAGCACCGCCAACGGCAGCTTGGATGCACGGCATGACCCACGGCGGGGCACAGGAGTAGGGCTCATGCTGGAACGAATTATCGAAGGCTCAGTGCGGAATCAGTTCTTGGTTCTGCTGTTCACTGCCGCGGTAATCGGCGCCGGGGTGTATGCTTTCCGCAATATTCCGGTCGACGCGATCCCGGACGTCAGTGACGTCCAGGTCATCATCTTCACCGAATGGCCCGGGCAGCCGCCGCAGATCGTGGAAGACCAGGTGACCTACCCGATCACCACCACGATGCTGGCCGTGGCCAACGCGAAGGTGGTGCGCGGCTATTCCTATTTCGGCTTGTCGTTCGTCTACATCATCTTCAAGGACGGGACCGACATCTACTGGGCCCGCAGCCGCGTGCTCGAGTATCTGAGCTTCGTGCAAAACCAGCTCCCCTCCGGTGTCACGCCGGTGCTCGGCCCGGACGCCACTGCGGTCGGCTGGGTCTTCGAGTACGCGCTGGTCGACCGTACCGGGACACACGACCTGTCCGAACTACGGAGCGTGCAGGATTGGTTCGTGCGCTATCAGCTGCAGACCGTGCCTGGCGTGGCCAACGTGGCAACGGCGGGGGGTTTCGTGAAGCAGTACCAGGTGACGGTCGATCCGAACAAGCTGCTGGCATACGACTTGCCGCTGAGCAAGGTCATCAGCGCGATTCGCCGCAGCAACAACGACGTCGGCGGTCGTGTCGTCGAGTACGCCGAAACCGAGTACATGGTGGAGGGAATCGGCTATATCCAGAAGGTCGAAGACGTTGAACACGTCCCACTCGGGGTGGACATGAACGGCACCCCGATCCTGGTCCGCGACGTCGCGGACGTGCGCCTCGGGCCGGACATCCGGCGCGGCGCGGTGCAGCTCGACACGGACGGCGAAGCGGTGGTTGGCATCATCGAGATGCGTTACTGGAACAATCCACTCGACGTCATCCACCGCGTCAAGGAGAAGATCGAGCAGCTGAAGCCTGGGCTCCCTCCAGGGGTCGAGATCGTCCCTATTTACGATCGGTCTGCGCTCATTCACCGCGCACAGCACACCCTGCGTGGCAAGCTCATCGAAGAGAGTGTGATCGTGGCCATCGTGTGCATCATCTTCCTCCTGCACCTGCGCTCGGCGTTCGTGGCCATCTTCACGCTTCCGGTCGGGATCTTAATCGCCATGACCGTCATGTACTATCAGGGGTTGGGAGCCAACATCATGTCCCTCGGAGGGATTGCGATCGCCATTGGCGCAATGGTGGACGGCGCGATCGTGATGATCGAGAATGCACACAAGCATCTGGAGCGGGACCGTGGCAAAAAGCCGCACTGGGACATCATTGTCGATGCCACCAAGGAGGTTGGGCCAGCCCTCTTCTACTCGCTGACGATCATCGCAGTATCCTTTCTCCCGGTGTTCGCTCTCACCGGCCAGTCGGGGCGGATGTTCTCCCCCTTGGCTTTCACCAAGACCTATTCCATGGCAGGCGCCGCATGCTTGTCGGTCACGGTCGTGCCGGTGCTCATGGGATACCTGATCCGCGGGCGCATCCTCCCCGAGACAAAGAACCCCATCAACCGGTTTCTGATCTGGGTCTACCGTCCCGTCCTCCGGTGGGCGCTCAAGCTCCGGTGGGTGGTCTTGGGGATCGTGGCCGCCGTGTTGGCGTTGACGATCATCCCCTACGAGCGGCTCGGTTCCGAGTTCATCCCCCCCCTCAATGAGGGTGACCTGCTCTACATGCCATCCCTGCTACCCGGCGTCTCGATCACCGAGGCACAGGCGGTGGCCCAGCAAACGAACAAACTGATTCTGACTGTCCCCGAAGTACAACATGCCCTCGCCAAGGTCGGCCGCGCCCGCACCCCACTCGATCCTGCGCCCCTGTCCATGCTGGAAACGACCGTTACGGTGAAGCCTGAGGAAGAAT
>JBHHYR010000090.1:0-14524 GCA_046757585.1 Binatia bacterium | reverse complement strand
CGGGGCGGCGGGATTTGAACCCACGACCACTCGCACCCCAAGCGAGTGCGCTACCAGTCTGCGCCACGCCCCGCGCTGCTCGCACGATGCACCTTCTCCGCCGTTTGCGGGGGGCTCACCGCGCTGTAATTTCTAGTGCCACGTTGGCGGTCGAAACACAACCGCCGGCCGGTCTTGTCGCTACTCAGTGAGGCCGGTCCCAAGCAGCTTGCGGGCACCAAGATCGCTCAGGCAGACCGTGCCGGCAGCGTCATCGAAGTGCACCAGCCCCTCTGCAGCCAAGTACGCCAGCACACTACCAAGGCCGGTGTTGGTTGTGTGCAGTGAGCTACAGAGCGCAGAGAGCTCGAGCCCACTGGCTGCGCCCCAGAGCTGATATCCGATCATGAGCGTTTTCAACACGCCGAAGACGAGCTCGCTGCCCGAACGTTCCCGCTGTGCTCCAAGCAACATGCGCAACCTGCCTCTGGCATGGTCAGTCAGCAACGCGCATGCCAGCTCTTACAGCTGCAGTGACGGGGGTGGGCAAACGTGCTGCACGCTTTTGGCCTCCGTTCGGTAAATTCATGACAGGCGCCGGGCATGAAGACGCTCAACACAGCAACCGATACAGCGATTCGACTTCCTTCTTCACGTGCAGGAGGATGTTGCGATAGGCCTGCTCGCCTGATGTCTGCAGCCGCCGCTCCTTGTGTAGTTTGCGCAGCCGCTTGCGTGCTCCTTCGATGGTAAACCGCTCCTCGTGGAGGAGCCGTTTGATCTGCAACAACGCTTCGATGTCCTTGCGCCGATACAGGCGGTGCTTCGAACGCGTTTTGCTTGGCTTGACGACACTGAATTCGCTTTCCCAGTATCGCAGCACGTACGGCTGGACGCCGACGATGGCCGCGACTTCGCCGATCTTGAAGTAGAATTTGTCCGGTAGTGGCGCCTGCGTCTCACCCACGACCGGCGACCTGCGTCTCATTCATGCTCTTCTTGAGCACTTGACTTGCCTTGAAAGTGAGGACTGAACGGCCGGAGATGACGATCTCGTCACCGGTCTGCGGATTACGCCCCTTGCGTGGGCGCTTCCGGTTCACGACGAAGTTGCCGAACCCGGATATCTTGACTTTCTCCCCGCGCTCGAGGCGGCGCTTCATGATCTCGAAGATCGATTCCACAAGATCGTTGGCCTCGTTCTTCGAAAACCCCACCTTCTCGTAGATGTGCTCAACAATCTCACCTTTCGTCATGGTCACGGTGGACTCTCCCACTGGTGCTAGCGCAACTCAACGTGCAGGGTGCCCTGGACGGCGGCAAGCAATTGTGCGTGCATCGCATTCACTTCAGCGTCGGTCAACGTTCGGTCCGGCGCCCGATAGGAGATGGAGTACGCAAGGCTCTTCTTGCCAGCCGGGATAGGTGGACCAACGTACTGGTCGAAAAGCTGCACGTCTTCGATCCACTGAGATCCCGTACTCCATGCGCGCACAAAGCGTACAACCTCGTCGGAAGCGAAGCTTTCCTCGCTCACAACCGCAAGATCCCGGACCACAGCAGGAAATCGCGGTAGCTCTTTGTAGACAACCGCGCGTGGACGATACTGAAGCAAGCTGTCCAAGTCAAGCTCAAAGACCCAGCACGTGTTCTCCACCCCCAGTTCCTCTTGTACCGTGGGATGCAGGGCCCCGGTGATCCCAAGCGGCGTGCCGCCAATCTCGACGCGAGCGGTCTTCCCGGGGTGAAAAGCGGGCAGGTCCCTTGCGGGGACCCATCGCGCGGCGCGCGCCGCGAGCACGTCGAGAATCGATTCGACAACGCCTTTGACGTCGACGAACTCGGTAACCGCGTTTCGACTCCCAAGGCCTCGTCCCGGCAAGGTGTGTGATAGGGCGCCCGCGACTCGCCAGCCCTCTCCACCAGCGCCGTCACCCCAGAATGCCTTGCCGATCGAAAACACCGCAACCTGCTTTGTGCCTTGGTCAAGGTTGTCCCGCACAGTCTTGACCATGCCGGGAAGCAGACTCAGTCGCAGCTCCGCGTCGTCCTCCGTCAAGGGATTCAACAGCGTCACCGGTACATGCCGAGCCAGTCCTGGAAACAGGCGATTCAACCGCGATGAGCAGAAGCTCAGCAGCACGGCTTCATGCAGCCCTTGCGCCGTCAGCAGCCGCTTCAGCGCACGCTGATGGCGCTCGTGGTCTCCGACACCCGTTCCCCTTACCGTACACTTCGGCAAGGTGGCGGGCACGTTCTCGTATCCTCCCAAGCGCGCAACCTCTTCAACGAGGTCGATCTCCCGTGACAGGTCGGAGCGGTACGACGGAGCGACAACCGTCAACGTACCGCGAGTGGCCGGCGACACCGTCAGGCCCAAGGCCTTCAGGCTCGACACGACCTCCACGCGGCTGATGTTCGTACCGAGCAGCTCACCGACACGTTTGAGCCGGAGCGGGATCGGTGCGTTGTGCCGGGCCGATGGGTAGACATCGACACGTCCGCGCGCCGCCGCGCCAGCGCCCAGCGTGCCCAAAAGGGCTACTGCCCGATCCGCTGCGTACGGAACATCTCCGATGTCCGTACCCCGCTCAAAGCGGTACGACGCTTCCGTACGCACACCGAGCCGTTTCCCCGTGCTTCGCACGCTCCCGGGAGCGAACCACGCGCTTTCCAGGAGGAGGCGGCGCGTCTGCGAGGTGACCTCCGTGGCAGCCCCTCCGATGACACCAGCAATGGCCACTGGCTCCTCGCCGCTCGTAATCAGCAGATCGCCCGGCTTGAGAGCGTACACCTGCCCATCGAGCGCGGTAAACGGTGCCTCCGCTCCCGCGCGCCGGACGACGATTTCCTTCGCTGGCAAGCGATCGTAGTCGAACGCGTGCAAGGGCTGTCCACGTTCGATCATGACATAGTTCGTAACGTCAACAACGTCGTTAATGGGCCGCAAACCCACTGCCTGCAACCGACTCTGCATCCACACGGGGGACGGCATGATCTTCACGTCGGCAACAACGCGCCCTACATAGCGGCCACACAGCTCGCTGTCAGCGATGCGGATGGCGATCAAGTCCGGGGTCGCCACCCCTTCCGACTCGGGCACCGAAGGGCGGTGGCGGCGCAGGCGGCGGCCGGTGAGCGCCGCGATCTCCCGTGCCATCCCCAGCACGCTTAAGCAGTCGCCGCGATTCGGTGTTACAGCGATGTCGAGCACGGTGTCCTCAATGCCGAGAAAGGCGGCTACGCGCTGCCCGAGGGGAGCGTCGTTGGACAGGATGAGAATTCCCGAAGCCTCCGTCCCTAGGGCAAGTTCCGCCTCGGAACACAACATGCCGGCGGACGCGACCCCTCGGATCTCCGCCACCCCTATCTGCCTCCCTCCGGGCAGCATCGACCCCGGCTTGGCGTAGGCCACCCGGTCGCCCGCGCGCATATTGGTCGCCCCGCATACCACCGTCGCCGCGGCATCGTGTCCAGTGCGCACCTCACACACGCTCAGCCGGTCGGCACGCGGATGCGGAGCAACGCGCACGATTTCGGCGCACACGACATCCGAAAGGTCGCGCCCGCGTTGTTCGACCGCTTCGACTTCGAAGCCTGCCAGGGTCAAGCGCTCCACCAATCGGGCGAGCGGCATGTCCATCTCGACGAACTCCGCCAACCAGCTCCAGGTAACCTTCATGTGCGCAGTCCCAACACCCCGCTAAAACTGACCCAGAAACCGCACGTCGTTGGAAAAAAACAGGCGGATGTCGTTGATGCGATGCTTCAGCATGGCGACCCGTTCCACACCCACACCGAACGCGAACCCCGACACCGACTCCGGATCGTATCCGACCGCTTCGAACACATTCGGGTCGATCAAGCCGGCCCCGAGGATCTCCAGCCAGCCTGTTCCCTTGCAGATCTTGCAGTGCGGATCGGACGCTGCGCAGAATTGACAACTGATGTCGACCTCGGCGCTGGGTTCGGTAAAAGGAAAGAAGCTGGCTCGAAAACGTGTACGCGTCTGCTCGCCAAAGATACGGCGCAACGCGAGCGTCAACACCCCCTTGAGGTCGCCGAACGTGATCCCCTCATCGACCAAGAATCCCTCGACCTGGTGAAACATCGGAGAATGGGTGACGTCGCTGTCGTGCCGATACGCCGCACCCGGTACGATGACCTGCAAAGGCGGCTGCCGCCTTTCCATGACACGGATCTGCACCGGGGAGGTGTGTGTGCGCAACACGTATCCACCGGTGACGAAGAACGTGTCTTGCATGTCGCGCGCCGGGTGATCGCGCGGGAAGTTCAGCGCCGTAAAGTTATGGTAGTCGTCTTCAACGTCCGGCCCGCTGGCGACGCTGAATCCCAGGGCGACGAAGGTGTCGACTATTTCCTCGATTGTCTGCGTAATGGGATGCAGGTGACCCGGCACGCGCCGCCGACCGGGCAGGGTGACATCGATCCGTTCGGCCGCCAATTGACGTGCCAGGGCTGTCGCGCGCAGTGCGGCCTGCGCGCTCGCGATGCGTTGCTCAATTTCGTCCTTGATCGCATTCAGGTAAGCGCCCAGCGCCGGGCGGTCCGCGGGCGCCACATCACGCAGGGCCCTGACGGCTTCCGTGAGTGCGCCCTTGCGCCCCAGGAGGCGGACGCGCAGTTGCTCGACCGCGGCCTCGGTGGCCGGCGCTTCCAAGGCTGCGAGGGCGTCATGACGGAGTTGTGCGAGCTTGTCTTTCATCGATGACGTGTGGCACCGCCTGCGGCGCGCCCCGTGGAGGTCAGGCGCAGCGAGCGTGCCTGGCCCTCCAGCTTGCCGGGCCAGTGATTCCCGGAGAAAACGGGAGCGCGGCGCTCACGCGGCGAGGTGCGCCTTCGCCAAGCGGGCGAGCTCCTGAAAGCCGGCAGGGTCGCGCACGGCCAGGTCCGCCAAGATCTTTCGGTCTACGCCCACGCCGCCTTCGCTCAGGCCGTGCATCATCTGGCTGTAGCTGAGTCCGTGCTGGCGCGCGGCGGCATTGATACGCACGATCCACAGACTGCGGAACTCCCGCTTGCGCACCCGGCGGTCCCGGTAGGCGTATGTGAGCCCTTTTTCGACCGTCGCGCGGGCTTGGCGATACTGCCTGCGGCCACCAACGTAGCCCTTGGCCAGATGCAGGATTTTCTTATGGCGCCGGCGGCCTTTCGCACCCCTTTTCACTCGTGGCATGACTTATCTCCCGGACAACAGGGCCGCATGTAGCATCTCAGCCGCACTGGAACAAGCGACCCCCTCGAGCCTGCGGCCGGCACCCGCACAGGCCCAGGCAGGGTCCGCCGCCTGCTCTCAGGACAAGAGGCCACCCACCCAGCCGGTCGCGTACGTCCTCACAGGTACGGCAGCAAACGCGCAATGGCTTTGGCGTTGGTAGCATCGACCGTGGTCGCCCGCCGCAAGTGCCGTTTCTGTTTGCGGGTCTTCGTTGTCAAGATGTGTCGCAGGTACGCCTTGCGGCGCCTGATCTTTCCCGTTCCGGTGAGCTTGAACCGCTTCGCCGCGCTGCGACGGGTCTTCTGCTTCGGCATGACCGTTCTTCCCCTTTTCACGTGCTCTTGCCAGGAACCGCCTCGGCCTTCAACTGCTCAATGAAGACGTCGACAGGCACCGGGGCACACGTCTCCCCGCTACGGCGTCGCGGTGCGACGGTGGCGCTCTGTGCTTCCCGCTCGCCGGCTACCAACATGTACGGTACCTTCTCGAGCTGCGCCGCCCGAATCTTGTAGCCCAATTTCTCGCTGCGGTCATCCAGCTCCGTGCGGAAACCGGCGGCTGCGAGGCGCTCGGCCACCTCGCGCCCGAAAGCGGCTTGGCGATCAGTCAGTGTCAGGACCTTGACTTGTACCGGTGCCAGCCACAAGGGAAAGGCACCAGCGCAGTGCTCGATGAGAATGCCCATGAACCGTTCGATGGTGCCCAGCACGGCCCGATGGATCATGACGGGACGGACTTGCACCCCTTCCTGAGTCACGTACGTGAGGTCGAACCGTTCAGGCAACGCGCCGAAGTCCAGTTGAATAGTGGCGAGCTGCCAGGAGCGCTTCAACGCGTCAACGAAGTTGAAGTCGATTTTCGGTCCGTAGAACGCACCGTCGCCCGGATTGATGTTGAACGCCATCCCAGCGCGATCGAGGGCAGCAGCGAGAGCCGTCTCCGCCTTGTGCCACATCTCGGCGGTGCCGATCGATCGGTCCGGACGGGTTGAGAGATACACGGTCCGATCCGTAAAGCCGAAGGTTCCATAGACCTCGTCAATCATCCGGAGCAAGTTGAGAATTTCGGCCTCGATCTGCTCCGGGGTGCAGAAAATGTGTGCATCGTCTTGGGAAAAGCTCCGCACCCGCGTGAGGCCGTGCAGTGTGCCCGAGCGCTCGGCGCGATGCAGGCGGCCGAAGTCGGCGTACCGGATCGGTAACTCGCGGTACGAACGGCGCCGCTCACCGTAGATGAGACAGTGCGACGGGCAGTTCATTGGCTTCACGCCGTACTGGCGGCTCTCCAGCTCGGAGAAGAACATGTAGTCTTTATAGTTGTCGTAGTGTCCCGAACGGCGCCACAGTGCCGTTTCGAAGATCTGCGGGGTCACCACCTCTTGGTATCCATACCGGCCGTACAGCGTGCGAAGGTACGCGATGAGCCCATTGTAGACGACGGCTCCCTTCGGATGAAAGAACGGGCTGCCCGGCGCAATCGGGTCGAAACTGAACAAGTCGAGCTCCTTGCCCAGGCGCCGATGATCCCGGCGTTTTGCCTCCTCGATCAGAGCGAGGTGCGCGTTGAGCTGCTCCCGGTCGGGGAACGCGGTGCCGTAGATGCGCTGGAGCATCTCGTTGCGCTCGTCGCCCCGCCAGTAGGCTCCCGCCACGCTGGTGAGCTTGAACGCTTTGATGCGTCCGGTCGACGGCACGTGCGGCCCCCGGCACAAATCCACGAATTCGCCTTGACGGTACAACGAGACGTTCTCGTCGGGGATTCCCGCGAGGATCTCGGCTTTGTAGTCCTCGCCCATCCGGCGAAACAGGTCGATTGCAGCCGCCCGCGAGACCTCTTCGCGCCGCACCGGCAGGTTCGCCTTCACAACTTCTCGCATGACCGCCTCGATACGACTCAGGTCCTCCGGCGTGAAAGGTTGCTCGCGTTTGAAGTCGTAGTAGAACCCGTCGGCAATGACCGGGCCGATGGTAATTTGCACGTCGGGAAAAAGCCGCTTCACCGCTTGTGCCATGAGGTGCGCAGTGGAATGGCGGAGTACTTCGATCCCATCCGCCGAATCAACCAAGACGGGCACTACCGTACCGCCTTCGGTCAAGGGGCGAGACAAGTCGACAACGTGATCGTTCACCCGGGCCCCAATCACCCGTGAGCCCAACGCCCCACAAGCGCTCAGCACCTCCCGCACGGGCGTGCCGGCTGCGACCTGCCGCTGGACCCCGTCCGGGCCAGTCACGCTTACTGTCACCATGGCGCTGAACCACTCACATCCCTTCTACGAGCCCCCCTGCTCCGTGCCGGCTGGCGGGGCGAGCCGCGGCGAGCGCCGGGAGGACTGGTAGGCACGGGCGGGATCGAACCGCCGACCTCTTCCGCGTCAAGGAAGCGCTCTCCCACTGAGCTACGTGCCTGCGTGCCGCGCCCCGTCCGCTCTCACACCCGTTTCACCTATGCGCAATCAAAGCAAGGCAAGCATCGAAGATGGTATCACGTACCAACTTCGGTTCAGACCGTCAAGGAACGGGCACCTGCAGGGACGGTCCGCTCAGACAGCCCCTGGCTGTGAATCGATGCCCCAGCCGGGTACGGCGGGCCGATTGCCTCCGCCGAGCCATGTTGTTAGCGTGCTGCGGCCAATGACCCGCCAGCAGCTTTTCGCGGCGTTCTTCTTCGCTGTCTTCCTGCTTCTTCTGTATCAATTCTACCGCATGTTCCGCGGATTCCTGGTGCCACTCACCTGGGCCGGCCTGATAGCGCTCGTTTTCTATCCCCTGCACGTCCGCGTCACGCGGCTTCTGAAAGGGCGGAGGAGCCTAGCGGCGTTCATCTTCACGACGCTTGTCATCCTGGTGGTGATCGTACCCATGGTGTTGCTCAGCATCCTGTTGGCCAACGAATCCGTCGCGCTCTACCAGCACAGCACCAAGGTCCTGCGGGGCGATCAATTGCAGGGCTTCCTCGGGCGCCTGCAAGCTTCCACGCCGGGACGGGCATGGGAAATTCTGCTGCCCGTACTCGAGGCGTGGAATGTGGATATCGCCGGCATCGCACTGAAAGCCACGAACGCCGTCAGCGCCTTCCTCATGTCGCAGGCAACCGGCGTCGCCAAGAACCTGGCGACCTTCGTGATGGATTTCTTCCTCACCACGTTTGCGTTGTTCTTCTTCTTTCGCGACGGGTCTCGCATGATCGCAGGCGTGCGCAACCTGTTGCCGATGGAGGCACAGCATAAGGACATGGTGTTCAGCCGCTTGTACGACACCCTCTCAGCGGTGGTTTACGGCACGCTCGCGACTGCCGCTGCGCAGGGCCTGCTCGCGGGGCTGGGCTTTTGGGCGCTTGGCGTCCCATTCGCAGTCTTTCTCGGCTGTGCCGCGGCGTTCTTCTCCTTGTTGCCCTTCGGAGCACCGGTGGTGTGGGGGCTCGTTGCCGTGTACCTCGGAATCATTGGCTCGATAGGGCGGGCGCTGCTACTGATCCTGTGGGGCACGCTAGTCGTGGGCACGGTCGACAATCTCCTGCGCCCCCTCATCATAGGAGGGCGCACCGAGATCCCCACCATTCTCCTGTTCTTCGGTATTCTGGGCGGCCTGCAGGCCTACGGATTTCTCGGTGTCTTTCTCGCACCAGCGGTCATCGCAATCCTGGTCGCATTCATTCGCATTTACCAGGAACAGTACCGCACAGCCGGATAGACGGCGGCGTGCCACTGGTGCGTGCCCCCGAAAACGAAGGGCGGGAATGCATGCATGACGGGCATCTTTTGAATCGGCACCTGCATGCCCGGTCCCCGCTGTCGCAGGAAGAGGCTGCCCGGGCATGGCGCGTGGGGGGCCTCGGGAGCCTGGCCGCCGGCTCGACCTTCGAGGCAGCGGCCAGCGCGTCACTCACGCATGACAGCCGTTGGGCGCAAAGACAGGGCTCGCGAGCACCGCTTCGGCTTCCCGCACGATGTCCGCGAGCACCACCGCCGCCGGCTTGATGTCTCGGATCAGCCCCATGCCTTGGCCGGCTGGCATGAAGCTGCGCGCCGGATCGGCGCCGCCCATGATCCCCATGTAGTCCATGACGCCCTGCTGGAAGGAATAGGCGGCCTGAAGCGGAAAAGGCTTGATCTGATCGGCCCGGCGCTCCCACGCTTCGTTGTACGGATTGCGAATCGTGCGTGCCGGTTTGCCCGTGTAGCAGCGCGTGCGGATGGTATCGGCCTCCCGACTCTGCAAGATCGCCTCGCGATACTGCGGCGCCGCTTGCGCTTCAGGCGTGGCGATGAAGCGGGTACCGACCACAACGCCTTGAGCGCCTAGGGCCAGGGCAGCGACGAGTCCCCGGCCGTCGGCGATGCCACCAGCAGCAAGCACCGGGATATCCACCGCATCGACGACTTGCGGCACCAACGCCAATCCCCCGATTTCGCCGGTATGTCCACCAGCCTCGGTACCCTGCGCAGCAACGATATCCGCCCCCGCTTCCTGCGACTTGACCGCGTGGCGTACCTTTCCAATCATCACTACCACGATCATGCCCCGCTCGTGCATCTCGGCAATGAACTCCTGCGGCACGGCAAGGCCAGCCACGAAGATCTTGACGCCTTCCTCGAAGACGACCTGCATCTGCGGCCGAATCATGTCCGGAATCGGTGCGAGCAGGTCGACGGCAAACGGCTTGTCGGTGCGTTCTCTGGTCTGGCGAATTTCCTGGCGCAACCTGTCGGCATCCAGGGTAGCGGCGCCGATGACACCCAAGCCGCCGGCATTCGATACCGCCGCCACCAGCTTGTGCAATGAGACCCCGCCCATACCCGACAATACGATGGGATACTGGATGCCCAGGAGATCACAGATGGGCGTTTTGAGCATGGGACGCCTCGCAGTTGGAAACGGGCGGCTCTCCAAGATTCGAGGCCCCCCACTTCCGTTAGCCGTTAGGAACTCTTATCAGCTCGTGCCAACTCGTCGTCGATCACCGCTTTGAAGTTGGTGAATGGCTGGGCACCGCTCACCAACCGTCCATTGATGATGAATGCGGGCGTGCCCCGCACGCCGACTCGGGCCCCTTCGGCCTGGTCTGCTTTCACCTGATCCAAGGTTCTGTTGTTATCGACGCAGTCGGTAAATTTCGTGGCGTCCAGACCGGCACCATCGAGGGCAGCGAGAGATTTCTCCTTCAGATTTTGCAGCGTGATCTTGCGCTGATTCTGGAAGTAGAAGTCGTACAGCTTCCAGAAGGCCTCTTGCTTCTGTTGCAGCGCGCACTCGCTGGCCACGGCCGCCGACTGCGCCCAGGGGTGCATCGGAAGGGGGAAGTTCTTGTAGACGAAACGGACCTTGTCGCCGTACTCCTTCAGGACCTGATTCTCCATCGTATGATAGCCGCGTGAACAGTAGGGACACTGGAAGTCAGAGTACTCGACGATGGTGACTTTCGCGTCAGCCGGCCCCTTCTGGGGTTTCCCCTTCAACGAAATCTTCTTCATCACGGCGGCAAACGGATCCACGTTGAGATCTTCCAATTCGCCGAAGACTGCATAGCGCCCGTCCGTGGAGAGAAGGAAGTCAACGTTCCGCCCGCCAACCGCGAGCGTCCCGTACTTGGCCCCTTTGATCTTCGATGCTCGGAGATTCTTGACCTGCACCTGGGCACTCGGGGGCACATTCGCCTTGCGCCGGTAGTACTCGACCAGCTTCTTCGTGGCCGCGTCGTTCCCCGCCCTCGCCGGTGCGCGCAACCATCCCGCACAAGACAGCAAGGCAAGGACCGTAACGAAAACCATGCCATTCCGCGTCATAAAGCTCCCTCCCTTCCGTAGCTCGCGAGTCTGTTAGCATGCGCTCCGGCACGACTCAACACGGATCGCATCGCTCGCCCGGAGTGCGGATTCCGGCGTGGGCCGTGCGTCCCGCGGCACTTGACAATGTCGCGGCGCGGCGGCCAAATAGCGGTGTCCAATTCGATACAAGGGGGGTGCGGGATCTCGATGCGCACCGCCCGAGCAGTCAAGACGAGGAGGTGCACGCATGGAAGCGCAAGCAGAGGTCCAGCACTCGTTGCCGCGACTGAACGAACCAGCTCCCGACTTCGAAGCCGTGTCGACGCAGGGCCCGATCAAGCTGTCCAACTACCGCGGCAAGTGGGTGGTGCTCTTCTCCCATCCCGCAGATTTTACGCCGGTCTGCACGACGGAGCTGAGCGAGTTCGCCCGCCGGCAAGCGGAGTTCGCGAAGATCAATGCACAGCTCATTGGTCTGAGCGTCGACAGCGTCTACTCGCATATCGCCTGGATCCGCAACATGGAGCAGCATTTCGGTGTCAAGGTCGAGTATCCGCTCATCGCGGACCTGGATACGAAGGTGGCGCAGCGGTTCGGCATGATCCACCCGGGCGCCAGTAGCACCGCAACAGTGCGCTGCGTGTTCATCATTGACGATGAAGGCGTGCTCCGGGCGATGATCTACTACCCGCTCACGAACGGCCGTAGCGTCGACGAAGTGCTGCGGATCGTTCAGGCCTTGCAGCTCAACAAGAGCAAAGGCGTTGCGACCCCAGAAGGCTGGCGGCCGGGCCAGAAAGTCATCATTCCACCGCCCGTGACGACGGCCGGCGCTGAAGAGCGTACCAAGGACAAGAGTGTCGAAGTCACCGACTGGTACTTCGTGAAGAAGACGGTGTAAGGCAGCTCGCTGCTCTGAAGGCAGAAGCAGTTGGGACCGCGACCTACGATGTCGCTCGGTACAATATTCGTTCGCCCGCGTCGTCACGCGCCACCTTGCCGGTGGACCGCAGGAACTCCAGGTGCGCCAGGGTCTCGAAGGTTGCGGGGAACTGGATGGTAAACGGGCTGTCGGCGTCAAAGTCGAACGCTTGGCTGGCCACTTCGTAAGCGGTACGCGGTCGGTGGCGGACGATGTCCCGCATCTCCTGCATGCGGTATTGGTGATGTTGGATGATCCGATCGGCGCGACGGCGGTGATCGGTGTACGTACCGCCGTGCGCCGGCAGCACCAAATCAACGTCGAAGCGCTGCACCTTGCGCAGCGACGCCAAGAAGTCCGCCAGCGGATTGGGCGGCCCGCCGGGGAACACGCCGACGTGCGGCGTGATCTTGGGTAACAGGTGATCGCCCACGATCATCAAGCGCGACTGCCGCAGGTATAAGACGCAGTGCCCCGGCGTATGCCCTGGGGTATGAACCACCTCGATCTCGAAGGCGCCGACGTGAATGATGTCTCCATCGTCGATAAAGTGGTCGGGCGTGACTGGGGCATACAGTTGGGCCCAGAACTCACCTGGCGAGGGGACATTGACGAACCGCTGCAGGGGAATGCCGTGCTGCAGAAAGAACCGGATGGCCTGCTCACTGCGCCCGTGCGGTGCGTACTGCTTGCAGCTTTCGTACTCCAACCGATTCAGGTACACGGCGGCGCCGGTTCGTTCCTTGTACGTTTTCGAGGTGCCGAAATGATCGGGGTGGTGATGGGTGCAAATGATCTTGCTGATGCGCTCCGGCGCGCATCCGACCTGCCGGAGCGCCGCCTCGAACGTGGCAATGCTCTCGGGCGTGTTGACGCCCGTGTCCACCACGGCCCATTCATCGTGGCTGTGCAGAAGGGTGATGTTGACGATGGTCGGGCGCATCGGCAACGGGAGGTGGACGATGAACACCCCCGGGTAGACTTCCCGGACCTTCACATCGGTCATGGCATAGCGGCGGGCGTGGCGGGCAGCATGGCAATCGCCAGCCGTCGGTTACACACTCCCTGCCGGGTTGTCGGCACTCTCGACCGCCACTGCACGCCGTCACTCATGCAGTCGCTCCTGCACGGCGAACGACACATCGAGCTTGACACGCCACTGCGCGACAGCGCCCTCTTCAATGACAGCACTGATATCGAGGACCCGCACCCGCCGGATGCTATCGATGGTGACGGCAGCGCGCGCCACTGCGATATTGACCGCGTCCTCGATGCTATTCGCCGACGTGCCCGTCAACTGAATCGTCTTCTCGACCATGGCAGTCCTCCACGCCGCCCGCACCGTACGGGAGGGCCTGGAACCAGTCAAGCAAGCCGTGAAGGCACGAAGTGGACGGGAAGCCCAGGCAACGGCATTTCACGCATGAGGGGAACCTCATGGTAATCAAGCTGAAGCGCGCCTATGAACCGGCCGACTCAGGCGATGGATTCCGGGTCCTGGTAGACCGGCTTTGGCCGCGGGGCGTGTCCAAGAATTCAGCGCGGATTGATCTCTGGCTCAAAGAGATCGCCCCGAGCTCCGACCTCCGGAAGTGGTTCGGTCACGATCCGGCGAAGTGGAACAAGTTCCGGGCTCGTTACTTCCGGGAACTCCAGAAAAGTGGCGAAGCGGTCGCGCAGCTCGTCGAGCATGTCCGGCACGGGAAGGTGACGCTCGTGTACGGCGCCAACGACCAGGAGCATAACAACGCCGTCGCCCTCAAGGAATTTCTCGAGTCGCATCTCGCGCATTCATAACGCCCAGCCAGCATGTCGCGAAATCACATCGAAGCCGCTCGCGGTGACCCGGCCGTGACGCGTGCCGCCCAACACCTATCGAGCCTCCGGCAACCCGAGGAGCGCCTCGGCCGCAACCACGGCGCCACTCATGTCCACGACCGGTTGCCGCCGCGGCTGTGCGAAAACCGCCTCGAGCGCCGCCGCCCAGCGGCCCGCGTAGAGATCCTCGTTGCTGATGAACGCGTGCGGGAGATGCGCTTTGATACCCTCGACCAAGCATGCATACTCCGCGAAGCGGCCGCGTGACGTGTACACCATCGGTGTGCCGTTGGCGATACAGTCGCTGACGATGCCGTAGCCCGGCTTGGTCATAACGGCATCGCACGCCGCCACCAGTTCTTCGTACCGCACACCGGCTGCCGCGATCTCCGCATTGGATATCACCCGACACCAGGAGGCGGTTAGGCCGTCACCCGAGCCGGACTGCGTCGCGACGCACGTGATGCCAGACGGGACCGACGGTACTGCCGCGAGGCTGATACCAATACCGCCGAACGACAGCAGCACGACGCGGCCCGCGGCGGGAAGGCGCAGGCGCTGCCGCACATCGTGCGCCGGCCGCGCTGCTCGGCGCGCCACGAGCGGAATATCGCGAACGTGCTGGAACGCCGTCAGATCGCCATGCAGCGGAAGCCGCAAGAGCAGCGTAGCGCGCCCGTACGAGTGGCGCAGACCCTCGACGACGTTCCCGTACGCCGGGTAGTCACGCACGTAGTCGGCATAGATCCAATCCCACGAGAAGTTCGTCATCGCCACACCGGCGACGCCGAGGTGCGCC
>JBHHYR010000089.1:0-14653 GCA_046757585.1 Binatia bacterium | reverse complement strand
GGATCGATCAGGGCGCCGGCCTACCGGAAGATCTCCAGACGATCGAAAGCGTCTGCGGCTTCATGGAGGGGCAGACCATCTGTGCCCTGTCCGATACGGCGGCGTGGGCCGCCGGGGGGTTCTTGCGGCGCTTCCGGAGCGACTTCCAGCGGCACGTCGACGAGCAGCGTTGCCCCTGGCCGGAGAGCTTCGAGGTCTGACATGCCCGGTGCCGTCTGCCGCAACGCCATCGTGCAGTTCTTCGGCCAGCCAGATCTGACCGAGGGCAGTGTCAATGATCCGCGCGAGCGCAACGAGCACGGGATGCAGTTCAACGAGCGTTGGACGTATCGCCACCCGTTGCGCGACCCGGCCGGTGCCGTAGAGCGCATCATTTACTGGCACCGCTACGACTACGTGGGCTCGGTGATCCAGAGACAAACGGACGGCCCGTGGGAGAAGGACGAGACACTTCCAGGGGTCCTGGCCGCAGGTGGCGAGTGAACCCGGTGCAGGCTGGCATGCCAACGAAGTACACGTCCGTCGGGGGCATCCCCGTTCAATATTTGCACGCCGGGCCGACAACGTTGCCCGGCGTGGTGCCGGACCTCGGTCGGGGTGAGGTGCTTCTGTTCATCCACGGCGCGGGCTCGAACGGGCACATCTGGCGCCGGCACGTGGCCGCGTTCGCTGAAGCGCACAGCCCCCTGGCATTCGATTTCCCGGGTCACGGGCGCTCGGGCGGGACGGAAAGCCTGAAGAGCATCACGGCCTATCGGGAGTTCTTGGCGGCATTCGTGGATGCGCTCGGGTTGCGGCCGGCCGTGCTCGTCGGGCACTCGATGGGAGGCGCAATCGCGATCGACTACACCCTGGCGTATCCGGAACGCGTACGGGGACTGGCGCTCGTCGCGAGCGCAGCGCGATTCGAGCTCCCACCGCCGATGCTCGAGACCTGGAAGAACGTCATGCAAGGCCGTATGCAACAGCCCTTCACGACCGAAGCGTTTTCCCCACAAACGAGCTTCGCCGTCATGCGCGAGGTGTGGATGGAACAAGTGAAGACCGACCCCCGCGTGCGCTACTTCGATCTCGTGGCGTGCAATCAGGTGGACCTGACGGCGCAGCTTGGAAACATCAAGGTTCCGACCCTGATCGTGGCCGGCCGCGATGACGGTATCGCATCACCGCAATGTACGGAGGTGTTGCACCGAGGCATTACCGGGTCGACGCTGGCGATCATTGATCATGCGGGCCACAGCGTGCCGGTGGAGCAGCCGGAGGAATTCCGTGCCACGCTGCACGCGTTTCTCGCGACACTGAGCTGACCCATGGGGTTCAACCGTCAAGCAGTGATCGCTGGCGCCTACGAACACCCCACGCGTTGGGCGCCGGACAAGACCATGTTTCAGATCCACGCCGAGAGTGCCCGCGGCGCCCTCGAGGACGCAGGCCTGTCGATCGCCGACGTCGATGGGTACCTCACCTCGGGCGTCGGCCCGATCGGCGTGCTGTCGATGGCCGAACACCTCAACCTGCAGCCACGGTATCTCGACTCGACCTCCATTGGCGGGGCATCGTTCGTGGCCCACGTCACCCATGCGGCGGCGGCGATTACCAGTGGATTGTGCGAGGTGGCCCTGATCACTTACGGCAGCACGGCGTCGTCGGAACGGTTTGCCGTGGGGACCCGCGGCGGCTTCGCCGGCGATCCGCCGGATTATTTCGAGGCCCCGTTCGGCCCGACCGTGGTCGGTTCGTACGCCCTGGTGGCGCAGCGACACATGCATGAGTTCGGTACCACCGCGGAGCAGCTCGCCGCGATCGCCGTGACCACGCGCCGCCACGCGGCGCTGAACCCTGCCGCCAAGTTCCGCGACCCGATTACCGTGGACGACGTCCTCGCATCGCGGATCGTCTCCTCACCACTCCACCTGCTCGATTGCTGCATCATCACCGATGGCGGTGGCGCACTGGTGGTGACCAGCGCGGCACGCGCGCGTGATTTGAGGCAACGCCCCGTGTACGTCCTCGGCGGGTCCGAGGCGTGCTGTCACACCAGCATGGGCAAGCGCGATCTCACCGAGATGGCGGCACGGCAGTCTGGACCGCGCGCCATGGCGATGGCCGGCGTGACGCACGCAGACATCGATCTGTGCATGCTCTATGATTCGTTTACCATCACCGTGCTGGAAACACTCGAGAACCTGGGCTTCTGCAAGAAAGGCGAGGGAGGCGCGTTCGTGCAGGACGGACGAATCGGCCTGGGCGGGACGCTGCCGATCAACACGGACGGGGGCGGCCTGTCGTCCAACCACCCCGGTATGCGTGGCATCTTCCTGGTGATCGAGGCCACCAGACAACTGCGCGGGGAAGGCGGCCCGCGTCAGGTGACGGATTGCCAGACCGCCCTGTGCCACGGGACGGGTGGAACCCTGGGGTTGCGGCACAGCGGTGTGACCCTGATCCTGGGCCGGGGGTGACATGGCGCACGAGCGCGAATACAGGAAGCCTCTGCCGCGGATCGATGAGGAGTCGAAGGGCTTCTGGGAGGCCTGCGGGCGCCACGAGCTGTATGTCCAGCAATGCCGCACCTGCCAGACGGTGCGTTACTACCCGCGCGCACTGTGCCCGGCCTGCCTGTCGAGTGACACGACATGGGTGCTTTCCTGCGGGCGGGGTACGGTGTACACGTATACCGTGACCTATCAGAACCAGGCCGCAGGTTTTCGTGATGACCTGCCGTACGTCATGGCGTACGTCGAGCTGGAAGAAGGGGTGCGCTTGCTGACCAACATCGTCGGCTGTGCGCCGGAAGATGTGCGGATCGGCATGCCGGTGACCGTGACGTTTGATGACGTCACGGCCGAGGTGACGCTGCCGAAGTTCAAACCGGTGCCACGCTGACAGCGAGGCGCATGGGCGCTGCGCCCCGTGGTCGTGCCAAATGATTTTAGACCTCCATACCCATTCCGATGCTTCCGAAGACAGCCGCGCCCCGGTCGAGACCTATCTGAAGTGGCTCGTGCGCAAGCGTGACGTTCTGCCCATCGACGGGTTCGTGCTGACCGAGCACCGCCAATGGAATCCGCACGTGGATCACCGCCGGTTCGAAGACCAATACGGCCTGCTGATTCTCCGCGGCGCCGAAGTCGAAACCGATTACGGCCACGTCCTGGTCTACGGCGTCAATGACGGCATCACCCGGCGTTTCGACTTCACCGACGTGCATCTTCGGGCACAAGAGCTGATCCCGGCGGTGCGGCAGATGGGCGGGATCGCCGTGCCCTGCCACCCGGGACGGCCGACCATCGGCCTGTGCGAGCACTATGAAACGAAGCCGCCGATCGAGGGCGTGGTGGCGGTGGAAGCGCTGAACGGCGGGAGCCGGCGTGGCGAGAATGAACGGGTCCAACAGGTGATCGATCGTTACGGCTACCACGCCTTCGGCGGCAGCGACTCGCATCTGGTCAGCTTCATTGGGACCTGCGCGACCGAGTTCGATCGCGAGATTCGGACCGTCGAAGAGCTGGTGCAGGCGCTGTACCAAGGCGACTACCGGCCCGTCGACTTTCGCGGCCGCCTGCGGAAAGGTTCCTGATGGCCATGGAGTTTGATCGGTCCATCATCGGCACCGAGTTCGATCGCACCGTGCTCGACCCGGTGAAACAGGAGGAGATTCTCGAGTACGCTGCAGCATCGGGGGAGCCGACGTTGCCCGCGGCTGATGGGGCGGCAGACGTGGGCGCGCCGCCGACCTTCGTCGTCCGGCTGCGCGGGCGGCGCTTCATGCCCGCCAACTTGCCCAAGATCGGCCGGTCCGTCTTCGACGCAGGCAAGGATATCGAGTTCGGCGTCCCAATCCGCGCCGGCGATGTCTTGACCGTCGTGAGCACCGTGCACGACATCTATGAAAAAACCGGCCGTACGGGCAATATGGCGTTTATCGTGCTCCGCACCGTGGTGACCAATCAGCGGGACGAGCAGGCGGCCGTGATCGATCAAAAAATGATGTTTCGGTAGGTGACCGTGACCGAGCCGTTGCACTTCACGGACGTGGATGTGGGCCACGAGTTCGGCCCACTGGGCCTGACGCTGAGCGGCGAGCAAGTCCGCCGGTATGCCCGTATCGCACGCATGCCTGGCGGTCGTTTCATGGGCGACGAGGAAGCGCGTGAGGAGGGTTTGCCTGGGCAGATCGTGCCCGGAAATCTGAGCATGGCCTTGTTCTCGCGCCTGATTGCCCAGGCCTTTCCCGGTGCAGCGCTCAAACGGCTCAGTGCCACCTTCCGCAGTCTCGTGCGGCCCGGGCGCCCGCTCGTGGTGCGCGGCGTGGTGACGGAGAAACACTGCACCGATCGCGGGGACCTCATCGAGTGCGATCTGGTGCTGGAAAGCGACGAAGGCGACCGCTGGGTTACCGGGACCGCCGAAGTAGGGCTCCCCTAGGCAACCCTCGCAGGCCAGGCGCGCGCGAGGATGCAGGTGCGCGGCACCACCAGCGATTCCGTTTCTGCTCACCGGCACTCCGAGCCGGTCGGGTACAATCCTGCCTTTCACGCCCGCGTCCGCCCGATCGCCGAATTCTTCTATCGTCGCTACTGGCGGGTCCAGACCGATGGGCTCGAGAACGTGCCGGGGTCCGGGGCCGCGCTGCTCGTCAGCAACCACTCGGGCGGCATCCCCTTCGATGCGGTGATGATCGGCACCGCTATCGATCTCGAACATCCGCAGCACCGGCTGGTGCGCTTCTTGTACGACCGGTTCGTGGCTGCCATGCCCCTCGTGGGGGAGTTCTACAACCGCCTCGGCTCGCGAGTGGCGTCGTTCCAGAATGCTCGGGAGCTGCTCGAAGCGGGGGCACTGGTGGGCATCTTCCCGGAGGGCGTCGCCGGGGTCGCCAAAGGGATTTGGGAGAGCTACCGGCTGCAGACGTTTCACAGCGGTTTCGTGCGGCTGAGTCTGCTGCTGCGCGTGCCGATTATTCCCGTTGCGGTGGTCGGCGCGGAAGAAATTTATCCGGTGATCGGCAAGTGGCAGCGCCTCGGCCCGTTGAAGGATTTGCTGCAAGTGCCGTACGTACCGGTGACACCACTGTTTCCGATCTTGGGGCCACTCGGCATGATCCCCCTCCCCACGAAGTGGCACATCCGGTTCGGCGCACCGATTCGGTTCTACGACAGCCAGCGCCTGCCACGCAGACCACAACCGAAGACCATCCGCGGCCTCGCGGAACGCGTACGTCGGCGCGTGCAGGCTATGACCCACCAGCTACTGGCGGAGCGGGAATCCATCTTTTGACGGTGCAGACGCCGCTGGGCGGCGCCGGGTGCAGCGAGGGCTCCGATCAGGTCCGCAACGCGAGCGTCACGGAACCAGCTCGGCCCTCAGCGCGTCACTTCTTCTTCGATGCGCGCGGCCTTGCCGGCGAGCTTGCGCAAGTAGTAGAGCTTGGCGCGGCGCACGCGACCGCGGGTGACGACCTGAATCTTGCCGAGGCGAGTGGAGTGGAGGGGAAAAGTGCGTTCGACCCCTACACCGTAGGACGTCTTGCGGACGGTAAAGGTTTCGCGGTTCGCGCCACCGCTCTTGCGCAAAACGACACCTTCGAACACCTGGATGCGCTCCTTTTCGCCCTCGACGACCTTGACGTGCACGCGCACCGTGTCCCCGGCCTTGAAGGCCGGAATGTCGGATCGCAACTGTTCGCGTTCGATGGTGTCGATCGGGTTCATGCTCCCACCTCCCCACAGCAGGCTCTCGGAGAGGAGCCTTTTAGCGTGCGCCTCGCAGCCGGTCAAGGACGATGGCTGCCGCCGAGCGGACCGATAGGTGGTTATAGCTGGTCGGCCCGCACACGGGTTCGAGGGTGACATCGGCGCGTTCGGTCACTGCGGGTGCCAGCCCCCAGCCTGTTCCCAGCACGATCAGATGCGGCTCCACCGTGGCCTCCAGCTGGGACCGCAGGGCAGCGAAGCTCGTGCGGTGAGGTCCACCCCGGGCGGACGTCAGGACGAGCCGCGGCCGCCTCCCCGTGTCTCGTTCGAGCGACAACACGGTACTGTCGAGGTCGTGCTCCAGGCTCACCACACTCAACGCGTCCTTGCGGGTGGGATTGTACGTGCTCCCGTACCCCGTCTCCCAGTGCGCGATGATCCGCGCGGCCAGAACCCGCAGCGCCTTGACGGGGGTGGCGACATAGAACCGGCGCACGCCGTACGTATACGCGGAGCGAGCGATGTCGTGGATGTCCATGTTGGTAATTGCGGTGGTGACGACCTGGCCATTCTTGTCGAGCACGGGATAATGCAAGAGCACGACGTACAGATCAGCCATCGCGGTGACTGGGCACGGTTGCCAGAAACGCACGGTCCTCGGGGGAAAGGGTGACGCGGGACAGCAGGTCGGGACGTCGTTCAAGGGTGCGCCGCAGCGCTTGCTCGCGCCGCCAGCGTGCAATCGCCCGGTGATCACCGGAGCGAAGGACCTCCGGAACTCGCATCCCGCGAAATTCTGGCGGTCGCGTGTACTGGGGGTATTCGAGCAGGCCGTCGCTAAACGATTCCACGCAGGCCGAATGCTCGCCGCCCAGCACCCCGGGCACGAGGCGACTCACAGCGTCAACAATCACGAGCGCGGCCACCTCGCCCCCGGACAGGACGAAGTCACCCACGGACAGCTCCTCATCGACGAATGCGCGCACACGCTCATCCACGCCTTCGTAGCGACCGCACACCAGCGTGATCTCGTTCAGCTGCGCCAGGGCGGCCGCCCGCGTCTGCGTGAACGGACGCCCTTGAGGTGACAAGAGAACCCGCCACGGCCGGGCCGGCGCTGTGCCGACCGATTCCAGCGCGGCGACCACTGGCTCCGGTTTCATGACCATGCCGTCCCCACCCCCGTAGGGCGCATCGTCGGTGACGCGGTGCTTGTCGCCGGCGTAGTCACGGATGTTGTGGAGCTCGAAGCGGACCATGCCCCGCTCCTGCGCCTTCTGCAGCATCGTGCTGGATAGGACCGAGGAAAACAGCTCCGGAAATAGCGTGAGAATGTGGAAGCGCATTAGTGCTCGAGCAGCCCGGGGAGCGGGTCGATGACGAGCCGCCGCTGTTCACGGTCCACCTGCTTCACGACATCGGCGATGAGGGGGATCAGCTGTTCGTGCCCGTGAGCACGGACGACACACACGTCGTTGCTGCCGGTGACCAGGACGCCGGCGACACTACCGAGCTCGGTTCCCGCGGTTGTGACGACAGTCATCCCGAGGAGTTGATAATGGTAAACTTCGTTGGGACCGGTGGGCGGTAAGTCCTTCTCGGGGATACACACCTCGTGACCGACCAATGCCTGTGCCGCCGTCCTGGACTCACAGCCTGCAAGGGTGAGCAAGAGCCCCTGTTTGTGTGGTCGCAGCGCCAGGACCTGCCGCTGCTGCTGGTGGTGGCCGTGGCGGAGTACCACCATGGTACTGCGGCTCAGGGTGGTGGAGTCCGGGTTGAAAGGACGCAGGCGTAGCTCACCCCGCGTGCCGTGTACGCCCACCAGTTGCCCCAGAGCGATGATTCGTTGCGCGGCCACACGCTGAACCCCCTCGCGTCCGGTCTGTGACGCGGTGCGGGAAGAACGTGAGACTGCTGGGATGCCGCGGTTACTTTTCCTCAAGGATTTCCAGCACAACCTTGCGGTTGGTTCGTGATGCGGCGGCGTTGAGGATGGTCCGAATCGACTTCGCGGTGCGCCCCTGCTTGCCGATGATGCGGCCAAGGTCCTCCTTGGCGACCTTCAATTCGAGCACGGACGCCGTGTCCCCCAGTGTTTCCTTGACTTCGACGGCGTCGGGATCATTGACAAGAGAGCGGGCCAGGAATTGCACCAGTTCCTTCATGTTTGCGCCTCCGCAGCGTCTGGTGCCGGAACACCGGTGGCCTCGCTTCGAGCAGGCTCCACGGCGGTGGTGCCCCGCTTGATCAGTTGCGCAACGGTCAGGGACGGGCGGGCACCGCGTTTCAGCCACTGCGCTAGTTTCTTCTCCTGCAACTGTACGCGTGGTGGGTTCTGCGTTGGGTCGTACGTACCCACCTGATCCAATCGGCGGCCGTCGCGCGGTGCCCGGCTGTCGGTGACGATGATGCGGTAGAAGGGATGCTTCTTTGCGCCGTGTCGGGCCAGACGGATCGTAGTTGCCATGGTTGAAATGTACTCCTCTCTTGTAGGGCCGGCAATCACATCGGCAAGCCGTGCGGCATGCCACCGCGGCCGGCAAATTTGCTCATCCGTTTCATCATCTTCTTGGTCTGCAGGAACTGCTTGAGGAAGCGATTGACGTCCGCGACCGTCGTGCCGCTTCCCTGCGCGATGCGGCGGCGCCGGCTTCCATTGAGAATCAGGTGGTTGCGGCGCTCCGCCTTGGTCATCGAGTCGATGATGGCTTCGACCTGCTTCAGCTCGCTCTCGGCCGAATCCATGTCCAGGCCGCGGGTGAACTTCTTCATGCCCGGGATCATCGCGAGCAGGTCCGTCATGGGACCCATCTGGCGCACGGCGCGCAGCTGATCCCGGAAGTCGGCCAGCGTGAACTCATTGCGGCGCAGCTTTTTCTGCAACGCGACCGCTTGCTTCCCGTCGTAGACCCGCTCAGCCTTCTCGATCAAGGTCAGGACGTCACCCATGCCGAGAATGCGCGCTGCCATCCGGTCCGGATGGAACGTCTCCAGCGCATCGAGCTTTTCGCCTGTACCCGCGAACACAATGGGGCTACCAGTGACCGCGCGGACCGACAGCGCCGCACCGCCGCGGGCATCGCCGTCGAGCTTCGTCAGCACAACCCCGCTCAGACCGAGGCGACCGTGGAAGCCCGCCGCAACGTTCACCGCGTCCTGGCCCGTCATCGCGTCAACCACCAGCAGGATGTGATGCGGTTGGATGGTCGCCTTGAGCCGCCCGAGCTCCTCCATCAGCGCATCGTCGATGTGCAAGCGGCCGGCAGTGTCGATCACCAGGATGTCCTGGCCGTGGTTCTTTGCGAACACCTGCGCGTCTCGACACAGCGCAACCGGGTCGGCTCCCTGCTGCGACGGATGTACCCCGCAGCTGACTTGAGCGCCGAGGGTCTGGAGCTGCTCGATCGCCGCGGGCCGGTAGACGTCCGCAGGGACTAGATACGGATCCCGCTTCTGCTCGGTTTTCAGAAGACGGGCGATCTTGGCGGCCGTGGTCGTTTTACCCGATCCGTGCAGACCCACCAGCATGATCGCGACCGGTGGCGGCGCACTGAGATCGAGCCCGGTGGCCTGGCCACCCATGAGTGCAGTCAGTTCTTCCTTGACGATCTTGATGAAGTGTTGCTCGGGCGTGAGACTCGCCAGCACGGTTTCCCCGAGCCCCTTCGCGCGCACGCGCTCGGTGAAGTCCTTGACCACCTGGTAGTGCACGTCAGCCTCCAGCAAGGCCAAGCGCACGTCGCGCACGGCGTCTTCAATGTTGCGTTCGGTAATCTTACCGACCCCGCGCAACTTACGGATCGTCTGATCGAATTTTTCGCTCAGGGTGTCGAACATGACTGGCACCCCAACACCGCGGGGCGCAGATCACTCGGAGATATGTATGTGTATAAAATGGCCCGCAAATTGTCAACGCAGCGCGCTGGCAGGTACTGGGCCACTTTCGGCTCGCCGGGGGGCGCGTGGCGCCCGCGTGACCTATGGGTGCAGCGCTGGTTCACCCGCGGCTGCGCAGCGAGCCTGGAGGTCCTGCAGCCGCTTCTCGAGTTCCTTCTTGTCGCGATCGATGATCGCCATCTGGCTCTTCAGCGTGTCACGCTCCTTCTCCCGGAGATTGACGCGCTCGTGCAGCTGGGCGACCTCCTGTTTGAGCTGGCCCGCTTGCCCCCAGAGGCGGTAGCCGATGAGCAGGCCGATCAGGACCGCAACCAGCAGCACAACACCCCGTTGCGCGAAGGTCCAGAGCTTTTCTTGCAGCTGCGTTTGTTCGTCAGCGCGCTCGGCGTCGGTCTCTGGCATGGAGGACTCCTTCCCCACTGGCGTCATAGGGCGGATACCACAGGAAAGAGCTGAAGAAAAGCCACGGGCCAGGCTCCGGGGATGAGCGCGGCCCGCCTGGGGGCCCCACCAGGGGCTATGCAGCGTGCAGCGTGACGGGGCGGAAACGCTGGCGGCGGACCGCCTTCCCTGTCCGCTTGTGCTTCCACCGCTCCAGGACCTCCCGGACGGCGGCGGGATCAAAGCCGAACGCCTCACAGAGGTTGACGAACGAAAACGGCCAGTCCCAGTCCGTGCTGAAAATCCACGCTTCTGCCTCGAGAAACTCGCTTCGCTGTTGCAGCGACGCGGCGTGTGCGTTGCGTCGATAACACTCAATCCCGTCAGCCAACACGGCCCACATCAGCGCCTGCTCTCCGGAACGCTCCGTCGCGCTGCCCTCCACACTCCAAAACTGCTCGGGTAAAACGGCGTTGGCGGCGAGGAGACGTTGCAACATCGGCTCGGTAATTTCCCGTCGATCCATGAGTACGCCTCTCTTCACACAGGATGCAGACACGAGCCACATTGCTAGCAAGTACTCTGCCAACCAGATCTGTCCGCCACGACGCCGTCTGCTCTTGGAGTCGCGCAACCCAGGGGTTTGCGGGAGCGTCAATCACGTCATCGGTGAGCCAGCACCTGGTCAACCATTTGCCGATACAAATGCTGCAGCTGCCGGGTGGTGGGGCCAATGCGGCCAAGGCCAATCTCGTGGGTGTTCACGGCAATGATCGGGACGATCTCCGCCAGCGAGGAGGTGAGAAACGCCTCGCTGGCATCGAGCAGGGCGTCGACGCGCAGCGGACGCTCGCTGACCCGCAGGCCGTTGGCCACGGCTAGCTCGATGACCGTTCGTCGGGTCAGCCCGGGCAGGATTTCGCTGCCAGGCGGCGTGAAGAGCTGCTTACGACGCGCAATGAAGATGTTACTCGTGGTGCCTTCAGTGACCCAGCCGCGGCCGTCGACAAATACCCCTTCAAAGGCGTCGTGGCGCGCAGCCATGACCTTGCCTAGCACCCCGGGGAGGTAGTTCAGCACTTTGTGTTCCGCCAGAAACCCATGACGTGCAAAGGGCAACAACGCGACGCGGGCGCCGCGCTGCTGCACTTTGGCGACTGAGGGATCTACTTTGCCCGCACTGACAATAACCGTCGGCCGGATCCGCGAAGGGGGGCGGAGGCCGGGAGCGGCCACACCGCGTGTGATGGTAATACGAACCCAGGCGTCGGTGCACAGCAGCCGGTTGCGGCGGAGGAGCGCCTCGATGTCACGCTGCCAGGGGCGAGGCGGCACTGGGATCCCGAGAAAGTCCGCCGACCGTGCCAGACGCGCCAGGTGGTCCTCGAGCGCGAAGGCCTTCCCGTGGTAAGCGCGCAGGGTCTCGAACAGACCGTCGCCATAGAGCAAGCCGCGATCAAAGACGCTGACTCGGGCCCTGGCTGCCGGTACGGACCGGCCGTTGACCTGCACGAAGCTCGCTGCCGGCATACGCATGCTCAGCCGGCACCGACTGCCGCGAAGAAAGGCTGCGCCTTCAAGAGTGCTTCCTCGTACTCACGCGCAGGGTTCGAGTCCGCGACGATGCCACCCCCGGCATGGTAGGTGACGCACCGAGGGGTGGCGACGGCGGTGCGAATCGCAAGGTTGAGCACGCATCTCCTCCCGCCGAGCCCGATGAAACCGATCGCTCCCGTGTAGAATCCACGGCGAACGGGCTCCAGCTCGTCGATGATTTCCATGGCCCGGATTTTCGGTGCCCCCGTGATCGATCCGCCCGGAAACATGGCGCGCAGGATGTCCGCCAGCGAGACGTCCGGGCGCAACCGGCCGCTCACCTTCGAGACCAGGTGATGCAAGGAGGGAAAGGTATGTACCCGCGCAAACTCGTCGACATGGACACTGCCGGTGCAGCAGACTCGCCCGAGATCGTTGCGTTCCAAGTCAACAATCATGACGTGCTCGGCGCGTTCCTTGGGATCCGCCAGGAGTTCCGCGATGAGCTGCTGATCGCCGCGGGCGTCACAGCCGCGCCCGCGCGTGCCCTTGATCGGAAAGGTCGCAACTCTGTGGTGAGAGCGCGTCAGAAAGCACTCCGGGGAGTTGGAGATCAGAACGCAGTCGCCGGCGTCGACGTACGCGCCGAAGGGGACGGGGTGCTCGCGTTGCAAGGCGGCGAACAGTGCTGCCGGCGCGAGTGAGGGAGCAGTCGAGAACTGCTGTGCCAAGTTCACCTGATAGACGTCGCCCGCGGCGATGTAATCGCGCGCCGCATCGACTGCTGCCAGGTACTCCTCTCTGCGGAAGTTGGAGCGCGGGTGTCCACGCCGACCACCCACGGTCCCGGGGCCGGGAGGGGCTGCGGCTAGCGCCTGCAGGTGCGCCGCGATGGCCTGAATCTCCGCCTGTGAGCACTGCTCGGAGGCGAGCGTGTAGCGCTGCTCGTCGTACGAGTAGGAGAGCAGCCAATCGTAGAACGCTGCGTGGAGCACGGGCAGGGAAGGGTGGTCATCCCTGGGTGGAGGGAGGCGCTCGACCCAGTGGCGCAGCTCGTAACTCAGGGCTACGACTACTGCGCCCGCACCCGCCGCGGTCGTCCCACCCGGTGCCGCACCCCACGTGGCGCAGAACCGATCCAGCAATGCGAAGGGGTCGCCGTGCCACCGGTGCTCAGCGCCGTCACGCATCAAGGCCTCGCCGCTGGCAGCCACGCGCAGCGTGGCGCGGGGACAGAACCCCAGGAATGCGCACCCACAGGTCCACGACGCGCGGCCGCCGCCGTCGAACGCAAAGGCGAAGGGATTCGTCGCACAGCGAGTCAGCAGCGCCGTTGGGAGGAGAGGCAGCTCGACTTCTTGCGTCACCATGTGATTCCTGCTTTGGGGAGAAAGATTTGTAACGGGGACTCCCCAGCCTTGCAACTCTTGCCCGGCCGGCCGGTCCCTGTGTGAGTCACGGTCTGATGAATGCCTCGGTGAAGCTCATCGAACTCGTGCTGCCTGCGACTGTCGCGCTACGCGCGGAGGTGAAGGAAACGCATCCCTCCGCGCGGATTCTGGGCACGGAACGACTCGGCAGCGGGGTGGTCGTGGATTCGGCTGGCCTGATCTTGACGGTGAACTACATCGTGCTGGGTGCACAGTCGGTCGAGGTCTGGCTTCTGGACGATACCCCCGTGACCGGCCGGGTGGTTGCACAGGACTTCGCCAGCGGCATCGCCGTCATCGAGATCGACAGGCGGGCCTCCTCGGCTCTGACGCTGTGCCCGTCGTCGGCCTTGCAGGTCGGTCAGGAGATCTTCATCGCCGCGGCGGCGGGGCAGAACAAGCGCCGCGCCAACAGCGGCGCGATCAGTTCCCTGGCGGCGTTCGATGCCTACTGGGAATATTCACTGGACCGGGCGATCACCACGACTGCCATGAATCCTGGCCTTGGCGGTGCGCCACTGCTCGACATGTTGGGCCGGGTGGCCGGGATCGTGTCGCTGGATCTCAGCGAGATCGCGCGCTTCACGATGGCCATCCCGGTCGATCACTTCGTCGAGCATCGCGAAGAGCTGCTCCGCCACGGGCGGCGCGTGACGCGCCCGTCGCGCGCGTGGATCGGCCTGTACTGCTATACGTTCCGCGACCACGTGGTCATTGCCGGCGTTCTACCGGGGGCGCCGGGCGAGCAGGCAGGCCTGCGGGCCGGTGACGTCGTGCTGGCAGTGAACAGCCAGCAGATCACCGGCCGGCACGAGCTCTATGCGTACTTGTGGGCCCGCCGCCCGGGCGAATTGATCCACTTCCGCGTTTTTCGCAACAACCAAGTCAAACAAGTAGCCGTGCCGTCAGGCAACGTCGAGGAATTTTTCGCGTAGGCAGCCGTAAGCACCGCCCCATGATTGCGTGCCTCTATGGGCAGGCTGTCGCACCGTTCGTCGCCCCTGTGGTGCACGACCTGTGCGCCGCCGCGGCCGCCGCCGGTGGCGAAATACAGCCGCGGACGATCGAAGCGGCGGTGACGGCGCCCGCACGTTGTGCGGACGTGCACCGCCTGTACGTGCTGCCCTTCGATCTGCCGGCAACGGCGGCGCCCTTGTCGGCCGGTGCCGGCACATCGCCCGCGTCCCTAATCCGCACGCTATTCCCCGGCGCGGAGCTCGTGACCAGTTTCGCGGTGCAGGACCTGTGCTGGGATACGCTCGCCACGGCCGAACGCCTCTTGGATCGCGGTGTGCCGGTGCCGGAAACGATGTTCACCTCCGAGCCCAGCGACGTGCACGCCTTTGTGCAGGAGCACGGATTCGCAATCCTGAAGGAACGCTTCTCGTGCGGGGGGCGCGGCGACCTGGTGGTGTGGCTCGAGGATGGTCAGTTGGTCGGAGACAGTGGCACGCAGCAGTACCGGATCGAGCTGGCGCCAGCAGGTACGCGGCGGTTGTCCGGCCACTGCCTCCGGTACCCGGCGCCGTTTTATGTGCAGCGACTGGTGGCCGATGTCGGTCCACGTGGCGTTAGGCCGGGGCAGGTGCTGCGGGCCTACGTGGTCGACAATCGGATCGTCTTCTGGAGCGAACGCTACCGCAACCGCTATGTGCGTCCCGCCGATTGGAACGAGTTGCAGGTCGCCGAGCGCCGGCTAAAATTCGAAGA
>JBHHYR010000088.1:0-14681 GCA_046757585.1 Binatia bacterium | reverse complement strand
CCACGCGCACGGAGATCGAGCACCCCCCACCCATCAACGAAATCACGGCAACCTCCGTTGTGCCCCCTCCGATGTCACCGATCAGGTTCCCGGTGGGCTCGGTGACTGGCAGGCCGGCGCCAATGGCCGCGGCCATGGGTTCCTCGACCAGATACACCTCGCGTGCCCCGGCCGACTCAGCCGACTCCTTGACCGCTCGCTTCTCGACCTCCGTAATGCCGAACGGTACGCAAATGATGATACGCGGCCGCACCAACGCCTTGCGATTGTGGATCTTCTGAATGAAGTAACGCAACATGGCTTCGGTGATCTCAAAGTCGGCGATGACCCCGTCCTTGAGTGGGCGAATGGCGACGATCGAGCCCGGCGTGCGGCCCAACATCTTCTTGGCTTCGGCGCCCACTGCCAGCACCCGGCGGCCGCCACGCGCGTCCTTCTGCACCGCGACCACCGACGGTTCGTTGCAGACAATGCCCTCACCCTTGACGTAGATGAGCGTGTTCGCGGTCCCCAAGTCGATTGCGAGATCATTCGAGAACATGCCGAGGAGAAAGTCGAGGACCATCGCCTGTTCGTGTACAAGAATTCCGGCACCAGGGCAAGGTGAGATCTGCGGCACATCGTGTAGTCGTCCGCGCGGGCGATGGGCGCACTCCTTGCGACAGCAGCGATCCTGCCTCACGATATCAATCGGCGCCTATTTTTGCTTATACTCGCGCCCGGTTGTGCCGGGGCAAGAACCAGTATTGCCCGCGTACGGAGATCACGAGGCGAGCCACGAGTATGATTCGAGCCCTTGTCACGGCCGCACTGTGTGCGGTGGCGATCATTGCTGGCGACATGGTGTTCCGCACCAGTCTGCTGCAACAGGTACGGCCGATCATTCTTGTCCCGACTGACCGGGCAGTGGTGGATCCCCCGGTCCAGGTGCGGTGGGAGGGTCTGCCGCAAATGCGGGTGCTGTTGAGCATTGCAGGTGGCAAGCCGCGTGACCTTGGCGTCCACGCCTCGCCCTTCACCATCCCTAGTGAGGCCTTTCCCCGTGACGCGGGCTACCAGGTTGAAATCCGGTCACTACGATTCGGCGAGTGGATTCGGGCGGCGCGCTGGTTCCAAGTTCATCCGGTGCCGGAGAAGCCGGCCCGGGAAGATCGCAGGGGAAACCAAAAGGGGGTCAAGGATCTGCTCCGCACCCTGGCGGCTGCGCGGCGGGCGCGCGACAAAGCGCAGGATCGAACGAAGTTCTTGCGCGAAGAGAACGCAGCGCTGCGTGACGAAAGTGCACGGCTGGCGAAGCAACTGGAAACCCTGTACCGGACCCAGGAAGAAGACGCCCAGCATGCAGCCGAGCTGGAACAGCGCCTGTCGCAGCTCGCCGAGGAGTACCGGGCGGTAGTCCAGGAGAACGCAGCCATCCGGCAGCGTCTGAGTGGCGTCGTCCCATGTACGGTGTGGGGATATTACAGCTACCAGCGCCCGCAGGCTGTTCCGGTGGCCCGACGCCTGCTGATGGTCAGCGACGCCCGTGGCCGCGTATTTCGCCTGCGGGCACAATGTGCGGCGGTCCGCCGCGGCGACGTCACCGCTGCCTCGATTTGCTTTTGCGTCGGCAACTCGTTTGGAGGCTGACCGCTGGCCTACTGCCGGCGCACGGCCACCTCATCCGTCAGGTTGCCGGCGTTGGCTTGGCGTCGGCGCTGTACCACAGACGGCCGCAGGGTTTCCTCCTCGACGAGGTCGATTCCCGCCAGCCGCGTGACGTCCATCGGCACACCGGACTGCTCGACGACGGCACGCTTGACGCGATCCAGGTCAACGCGCGAACGCCATCCGAACTTGTCGATGAGCCGTAGCGCCTCCCGATACGGTCCGGGCAGGCGGCGGTAAATGTCCTTGTGCACCTCGACGTAGATGTGTCCGTCACGGGTCCCGACTTTCACCGGTTGGTACACGAATGCGCCCTGTGTCCCGACTCGCACCATCGGGAAAAGGCGCGCAATGTCCTCCGGGTAGAGGCGAATACAGCCGTGACTGACCTGCATGCCGACCCCCCAGGGGATATCCGTGCCGTGGATCGCGTACAGTGGCATCGTCAGCTCGAATCGATACTTGCCGAGCGGGTTGTCGGGGGTTCCCCCCGCGATGAAGTCAGGCGCTGGCTCACCCTGGCGACGGTGCTCGGCCTTGATCGATTCCGGTAGTACCCACTTTGGGTTTACCGTCTTCCCCCGAATCCGGAATGCTCCTTCCGGCGTGCGCCAGTCGTCGCGCCCGAGTCCTACCGGAAACGTGCTGACGATATTCGCCCCTTCCCCGGTGGGGTGGAAGTAGTACAGGCGCATCTCAGGAATGTTCACGACTACGCCCTCGTACTCCCCCTCCGGCAGGACCCATTCGGTGGGGAGCAAGATGACCTGCCCGGCCGGTGGAATCCACGGGTCGACACCGGGATTCGCGTCGGCAATTTCATTGTAACCGAGGTCGTAGTAACGCGCGACGTCAAAGAAGGTGTCCTTGGGTCGTATCTGATAGAAGCGTGTGAAGCCGATCACGCTGTGTGCCTGCTCGGGATCTTGACCCGCTATCGCGACAAACGGCCGCCCAGCGCTCACCTTGTTCTCGAAGTTGTCTTGCGTCCACTCGCGTGCCCTCGCCCCGCTGCTCGGGAGGACGACGGTCAGGGCCAGAACGGCGGCACACAGCCTTATGCGCACGCGTGTCGAGGTCTGCACTGAACACACTTGCCCAGTGTGGTAGGCATCGGGCGCTTGTCTCATCCTGTTCCCATGAAAGCACAAGCCCCCGCCCAAACCAAGGCACCCACGCGATAGGGCGTGCCGGGGGGCACCGGGCAGGAACCG
This sequence comes from Binatia bacterium, assembly GCA_046757585.1. GTDB lineage: Bacteria > Desulfobacterota > Binatia > HRBIN30 > HRBIN30 > JBHHYR01. The sequence goes on along the minus strand of JBHHYR010000088.1, from coordinate 11,820 downwards.
CCCGGCGCCCACACCCGTCGCGGTCTGTGGCATCCCCTATGCCTGACACGCTGCGCGTGCCGGATTCGGTTCTCTCAGTGAACCGTGATGGGAACCTTTTTCGCCACCATGTCCTTCGGAGCCTTCATCGTCACTTCCAAGACTCCGTCGCGATAGGTGGCCTTGATGCTGTCGCTGTCCACGCCCTCCGGCAGGGCCACGGTGCGCTCGAAGCGTCCGTACGACACCTCCCGGTAGCGATACTCTTTGCCCCGGTGCTCTTCACTTTCTTGACGCTCGCCGCGCAGCACGAGGCGATTTCCTTCGATTGCCAACTCGACCTTTTTCGGATCGATGCCGGGCAAATCCGCTCGCACAATCAGCTCGCCATCGCGGACGTAGCTCTCAATGGGCGGCATCGTGGGCGTCCACCCGGTTGGCAACCATTCTTCGTCCCCGAAGATGCGCGCGAACATATCGTCGATATCCCGGTGCAGCGAGGACAGCTCCCTGAAGGGTCTCCATGGTGCCAACGCTCTCATGTCTCTCACCTCCTTTCGCCACCGAAGGTAACCACGAACAATCAACCTTCAAGGGGTCTCTTTTCTGGCAATCCGCGCGGGTCCGCCGTATGATTCCTGGGCATCGAGGCGCCGATGGCAGAGGGAGCACAGGTCCGATCCTTAGCCGTTGCCGGACAGATCCGAGCGGGCAGCCGCACGGTCTTGGCAGCGGTGGCCGTATCCGCCGTCCGGGCAAACCCGCAACAGCCCCGGCGCCACTTCGATCGGGAAGCTTTGGCGGAGCTGGCGGCCTCGATCGGGAGGCGCGGCCTGCTGCAGCCTATTGTGGTGAAACGTGATGGTGATGGCTACATGCTCATGGCTGGGGAACGCCGCTGGCGTGCTGCTCAGCTCGCGGGGCTGCAGTCGCTGCCCGCTCTGGTGCGCGAGGACGACCCGCTCGAGATTGCCATGATCGAGAATCTGCAACGTGAGGATCTCACGCCCCTGGAAGAGGCTGAAGGGCTGGGACAACTCATCGACCGTTTCGCGTATACGCATGAGACGCTCGCAGAGATGCTCGGAAAGAGCCGTCCATATGTGACCAACACGCTGGCGCTGCGACGTCTGCCGGAGGAGATCAAGACGCAGTACTATGCCGACCCAAACGTTTCGCGCGAAATTCTCATTCACATCGCACGCGAAGAATCACCGGAACGACAGGCCATGCTCTGGCGTCTGGCGCACCTGCGCAAGCTGTCGGTGCAGACATTCCGAGCCCAAGCCGTCGGCGCCAGTCCTGCCGCGGGCAGCCTTCGCGACCTCGCACGCCTGATCCGCCGCCTCGGACGCAAGTTGCGGAGCGTCGACTTGAACACGATGACCGGTGAAGACCGCCGGCATCTCGAACGCTTGCTCCTGCGTGCCCGGAGTCGGTTGGAGCGGGTCCTCCAGGCACTGCAAACCCGCCCCTGAGACGAGCACAGGGCGCCCACCGCACAGCGGTGCCTGTGGCGCGGGAGCCATGGCTGCGGGTCACGGTATCATCCTTGTCTTTAGCAGCGGCGTTGTGAATACTCGCCTTGATGACACTGAACCAGTTCACCGTTGCCACGGCCCAGATCAATCCTCGCCTCGGCGATATCGACGCGAATCTCCAGCTCTACGCGGAACGGGTCCGAGCGGCGCGCGGCATGGGTGCGGACCTCGTCGTCTTTCCAGAGCTGTCCCTCACGGGATACTTCCTCAAGGACATGGTCTCGACGGTCGCACTGCCGCTGGGCTCGCCAGAGGTCAAGAAGCTCAAGGACCTGAGCCGGAAGATCGGGTTGATTGCAGGGTTGGTGGAAGAGACGAACGACTATCACTTTTACAACAGCGCCGTGTACTTCGAAGACGGCGAGATCGTCCACGTGCACCGCAAGGTGTACCTGCCGACGTATGGGTTGTTCGACGAAGGGCGCTACTTCGCGCGCGGCAACCGTATTCGGAGCTTCGACTCGAAGTTCGGCCGCTGTGCCATGCTGATCTGCGAAGACCTGTGGCATCCGTCCACGGCGTACGTGGCGGCGCTGGACCACGCGCTCACCGTCTTCTGTCCCTCGACCAGCCCTTTACGGGGGTTCAGCGATGATCAGGAGCAAGACAACAATGCGCGCTACTGGGAGCTGCTCAACGCGATGTACGCCCAGACCTTCTCGCAGTTCATCGTGTACGCGAATCGTGTGGGCTTCGAGGACGGAGTCGGCTTCTGGGGAGGGTCGGAGGTCGTCGATCCGACCGGCGTGAGGCTGTGCAAGGCTAAGTACTACGAGGAGGATCTGATCTTTGGGGAGATTCATCTGAAAGATGCCCGCCGGCAACGGGTGGCCTCGCCTCTGTTGCGCGATGAGGACGTGGACCTCACGATCAACGAGTTACTGCGCATTCGGGGCCGGGAGCTCGCTGTGCCGGCGCCTCGGCAGGGGAGGACCAGCGCTGCTTCGCCCGCACCTGTCAAGCGAGCGCCGCAGGGAGCCCGCGTGGCGCGCACTCTGAAGAGCCCGCGCGCTCCGAGGAAGGGGTAAATGACAGCCGCTTCCGAACACAGCCCCAGCAGGACGAACGCCGGGGTCCCGCGCGTCGCGCGGCCCGCGATTCCCACCAACCCCGCGTTGCTGCGCCGTGTCCTAACGGCATTCATCGCCAACGAGGTGGGGAAGGTGGGGATGCGCCGCGTGGTGGTGGGGCTGTCCGGTGGAGTCGATTCGGCCGTCAGTGCCATGCTGGCGGCCGAGGCGCTCGGCCCTGCCAACGTGCTGGCCATCAAAATGCCGTATCGTGCATCGAGCGCCGAGAGCCTGCAGCATGCGAACGCGGTCGTCGCGCGGGCCGGAATCCGCTCGCTGCAGGTGGAGATCACCCCGCAGGTCGACGCGTACTTCCGTCGCTTCCCCAATGCCAGCGACATGCGCCGCGGCAATAAGATGGCCCGCGAGCGCATGACGGTTCTCTATGACCACTCCGCGCGCTGGCAGGCCCTGGTCTTGGGCACCAGCAATAAGACCGAGCTGCTGCTTGGCTACGGGACCTTGTATGGCGATATGGCCTCCGCCGTGAATCCACTGGGGGATCTGTACAAGACGCAGGTGTGGGCGCTGGCCGAGCGGATCGGCGTCCCGGCGGCCATCATCCGCAAGCACCCTTCGGCGGACCTGTGGGCAGGGCAGACGGACGAGGCGGAACTGGGGTTCGGCTATCGCGAAGTGGACGAACTTTTGTATATGATGGTCGATCTGCGCTACTCGCGCGCCGAGTTGCACGCCGCCGGCTTTTCTGCAGCCTTCGTGCGGCGCGTGATGGACATGGTGCGCAACTCCCAGTTCAAGCGGCGTCTGCCGGTGATTGCCAAACTGTCGAACCGGACCATTGATCGGGATTTCCGTTATGCCCGTGACTGGGGCCGGTAGCGGAGGTGCTTGGTGCTCAACCGCAAAGCCTCCTTGAGCCGGGTTGCTTGGGTACGTGCCGGCACGATACCGGCTGGCGGTCCCGTGAACGAGTTGCTCGCGCTGTTTCCGTAAGCGGTGCCGAATGAAGGTTGTGAAGCCGCGTACGCTGTACGTCGTGGCGACGCCGCTGGGGAATCTGGAGGACATCACGCTGCGCGCGGTGCAGGTGCTGAAGGCCGTCGATGTGATTGCGGCTGAAGATACCCGCCACAGCCGTAAGCTGCTCCGCCACTACGGTATCAGCACACCGCTGACGAGTTACTACGACCAGATCGAGCGGCGCAAGGCGCCCCAGCTGATCGGAGAATTGAAGCGCGGGCGCAGCGTGGCACTGATCTCTGACGCCGGGACGCCGGGCATTGCCGACCCGGGTTATCACCTCGTGCGAACTGCCGTTGCTGCGGGTGTCCGCGTCGAGGCTGTCCCGGGACCGTCGGCGGTGACGGCAGCGCTCAGTATCGCAGGGCTGCCGACGAATCGGTTCGCCTTCGAAGGCTTTGTCCCGGCGAAGCAGGCACTGCGTCGCAGGTTTTTTGCTCGGCTGGCGCGTGAACCGCGTACCGTTGTCGCGTACGAAGCGGCACGGCGCTTGGCCGCGTGTCTAGACGACTTGCGCTCGGTCCTGGGTGACCGTGAGATCGTCATTGTCCGTGAGTTGACGAAAATGTTCGAGGAAGTCCTTCGTGGCCGCGCGGCCGACATCCTGCTCCAGCTCGGGCAACGCCCGAGTACGCGGCCGTTGCAGGGCGAGGTCACGCTGCTCATCGGAGCAAGCGAGACGCTGGTAGCCGATGTAGCACCGGAGGACCTCGCGGCCGCCATCGAGCGCTTGCAGGGGGAAGGAATGCGCCTCAAGGAGATTGCCCGCACACTGGCCCGCGAACGCGGCCTGTCACGCCGCCGGGTCTATCAAGCCGGGCTCACCCTCAGTCACGCTCACGATGTGCGGGGAGGAGCCCCGACGCGATGAAGCTGAACAGGCAGCCTGCCTCTGGGTGTGCGTACCGACTCGCACCGTCGATTCCTGGCGGCACGGCGCAAGGAGGAGAACAATGTCAGACCGCATGCTTGTAACCATGGACACCGGTGTGGCCGATGTTCGCCTGAATCGGCCCGAGAAGCTGAACGCCCTCGACCCGGCTATGTTCGAAGGGCTCGTGCGGACGGGCCAGACGCTTGCTGGGGACCGCTCCGTGCGCGCCGTGGTGCTCTCGGGCGAGGGGCGCGCCTTCTGCGCCGGGCTCGACTTCGCCAGCTTCATGGGACCGAGAGAGGCTGACCAACCGCCGCCCAATCTGCTGGCTCACGAAGCAGGGACGGTCGCAAACTATGCCCAACGAGCGGCGTACGTGTGGACCGACATGCCCGTTCCCGTCATCGCCGCCGTGCATGGAGTCGCCTTCGGCGGCGGCCTGCAAATCGCGCTCGCGGCCGATATGCGCTTCGTGGCGGCGGATGCCAAGCTGTCGGTCATGGAGATAAAATGGGGACTCATCCCGGACATGACCGGCAGCCAGACGCTGCGGCACCTCGTCCGCCTCGATGTCGCAAAGGAGCTGACGTTTACCGGCCGCATCATCTCCGGGACTGAAGCCGCGGCGCTCGGCTTGGCCACCCGCGTCAGCGGAGACCCGCGCAAGGATGCGCTGGTCCTCGCGCGCGAGATCGCGCACCAGTCCCCCGACGCCATACGAGCTGGTAAAAGGGTGCTCAACAGTGCTGGCAGGTCGACGCTCGCAGAAGGTTTGCGCCTCGAGGCGTCGCTGCAGGCCTCCCTCATCGGTAGGCCCAACCAGGTGGAAGCGGTCCGGGCGAATCTGGAGCGACGGACGCCCCGGTTTACCGACCCGTCGTAGCCGAGCCACGTTGTTGCCGGCACGACGCGGCGCATCTGAGCGCTCGGCCCGAGCTGAGGACGGGTGGGCTCGATGGCTGGCGTGTCGGCGCGTGCGCAGTCCTGTCCGGCAAGCGTGGCTCAGCGGCGTATTCGAAAGCCGTCGAACTGGCCGGCATACGGGAGCCAGCGCTGCTCCACCTCAGTCACCAGCGCACCGCGGGGGCCCCTGTGGCACCAGGTGACGAGCCGCTGGAGCCGCACCTGGGCCCCTTCCGCAACCAACTCCACCGCGCCGTCATGAGTATTCCGTACCCAGCCCGTCAGCTGCAGGCGCTGGGCTTCGTCCACCACAGAGAAGCGATAGCCGACTCCTTGCACGCGTCCCTTGATGTGCAACGCGACGCGTGCCTGCTGAACGGGCGACTCACTCATTCAGCAGTCTGTGCAGTTCCCGTTCGCCGAGCATCGTGATCCCCAACTTGCGGGCCTGGTCGCGCTTCGAGCCGGGGTCACTGCCCACGACGACGTAGTCCGTCTTCTTGCTCACGCTCGACGTGACGCGGCCGCCGGATGCTTCGATGGCTCTGGCCACGTGATCGCGCGGCTGCGACAGTGTGCCAGTGAGGACAAACGTCTTGCCGGCGAGCCTGCCGGCCCCCGCCCGCCGCTGGACGCGAGGTTGTACGCCGGCGCGCAACAGGCGCTCGATGACGGCCTGGTTCGGTTCGAGGCTGAAGAACGTGCGGATCTCACGAGCGGTTTCGGGACCCACGTCCCGGACGGCCAGCAGCTGGTCCTCGGTGGCGTGTGCCAGGGCATCGATGCTGCCAAAATGCTCCGCGAGCACCTCCGCCATGTGTCCGCCGACCTGTGGGATGCCGAGCCCGTTGATGAAACGGGCCAGGCTCGTGTGCTTACTGCCAGCGATGGCATCCAGGATATTCTGCGCGGACTTATCCGCCAGGCGTTCGAGCTCGACGAGGTGTTCCTTCTTGAGATCGTAAAGATCGGCGACGTCGTTGACCAACCCTCTGTCGATGAGCTGGGCGACCAGCTTTTCACCCAAGCCATCGATGTCGAGGGCATGCTTCGAGGCGAAATGTCGCACAGCCTCGCGCAGCTTGGCTGGGCACCTCATGCCAATGCAGCGGTAGGCGGCAGCCCCCTCTTCACGCACGACTCTACTGCCGCAGACCGGACAGGTCGCTGGCATGCGGAACCTCCGTTCCTTGCCGGTGCGTTCACCCGCAAGCACCCCGACGATGTACGGGATGACGTCGCCAGCGCGCTCGACGATCACTTTGTCGCCGACGCGAACATCCTTGCGCTCCACCTCGTCCATGTTGTGCAGCGAGGCGTTGGAGATGGTTACACCGCCCACGGCGACCGGCTCGAGTTCCGCAATGGGGGTGATCGTGCCGGTACGACCCACCGAGGGCACGATGGCGTTCACGCGCGTCGTGCCCTGTTGCGCTTTGAACTTGAAGGCAATCGCCCAGCGTGGTGAGCGAGAGACCTCTCCCAGGCGGCGCTGGAGTGCAAAATCGTTGATCTTGGCGACGATTCCGTCGACTTCGTACGGCAAGGCCGGGCGTTGCCCGGCGATCTCGCGATGGTACTGCACGACAGCACTGGCGCCGTGGCGTACTGCGTTCAGCGGATTGGTCTTCAAACCCCAGGTGCGCAGCGCTTCGAGGAATCGCCAGTGGCTGTCGAGCTCCAGGCCGATGATCTGCCCCGGAGCGTAGCAAAAAGTGTCGAGCGGACGCTCCGCTGTGATACGAGAGTCGAGCTGGCGGAGCGAGCCGGCGGCGGCGTTGCGCGGGTTGGCGAACAGTGATTCGCCGCGCTTGGCGCGGTCCTCGTTGAGCTGGCGGAACGCTGCCTTGGGCAGGATCACCTCGCCGCGTACCTCCAATCGGTGGGGGATCAGCGGGGCGCCCGCCTCGCGGAGGAGCTGCAGGGGAACGCTGCGGATCGTCCTGACGTTTGCGGTGACGTTCTCGCCGTTGATCCCGTCGCCACGCGTGGAAGCTACCGCCAACTTCCCCTCTTCGTACACCAGCTCAATGGCAACGCCGTCGAGCTTCGGCTCTGCGACATACTCGATCGGGCCATCGGTCTTGAGCGTCCGGCGCACCCGCTCGTCGAACTCGCGAAACTCTTCTTCGCTCATGGCATTGTTGAGAGACAGCATCGGCAGCGCGTGCCGCACGGTCTCGAATTTGTCTGCCGGTGGCGCACCGACCCGTTGCGTCGGGGACGTCGGGCTCCTGAGGGTCGGCCACGCCTCCTCCAGCTCCAGGAGCCGGCGAAACATCCTGTCGTACTCCTGGTCGGATATGACCGGATCGTCGAGGACGTGGTAGCGGTAGTTGTGAAAGTTGATGGTTTGCCGGAGCTGTTCGATCTCCCGGGCAACGTCAGGGGCGGAAGACGCTTTGCGACCCACATCCTCTACTATAGCGAGTTCGTTGCTGCTAGCAATGCGGCTCTGCCGGGCGGTGAAAAACGACGCAGGAGGTTCGAGCGCCCGGCTTGCCGAGGCACGTGCCTGAGTCGGTGCTTGACTTTGTACTTTCGTTCGCCAAGCATGGGACGTTGGCCGGGACGTGTCAGAATGAAATGGTCGATTTCTAAGGGGCCGGTCGCGGCTGGCGTGGCAGCCCTCATCGTGCTTTCCAGCGCCCCGTTTGCCTCCGCGCAGACGGTGTGTCGCGGTGACGTCGACAACAACGGCACCGTCACGGTGAACGATGTCGCCGCCGTACTGCCGATTCTTTTCGGCAGCCCCGTGGACACCGCCACTCGCATACGGGCGGATGTCAACGACGATGGGGCCGTTAGCGGCGCGGACGCGATCGGCATCCTGGAGATGGAGGGGTTTCAGTGCCCGCCGGGGACGCCAACGGCCTCACCAACACCGACGCCAGGTCCACCGACTCCCACAGGCACTGTACCGTCCGGGAACAGCCCATCAGCAACCGCCACCGGTACCCCCACACCAACGAACACCCGGCCCCCCACGCCCACGCCGACCCGCAGCTGCATGTTGCAGCAGGGCGTGATCGGGCAGACGATCAACGGGTTACTCACAACCGGCGACTGCCAGCGGTCCATCTCGGGTCAAGTCCGCTATGGCGACGCGTACTTGGTTGCCGGCACACCGGGGACGGCTGTCCAAGTCGCGGTGACAACGTCGGGGTCCCTGGTGCCGTTCGTCGTGGTGATCGATGCGGATGGCCAGTTCGATATCATTCAAGGTGCGCCACCGATCGAGTTCGCTGTCACGACGACGCGGCCATACGAAATCTTTGTGACCACGTCGAGCGAAATCCAGGTAGGGCCGTACGCACTCACCCTGACGCAGCGTCAGTGTTCCCCCCCGCAGGCCATCGTGCTTGGCAGCTCGCGGGCGACGACTATCGATGGCTCGGAGTGTCCGGATCCCGCCCTGCCGTCGGTCGGCAGCTTTACCAATCCGGTGGACCTGTACACCTTCACGGTGCCCGCATCGCCCACCAATGTGTCCATCACCATGCAGCAGCTATTGGAAAAAGACGACATTTTTCCGCTCCTGTCCGTGCTTGGTCCGGGTGGCTTCGAAGTGGTCACCGAGGACGACGACTTCGATTGTTCCGGGGACATCCTGTTCTGCTCGCGAGTCCGGTTTCTGGCGCTGGAACCCGGTACGTACACGATCATCGCAAGCGGCGACGGGGATACTGGGCGGTACTCGCTGACGTTGACGTCGCCAACGTGCAAGGGAAAGCCGCTGGGGAATATTCCAGCCAGTGTGGCGCTGAATTGTCCGGGCTCTTCTGTCGGATGCATGGGGACGTTGTCGGGCAGCACCACCGTTACGAGGTGCGCTGCACCGTTGCCGAATCCGGGGGGTGATGGCATTCCGGAGCCCGGCAGTCCCGCCGACCTGTTCACCTTCACGGCGGAGCCCGGTGACGTGATCAGCGTGGAAATGCAGTCGGAGGATGATCCGCATCTCTACCTGCTCGGTCCCGCGCCTGAGAATCCCCTCGTGGTAGAAGACAGCACGACGGGCGCAGCCCAGCTGGCGGCAACCCTGGTCGTACCAGGGACCTATACGATCGTGGCCGCCAACAATGTGGTGCTGTTCCCTCCGGAGTTCGGCGACCCTGCTGAGGAAGTGAACTACACGCTGTTCGTGCAGAAATGTCCGGTGCAAGGCTTGCTGAATCCAACGACGGGCCGCGTGCTGCAGGGAGAGTTCAGTACGAGTGACTGCTTCGGCTTCGACGGCATTCCGTTCGAAACCTATGTGTTCAACGGAACGAAGGGCCAGTTTGTGACCACCACGGTGACCTCGCCGGATGTGGACGGCTTTGTGCGCGTCTTCGCGCCCGACGGGAGCCGGGTGGCAAACGACAACGACCCCTTCGAGCCGTCGGCGACGAACGCGCGCGCCAATCGGATTCTCCCGATGGATGGTAGATACGTCGTGGAGGTTTCCTCGTCCCCGGATGATGGAGCAGTCACGGTGACCCCGCCGCTCCAATATCTCGTGCAGGCCAAGGCATGCCCGACGACACCAGCTGCACCGGGCAGCGTCAGCGGGATGCTTGAAGATGCTGATTGCGGACTGACCGCGGGCCGGCGCGCGGACGTCTACACTTTTCAGGGTGCTGCCAGCCCGAGCGTGGCGAGCCTGTTGCCGCCGAGTGACGGTTGTGTTGTGGGTCTCCTGGCGGAAGGCACGCAAACGCCGCGAGAGGTGTGCGCCACAGGTGTGCTGGATATGCCCGTGCGTAGCACGGGTACATACGGCTTCATGGTCGCGGGCAAGGAGCCTACCACGCGCGGCGCGTACGGCGTGCAGTTCAGCCGCTGCCCAGTGACCACCGTCGGGTACGGCAGCATGGTGAGCGGCACGCTGACGGACACCGACTGTGCCGACGCCGAGGGTGCCAAGGCCGACTGGTTTTTCTTCCAGGAACCGGCTGGCTTGGTGCAATTCAACTTCGGCGTTTTCGGAAGCGTCCGCGGCGGATTTCCACTGGTCGCCGCGTTGTCAGACGAGTTTGGCAGCACTGCCGTTTTCGGGTCCTTCTCCGAAGACCCGGCAGCCATGTTGTCATTCGACGGCACGCTGGCTGCGCTGCTCAAGATTGCGGGTGCCATGCCTTCCGATCGCGGCAGCTACACGCTCAGCGTCGATACTGCTTCTGTTCGTCAATAGCCCATCCGTCATCTTGATTATGGGTAGCTCGGCGGGCAGGCCGAGTGACTTGACCTTTCGAGCAGAGCGTGATGTATGCCGACTCGCTCGCTGAAGGGAGGATGCGTTGCGGTTGCCGAGCGTCTTACGTCACCTGAGCCCGACAGGCCTGCCGTGCCAGGGTCGTGCACTCTTGGGGATCGCACTTATTCTTGCTGGCTGCGGCAGCGGGGGCACAGGCGCGACGGGAGCGCTGAGTTTGCAAGCGTCCTGGGAACCGGCGTCCCACAACGTCAGCGCACTCCGTGGGGCAGAGCAGCGCCCGTTGCCGGCGGCCAGAGAGCCGATACCACCAAGCGTTTCGACGGTCGAAGTACGGGTGGAAGGCGCGGGCAGGGAGCAGGTGCGCCGCTTCGTGGATCCCACCCTGACGCGGGATGTGGTGATCGATAATTTGCCCGTCGGGTCGGCGAGTATTCAGGTGTTCGGGTACGATATCCCTTTCTCGCAGCGGTCGCTGCTGAGCCAGTTTGACCTCCCTCCCTCGTACGCAAGCACCCCCGTGCAGGTGTTCATCCGGGCGGGGCGAACGGCTGACGCGGGCGTCGTGCCGATAGCAGCGCAACCGTTTTTGACGGACCTGGTTCCTGCGCCTGGGGCGTCCAACGTGTCGCGATCGGCCGTAATCTCCTTTGTCCTGGCCACAGCCGTCGGAAGCATCGATCGGGACAGCATCAACGTCAGTGTGAACGGGGGTGCTGCCGTCAGCAGTGGTCAAGAGCAAGCCGGGGCAGCGTTGATCCCTTGCAGCGATGCGAGCAAGGTTCCATGCGGCAGACGCACTGATCGAATGTTGGTGGGATTCCTGTTCTCCTTCGACGCTGAGGCGCCGTTTCCGCCACAGCGTTCCATTCCGATCGTCGTGAGCGCGAAGGACACGAACATGCCGAAACGCTCGTTCGAGGGGTTCCGCTACCACTTCACCACCGGAGAGCTGGTTGCGACACCCACGGCAACCCGGACGCCTACCGCGACCTTCACACGAACGGCCACACCAACAACAACCTTGACACGCACTCCCACACGCACGGCCACGAGCACACGCAGCCCAACCCGCACCCGTACGCGGACGGCGACCCGTACGGCCACGCAGACGCTGACGGCTACACCGACACGCACACGGACACCTCGCCCGACTGCTACACCTACGGCGACGCCGACCGCCACGCCGACGGTTACGGCCACTGCAACTGCGACGGTTACGGCGACCGCGACGGTTACCGCAACCGCGACCCTTACGGCGACGCCGGCGGTGAC
>JBHHYR010000087.1:0-14863 GCA_046757585.1 Binatia bacterium | reverse complement strand
TGATTTTCGGCCACTTGATAATACAGGCCATGGCCCCACATGTAGTGCGCCCCGCCGTCGGGCGTCCCGTTGAGGTAGGAGGCAACCTGATACGTGACGCTGAGCTTCCCCTGCCAGTCGAACTTGCGTGACCAAGCGCCGCGAAAGTTCGTCTTGTCGATGTACAGTTGAATCTTGCCGAAGGCGTAGTATTGATCATGGGGGACCCCTTCGATGACCCAGACGGGACGCCGGACGAGGACGAAGTTCACTGGCGCCCAGGCAATACCTTTCCAGTCAGGCTGCTGAAAACCAACCATCGCCACGGGCTTGAACGGTACACGCCAGCCGCCGCCGGGCAGCGGGCGGTAGGTATAGTCCCCCCGGAGGCTATACGGGTCCGCCAGCCGCAAGACGTCTTGCGAGCGCACCAGCTTCCAAGTGAAGTCCTCGGGCTTCCCGTCGAAAAACGGGCCATCGTCCTGACTCATGTCCGAACCGAGGAAGCCGTCGGAGCGGTTCGCGGGGGAAACCTGACGTACGCGCCGCAAGGCCGGCACGTACGCCCAGTTGGAATCGCGCTTGTGGGTGCCGCGGTAACGCCACGTCAGCGCCGTCGTCCCCTGCAAGTCCGCCGGCCGAAGCGCCGTCGCGACAAATTGCTGAAGCAAGTTGTTCGGGTTCTCCTTCGGCCGATCCGCCGCTGGCTGGCCGTCATACTGGAAGAAGTACACGTCCTGCACGGCTGCGCGGTCGACGCTCGCCCGCCCGAGCCAGGTGATGGCCGTTATGTTCCTGCGGCTGCCGTTCGCCCAGTAGCCGTAGAAGTAGTTCCACAAAATCTTGACGCCCGCGTGCGCGTCGGCCGCGTCAATGCGGGGAAAGGGGAAGCCATAGATGAACCGCGGCTGCCGGCCCGTGCTCTTCTCGATGATCGTTCCCTCCGGACTGACATCGAGACGGTCGGCATTCTGCTCAGTGGAGTGCAAGAACTCCGCACTCCAACGGACGTCTCCGTCGTGCCATCGGGCAATGGGGTTGGCGTACTCACCGTTCTTGTAGTGTGCGAGAATTTCGGGCGGCAGCAGGTCCTTGGCCAGCTGCCAGTTGCTGTGACTCAGGATCATGCCTGGTTGCAGGCCGTCGCCCCCGGCGTGAGCCGTTGCCGCCAAGAATGCCATCGCCAACACTGTAGTGACCCAACGCATGAGAGATCCTCCTGGCTGTCAGCGATTCAACACGGCATCAGCACATTGCAGGGCGACGTCATACACCTTGTCCGACGCCAGGCTACTGACGGACAAAATCGAATCGCCGGCGAAAAACAGGCCCTCCACACCGGGCGCCTGTACCGATAATTCCTCTGGCATGACCGAGTACGAATAGCGGCCCCAGTTGAGCTGGAGGTTGCACACCCGGGCTTCGACGAGCTCACCAAAGTCGGGAAAGACTTTCTTGACAGCGGTCTCCCAGCGTTCAATCGCCTTGCGGACCATCGGCGGCGACGAGTCAAGACCGAACTGCGTGCCTTCGAAATTAGCGGTGATGAAGTTCCCGACCAACTGCTTGCCCGACGGCACCTTGGCGTTGATCAGGTGGTCCACGATCCAGTCGCCAACGTAAACGGGTTGGCCGCTGGCGGCATCAAACAGATGAATCCAGCCATAGTATTCGTCGGGAATCAGCCGCTCGCGCAGCAGGTAAAAGACGGTCAAGTCTTCGTGAGACAGTTCACGCAGCGAGGCAACCGCCGCCCGCCATTCGGGCGTCAGCATTTCCTCCGGTACGAGGCGCCGGAACCCGAAGGCAAACTGGATCGGAAAGGCGACGACGACGCGCGGGGTTTGTATCTCGAGGAGCGTTTCGTCTTCCCCGCACAGCCAGATCCCCGAGACCACCCGTTGGTCGAAGAGCACGCGCCGCGCCTTCACCCCGCAGACCACGTCACCTCCATGGCTCTGTACGTATGTCGCTAACGGAGCGATGATGGCGTCTGCGAGGATGCCGCTCGCAGGGTACCAGAAGGGAACCGCACCGATGCGAGGAAAGGAGCCGAAGATATTCGCCATCTGGCCGATGTTCACTTTGTCCGCGGTGCACCCTTGCAAAGGTTCCGTGACTCCCGAGAGCACGAGGTGGACAGTTTCGTTTTCGACGTGCTGCGCGAGCCATTCGGCGAAGCTCATGTGCACCTGCTTGCGGCAGGCGTCGCGCGACATGTCGGCCATCAAATGAAAGATGCGGGCCATCTCGCGTTTCTCGAGATCGCCCAGTGGCATCCCGGCGGCAAAGGCGAAGAAGTCGAAGAAGTTCTCGACGCCCTTGGCGCGATCCATGGCGAAGAACTCGATCGGTGCGCTGCTGTCCCGGCCGACGAGACCCATCACCCATTTGACTTCTTTTTGTGCCAGCGGAAGGCCAACGCGATTGAACAGCTGCTTTGCGTACGCGTTGTACACGTCGGTCACCATGCCCGTAAGGAGGTGCTCGGCGATGTCCACCCGGCAGCCAGCGAACTCGATGGCACGGTACCGTCCACCGAGGGCCCGCTTTTGCTCGACCACCAAGGTGCGCAGGCCGCCCTGGCAGAGCAGCGCCGCGGTGGCTAGGCCGCCCGGGCCGCCGCCGACGACGACGGCATCGTAGCGGTCACGCACGCTGTGAATGCTACGGGCCTGTCTCATGGCTCGTGCTGCCTGCGGCCGCGCTGCAGCGCCCCGAATCGTAGAGCGCCACAGTGATCTGATATGTAATTGGTCTGGTCAGTAGGCCAAGCCATAACCCCTGCCTCCCTCCCCGCTCCTACTCCGGCGCGCCGCTAGGGGTCAGGAGGCTGTTGCCCTTCTGACAGCCGGCGGGCGCTGACTCGCGTTCGGCGTCAGCGAAAAAATCCAGAACCAGGCGATTAAAGCGGTCTGGCTGTTCGATGTGCGGCAGATGCCCCGCGCCGGGGATGACCGCTGTCTGGGCGCTCGGCAGCGAACGTGCCAGCAGCGCCGCACCCGGCGCCGACGTCGGAATGGGGTCGGCAGCGCCGGTAACGATCAGGGTGGGAACGCGCAGCGCCTTCAGGCGTGGGCTCAGGTCGGGCCGGTGACCTAGGGCACGGATCGAGCGAGCGTACGCAGCCGGGTCGATTCGCTCCAAGCGTTTCCGAAAGTCCGCCACTTCGGCAGCGTGGCCGGCAACGTACTGAGGGGAAAAGAGGAAATTCACGAAACCTTCGGCGAAAGCGCGCAGGTCGCCGGCTTCGACGACTGCTGCGGACGCCTCGAATCGCGCCCGCATCTCGTCGGTCGTATCCGGAGCCGTACTAATCAACACGAGGGTCCGCGCCACGCCGGGGTGGGCAAGCGCGCACTCCAGCATCGCCACAGCCCCAAGCGTCGCACCGACCAAGTGTGCCTGCCGAACGTCCAGGTGGCGGAGGAGGGCCGCAATGTCCTCACAGAAGGCAGCCATGCCATAATCGGACGCTGGGGCGGGTGACCGGCCGTGCCCCCGCGCATCGAAGGTGATCACGCGGTAGCGTTGGGCGAACACGGGTGTTTGGTGGCGCCACTGGCTCGTGTCACCACCGCCACCGTGGGCAAAGACGATCGCCGGGCCGCTGCCCGCTTCTTCGTAAAACAGCCGGGCGCCCTCGGTCTCGAACAGTGGCATCATCCGCCTCCAGGACTCCGCATGCGCTCTTCGCTCCGCCGGGTCATTTAGGCATCCCCATGAGGTAGGCAATTGTCGAGAGCATGATCTCCGTGTTGCCAAGATCGACCGTCTGCAGGACTGCTTCGCGCAGCCAGCGCTGCATGGGATACTCCATGCAGTAGCCGTACCCCCCCATGACCTGCATGCCATCAAGCGCGACGCGCTTGTAGGTCTCCGACGATTTCAGCTTCGCCAGGGCACACTGCATGTGGGTGTCCAGACTGTCACCCTGTTGCAGGTACCAAGCGGCACTGTAGGTCAGCAGTCGGGCCGCCTCCACTTCCAGGTAGTCGGACGCCAGCTTGTGCTGGATCGCCTGAAACTTGCCAATCGGCTGTCCGAACTGCTCCCGCTGGTTGACGTACTGCACCGCATAATCCAGCGCTGCCCGCGCGCTGCCGGTGTTGTGGGCCGCGATGCCTACGCGCTCGGTGTTGATGGTGGAAATGAGCTGATACCAGCCGTTGTTCAGATCGCCGAGCAGATTCGCGCGCGGTACGCGGACATTCTCGTACCACACCTCATACGTGGGAATGATATGTCCGCCCAGCTTCGGCACCTCGCGAGCGGTAATACCCGGCGACTTCGGGTCGAGAAGGAACAGCGAGATTCCCTTGTGCTTCTTCGCCGACTTGTCCGTTCGCGCCGCCACGATGGCCACGTCGGCGAGATTGAGGAGGCTGGTGAACATCTTGTGTCCGTTCACGACGAAATGGTCGCCGCGCGCGTCGGCCGTTGTCGTCAGGGCGGCGAAGTCCGTGCCAGCACTGGGCTCGGTGAAGGAGATCGCGCAGACGATTTCGCCCCGTGCAATCCGCGGCAGGTAATACCGCCGTTGTTCTTCACTGCCGTACTTCCCGATGGCCTCGGCGCTGAAGATCGCCGTGGGAATGAAATCGCAGCCGATGCCCCAGCGCGCCATTTCCTCGATGATGATCGCGACATCCACGGGGTTGCGACCGCTGCCCTCGTATTGCTCGGGAACCAGCGTGCCGAACCACCCCTGGGCCGCCATCTTGGCACGCAGCTCAGAGGGGAAGCGGTGCTCCTCGTCGCAGCGGCGGGCGTACGCGGGGGGGCACTCGCGCCGCATGAACTCGCGCACGCTGTTCCGCAACACCCCTTGTTCCGAACTGAACCCGAAATCCATGTCTCGGCGCGCCCTCGCAGCTCAGCCGCTGCCCTCACCGATCACCTGCGCCGCGCGCAACGCTGCGATCGCCTCGCCATCGTACCCGAGCAGGTGCAGAATCTCCTCATTGTCCTGTCCCAGTGTCGGGGCGCCCCGCCAGACAGCGCCTGGGGTCAGGGAAAAGCTCGGCATGATACCAACTCCTCTGACATCACCCCACTCCGCATCGTGCCAGCGAATGAAGTTTCGACGCGCAGCGCAATGAGGATCGTTGGCGAGGTCCTTGATGCTGTACACCCGCTGGCAAGGAACCTGGTGGCGCACCGTTAGGTTCGTTTCGACCTCGGCGGCCGTGTGCGCCTGCAGCCAGCGGCGCAGCTCCGTCTCGAAGGCCTCGGCGCCAGGCATACCGGCCAGACACTTCTCGAACTGCGGACACCAGCGCTCATCGTCGGGATCCACACCGATGGCCTGGCAGAGGCGCGCAAACGGGGCCCCGGCGGCGTTGATACAAAACCAGGCGCCGTCGCCGCTCTGGTAGGTGTCCCATGGGACAGCGATGGGATGCCGGTTGCCGAGACGCTGCTTGATCTCGCCGTTCTCGAAGTATTTGATAGCCGTGTCGGCGAGCATCCGGAGCATGCACTCGTACTGCGAAATATCGATCGCCTGCCCCTCACCTGTACGTTGCGCGCGCAGGCAAGCGGCCAGCGTGGACCAGAGCGTCCACAAGCCGGTGATGTAGTCACAGAGGTACGGCTTGGCCGCAATGGGAGGGTGGGGATCGGGCAACCCCTGAATGAACATCAAGCCCCCGAAGGCTTGGCCGATCATGTCATAGGAAGCCCGGCGCACGTAGTCCGGATGCCCGGTCTGCCCGAAACCGGAGACATGGGCGATGACAAGCTTGGGGTTCACGCTCCAGACTGTTGCGTCGTCCAGGCCGAGCTTGGGATAGGTGCCAGGAATGGAGCTTTCGATCCAGATGTCCGCGCGGGCGCAGAGCTGCAGAAAGATCTTGTGTCCCGGGGCGCTACGAAGATCGAGCGTCAGGCCACGCTGATTGCGTTTTTCCTGCGCCCAGGCGGCATGATCAAAGCGATAGATCTCCCCTTGCGGGGGCTCCACGTGGATCACCTCGGCACCGAACTCCGCGGCCAGCGTTGCAGCCCACGGCCCGGCGTTATTCCGCCCGGTATCCAGGATGCGCAGGCCTTGCAACGGGCCGAAGGCCGGCATCTGCAGCGCCTGTTCCTCAGATGTCGGCCGCGTGGGGCTCATATCCGCCGCCCCACCTCGTGCCCCTCGAGAATCGCCATATCGACCTTGCGCGGCGCGACACAGTCGCCGATCTGGTAGAGCGCGGGCAGCGTGCCCTTCAGCTGCCGATAGAGCGCCGCGTCGGCGCGCCCCGGGTACGCGAGCACGATCGTGTCCACATCGATGATAGGGTGCGCCGCAAAGGAGAAGACGTGGAACGCGTTGACCGTGTGGTCCTCGATGCTGCGCACCATATGCAGCGGCGTGAACCTGACGCCTTTGCCGCACAGATTCATGTAGGTGATGATCAAGCTCGGCATGGTGACATTCATGCCGACGTAGAACACCGGGCTCAGCACTTCGACTTCCGTCCCTCGACTCGCGAGGAAGTCAGCTGCGGTCAGGGCTCGGTAGAAGCTCTCCCCGTCGATGACGACCGCCCGCCGCCCGGGCTCGACGCGGCCAGCGAGCAGGTCGGCGACATCGCAGACGTTGGCTGCGTCCGCCCCGGGCAAGGGAGGCCGTTCCGGCATCGAGCCCGTGGCCACGACTACAGCGTCTGGGTGATCAGCGAGGACCATCTCGGCAGTCGCGGTCGTGTTCAAGCGCACATCCACGCCGAGCTTCGTCATCTGGCCGGAGAGGTAGCGCACGACGCCGCCGAACTCCTGCCGGCTGGCAGCCTTGACGATGAGGTTGACCTGGCCACCGAGCTGGGCGTCCTTTTCGTAGAGGATGACGGTATGGCCCCGTGCAGCCAGGATACGGGCGCACTCCATGCCCGCCGGTCCGCCACCGACCACGGTCACCCGCTTTCGCCGAGCGGCTGGCGCCAGAGTGCCGATCCCCCATTCGCGCTCCCGCCCGACAGCGGCGTTTTGGATACAGCCGATTGGCTTGCTCTGCATGATGCGTCCAATGCAGTTCTGATTGCAGCCAACGCAGGCGCGGATGTCGTCCAACTGGCCAGCGCGGGCCTTGCGCGGGAGCTGCGGATCACAAATCAGCGCGCGCGTCATGCCCACCATGTCGGCTTGGCCTTCGGCCAGGATGCGCTCGGCCAGCAACGGGGCGTTGATCCGCTGTGACGCGAAGACCGGTGTCGGACCGACCACCTGCTTGATCAGCCCGGCAAGATACGCCTGGGAACCGGCTGGAAAGTTCATGTCGCAGGTGATCAGGAAGGGCGTCTGGCCCATGCCAGCACTGATCGAGAGGTAGTCCAGCCGGCCGCTCGCCGTCAGGCAGCGCGCGATTTCCTGGGCGTCGTCCGTCGTCAGCCCGCCGGGCACGAACTCATCCGCGGCCAAGCGCATGCCGACGACGAAGTCGTCACCCACTGCTTTCCGGACCGCCTCGATGACCGCAAAGGCGAAGCGCATCCGGTTCTCGAGCGTGCCGCCCCAACGGTCGGTTCGCAGGTTACTGAGCGGCGAGAAAAACTGCTGGATGAGATAGCCGTGTGACGCGTGCAGTTCGACGCCGTCGAAGCCGCCGGCGCGAACATAGCTGGCAGACCGGGCGTAGGCCCCGATCAGCTCGGCGATGTCTTCCTCCTCCATCTCGTGCGGGGTTTCGGTCGCGACGGAGAGGGCCACTGGCGAGACACCCCATAGGGGGAGCCGAGAGATACTGCCATCGATCAATTGTCGCCCGCCATGAGCGATCTGAGCGAAGATCTTGGTGCCGTGGCGGTGCACCGCTGCGGTCAGCTCCTGATACCGAGAGACTTCCCGCTCGTCGAACGCAAAGGCTTCATTCATCAGCGGCTGCGAGCTAGGGTGGATGATCAAGGTCTCGACGATGATGAGGCCGACGCCGCCCTTGGCACGCTCTTCATAGTAGGCGATGTGGCGATCGCCGATGAGATGATCGGTGGACAGGAGCGTCGTGTGCGGCATCGCCACAATGCGATTCTCGACCGTGACCGTGCCGATCTGCAGCGGGGTGAACAGGTACTGGAAAGTGGTCATTCAGGCTGCCGTCCGGAGGGTCGCGCCCCCGAGTCTGGCGCGATGGGCGCGGTACATGTGCTGATACCTTTTGGGGACGTACCCATTGTTCATGAACCACTCGACCGCACGTTCGAGCGCGCCACGCACCGGGTGCAACTCCAGGCCGAGCTCGCGCACGCTCTTCGAGCAATCGTAGGCGATCTGGAAGCGTCCCATCTTGATTGCTGCATAGTTCATCGACGGGGGCCGTCTGGTGATGTATTGGGCTCGGAGCTGGGCGAGCAGCCCGAGCAGCATGGCCAGGCGGAGCGGCATGCGGTGCTTGGGCGGTGGGATACCGGTGATCTCCGACAGGATGCGGCAAGCACCCTGCACCGTGAGGTTCTCATTGCCGAGCAGGTAGCGTTCCCCGACGCGACCACGCTCAGCCGCCAGCACGTGGCCCCGAGCCAGATCCCGGACGTCGATCATATTCAGGGTGCTGTCGATATAGGCCTTCATCCGGCCGCAGAGAAAATGCAGGACCAGCATGCCGGGCAGCGAGGGGCGGTAGTCGAACGCGCCGTAGCACGACCCCGGGTTGACGATGACGACGGGGCAGCCCCGCACAGCCGCGCGCAACGCCTCCATCTCGCCCATGTACTTGGACAGAAGATAGGTATCCTCCGGGCTCCAACGGTAGATGGCTTCTTCGTCGGCGGGTGTCCCGTCGGGATTGGGCCCCACGGTGGCAATGGAGCTGGTGTGCACGCACTTGCGGTAATCGAACTCCGCGGCCGCTTGCAGGACGTTGCGTGTTCCCAGGACATTCGCGTCAATGATCTCACTCGGATCGGGCGCCCACATGGCGACGTAGGCACCGACATGGAACAGGGTGTCACAGCCACGCATCCCCTGGCGGAGTGAGTCGATGTCGCGCAGGTCGCCGTACACGCGCTCGACAGCGAGGCCGTCGAGATAGCGGGTATCACTCGTCTTCCGCACCAGCACCCGCACCGCGTGGTGGTGTGCCAGCAGGTCGCGCGTGACCGCCTGCCCGACATAGCCGGTAGCACCCGTGACGAAAGCCCTCATCGCCTTCTGTCCTGCCGCGGTTGGCAGTGTCGGCTGTCGGGTCGTCCGTTCATCACGCCGGGCCACTCAT
Source organism: Binatia bacterium (assembly GCA_046757585.1). Lineage (GTDB taxonomy): Bacteria > Desulfobacterota > Binatia > HRBIN30 > HRBIN30 > JBHHYR01. Next base: position 5,688 of record JBHHYR010000087.1, on the reverse strand, counting down.
GACGGTGTGGGAGTCAGTGTCCTGTCCTCCGCGGCCGTCAGATGAGCCCTTGCAGCTTCATCGCCAGCTGCATATTGCCCTTCACCTTGAGCTTCCCCGTCATGAACGCCATCTGGCCGGCGAGCTTCTTGTTGATGAAATCCACAAAGTCGCCGTCTTTCATGGTGATCGTGATATCGGGCTTCTCGACCGCCTCCCCCTTCACCTGCAGTTGCTGATTATGGATATCCACTGTCCAGGAGCCGCCACGCTCCCCGTTGATGGTAAACAGCAGCGTACCGTTGAAATCCTCGATTTTCTTTGGCTCGGCCTTGACCGTTGCGGGCAGCTCCCGCTCGAACCATTCGCTGGGTTGACTAATCGGCATGGTGGTCCTCCTTTCATCGGCTGTGACGAGGGGGCCTCACGGGAGGCTAGCGGCCTTGTCAGGCGGGGCTTCCCTCCAGGTTTCCACGTTCACGTCCTTTTCCTCTGCCAAGATGCGGCGCAGCTGCTGTTCACCAAAATCGAGGTGCCGGGCCGCCGCGGTGCGGGCCTTCGTGGGGTTCCGCGAGATGATCGCTTCAACGATGGCGACGTACTGCTTGAAGAGCGTTCCGAAGATGCGGGGCGCGAAGGAAAGCTTCTCGCGGCTATACGGGAACGCGCCGGCAACCACCGTCCACAACATCCGCATGAGATAGGCGTAGATGCTGTTGTGGGTCGCCTCGGCGATACGGGAGAAGGTCTTGGCGTACGTGTCAGCCACCTCGGGTGAAAAGATGGATCGCCCCGTGGCCACCAGCATTTTGGCCTGTTCGAGGTGCTGCTGGAGCAACGCGATCTCTCGTTCAGTGGCACGTTGAGCTGCGAGCGCCGCCGCTTCCGGAACAATCCGGCGGCGGACTTCAAACACCTCGAAAATCTTTTCCGGATGGCGCTCCAGCATACCGACGAGCGGCTCAGGCAGTGGTGCCGGAATCATGGTCCGCACGAAGGTCCCTTCCCGGGACCGAATCTCGACGTAGCCCATCGCCTCGAGCACCATCAGCGCTTCGCGCAGCGTCGGGCGGCTAATGCGCAGCGTTTCGGCCAGCTCTTTTTCGGTTGGCAGACGCTGCCCGGGCTGTAGCTTGCCCTCGCTGATCAGCCGCTTGAACTGCTCGACGACCTTATGTGAGATTTTCAGGTTCTTCTCGATTGGCCCCAATCCGTTCATCAGCCTGCTATCCTTTCTCGTTCGGGCTTCATCCGTGATGGCTTGTCGCATTCTTCCTAGCGTTGCGCTGCTCCAGAAACGCTCGCACACTGTCCCGATGATCGGCCGACTGCAGGCAGAGGCTCTGCGCCGCGGCCTCACCTTCCAGCGCCGCGGCGAGGCTGCCGTGACTGGCGGAGCGCAACGCGGCGCGCCCGAGGCGAACGGCGAGCTGTGGTGCCGCAGCAATGCGGCTCGCGAGCCCGGCAACCCCGGCCCGCAACTCAGTCGCCGGCAGGACGTCGTCTACCAGCCCTATCGCCAACGCCTGCGACGCGGTCAGGTGCTCGTTCGTCCACAGCAGGCGGCAGGCGCGCGAACGGCCAACGATGCGGGGCAGGAAATACGTCGCACCGAGATCGGGCATCAAGCCCATTGCCGTATACCCGCACACGATGGTGGCGTCTGCGGAGGCAAGTCTCATGTCGCACGCCAGCGCCACGCTCAACCCACCGCCGCTCGCCGGTCCGTTGATTGCCGCCACCGTCGGCACCGGCAGCTCATAGAGCCCCAGAACCACTTCCCGGCCCAGAAGCTGGAGGCGCTCGAGCTGGCGGTGCGCAGCCCAATCGATACGCTTGTGCAGCTCTTGCACGTCGCTGCCGGAGCAAAACCCGCGGCCATTCCCGGTCAGCACCAGGACGCGGGTCTCCGCGTCAGCTCGAAGCGTACGCAGTGCCGCAGCCAACTCCGCGAAGCTCTCCTCGGTCAGCGCATTGAGGCGCGCCGGCCGGTTGAAGCGCAGCCACGTCACTCCGCCGTCACCTTCGAGCTGGAGGGTTTGAAACGTGGGCCACCTCATACGGTAATCCCCAGGATACGCTGCGCGTTCTGATAGTAAATCTTGTCGAGGATCGCGGACGGGTAGTGTTCGGCCGTGTAGTCCTGGAACAGCCGCCGGTGGGTAAGCAATGGATAATCGCTGCCGAACATGACCTTATCCTGCAAACGGCCGCGGATCTCGCGCTTGAGCGAGTCAGGAAAATATTTCGGCGACCAGCCGGACAGTTCCTGGAATACATTGCCCTTGTGGAGCAAGATGGCGATCATTTCTTCCTGCCATGGCCAGGCAGGGTGGCAGGCAATGATGGTGAGGCTCGGGAAGTCGGCCGCAACGTCGTCGAGGTACGGAATCGGCTGGGTGTGCTTGAGCTTGATGCCCATGCCGCCAGGGGTACCGGCAGCCAAGCCGGTGAACCCGGTGTGAAACTGCACCGGGACCTTCAGGGAGGCGCAGGTTTCATACAAGGGGTAGAAGCGGCGCTCATTGGGGAAGAATCCCTGGGCGGTCTGCTGGAACTTGAGGCCGACTAGCCCCAGATCCTTCACCGCGTGCTCCAGCTCCTTGATCGCGAGCGCGCCTTTCCACGGATCGATCATGGCCCAGCCGCCGGCAAACGCCTCCGGGTGGTCCTTGACGAGCGCGGCGACGTATTCGTTCGTCGTGCGTGGCATACCGGTGTTGGATTCCGCGTCCCAAGCGACGATCAGGGCCTTCACGCCGGCGTCGACGAAGTCCTTCGCCATCTCGGCCTCACTCTTCACCGTAACGGAAAAGCGATAGTGCTTCTCCAGGGCCGCGTTGTACTTGGCCAAGCTGTCGGCCCAGGGTTTGGTGCTGAGGTGGGCGTGAACGTCCAGGACGGTCATCAATCGCTCCCTACACCTCGTGCTCGGCGCCGCTCACGGCATATTCAGGCGCCAGCCCAAGGGCGGCAATGCCCTGCTCGCGCAAGACGAACTTGCGTACCTTGCCGCTCCCGGTCATGGGAAACTCGCGGACGAAGGCGACGTAGCGCGGCACTTTGAAATTGGCGATGCGGCGGGCGGCGAACTCGATGACCTCCTGCTCTGTGCACTGCACGCCCTCGCGCAACTCGATAAAGGCCATACCCACTTCGCCCAGCCGGTGATCGGGAACGCCGACGATCTGTGCCTGCTTCACTTTGGGATGCCCGTGCAGCATGTTCTCGATCTCCACCGGGTACACGTTGAATCCACCAACGAGAAACATATCTTTGACCCGGCCGGTGATTCGCAGGTAGCCGTTGGCCTCGAGCACCCCCAGGTCGCCGGTATGAAACCACCCCTCCGCATCGATCGCCTCGCGAGTCTTGTCGGGCAAATTGTAGTATCCCTTGCCGACGCAGGAGCCGGGCAGTACGTCAGCAAGACAGATTTCTCCTTGCTCGCCTGCCGTCACCTCGGCACCGCTGCCTGGGGCGACGACTTTCAGACGGACATTGGGTAGTGGTACACCAACCGTCTGCCGTTTCAGTTCCGGAGGGTCGTCGATCCGGGTGGTGCTGGCGATTCCGCCACACTCGCTCAGCCCAAACACGTTCAAGATCTCGCGACAGCGTAGTGTTCCGATGATCTCGTCCATCGTCGCACTCGGCAGCGGCGAGCCACCGACGATGCCACCCACGAGGGAGCTCAGATCGAACTGCCGGCGCCGTTCGTCGTCCAGATACGAAATGAAATAGGCAGGCGAGCCGAAGAGATGGGTGATGCGCTCCTCCGCGATCGCTTCAAAGGCAGCGCGCGGATCGAAGACCTCTTGCAGCACAACCGTCGCGCCGCGCAGGAACGACAACGCACCGACGAACATACATCCGAAGTTGCTGAACAGCGGCAGGTTCAGCAGGCACCGGTGCTGTTCCTGCAGGTGCATGCGCGCCGTCGTGTTGTAGATGCTGGCGAGGTTGTTGCGATGCAACGACAGCCCGCCTTTGGGAAAGCCGGTGGTTCCAGAGGTGTAGACCATGTTCATGACGTCAAACGGACTGACGTTCGCCTGCACCTGGGGCAGTTTCGCCAGCCAGGAGGTGTCCCCGGCCGCCACAGACTCGAAGCTCACGAGGTTTGCATGCGGGTGGCTGCTCTTGCAGATCACGGTGCGAAGGTGTGGCAAGGCGGCGCTCCGCAGCTCGCCGGCAGGGGCATCGTGCAGCTCGGGGCAGATCGCCCGCAGCATGCCCAGGGCGTCGATCTTGCCGAGAAATTGGTCGTTGAGAATGAGCGCGCCGCTTTGCGACTGGGCAAGGGCATACTTGGTCTCTTCCTCTTTGAAGCGTGTATAGACCGGCACCAGAATCGCACCGAGCTTGTAGACGGCAAACTGTGCGACGATCCATTCGGGGCAGTTCGTCATCCAGAGCGCAACACGGTCGCCTTTGCCGATCCCCAGCCGCAGCAGTCCCGCCGCGAATCGATCCACTCGCGCACGCAACTCGCGGTAGGTGAGCCGTTGCCGGCCGAAGACCAGCGCTTCCCGGTCCGGCCAGCGGGCGGCGCTCTCATCGAGCACGGTGCCCCAGCTCTTGTCCGTAGCCCCGTACCAAGCGGGCACTGGATCGACAGTCATGCTTGGTTCTCCATGTCAAACGCGTGCGCCGCACGAGGGTCAATGTCCTTGGCGATGAAGAACACCCGCCGGCTGGGGAGGGCACAGCCGACCTTCACAGCGCCGCCCGGGATACTGGCCTTGGTCACGCGCCATAGGACCTTACCGTAGTCCGAAGTCACGCTGCTGCTGCGCTTGATCTTGCGCACTTCAAGCTCAAGCAAACCGTTCTTGAAGTTGAAGACAACCTTTTCCATCTGTGTCAGATTTCCCGTGCCCAGTAGGCCGCTTCGTGAATCGCGGCACCGATTGAGCGTGGCTGCAGGCAATCACCGATGGCGTACAGCTCAGGAACCTTGTCCGCGAGCGCTTCCTTCAGGAATTCGTTCGGCAGTCGCCCGCACGCAACGATGACGCTGTCGGCCGGGAGAACCTCTTCCGCCCCATGCTTGTCGATGAGTCGCACGCTGCCGCAGTTGATTTCCGTCGCCTTCCGGCGCAGGCGCAGGCGCACCCCTTCTGCGGGAAGGTACTCTTGCGTCAGCATCTGGACGCGCACCGGGTCGAGGAGGTAGGGGCCCTTGGCAAGGTCACCGGACTTCTCGACCAAGGTCACCTCCTTCTTCTGCCGCGCAAGAGAGAGGGCGATCTCCGCACCTTCCACGGCGCCGATGACGACGACGCGCTGCCCGATTTGGGCCTTGCCAGCAAGGTAGTCTTCGTACTGATGCACGATCGGGCTCAGGACCCCATCGATCGCGGGCCAGTTGGGCAGTGAGCCGGTGGCAATGACCGCCACGTCCGGCTGCTCCACCTCGACCAGATGGGGCGTGACTTCGCGGTGGAGCATCACCCGAACGGCGAGCCGTTCCATCTCGTGGCGCAAGTACATGATGATGTTTCGCAGCTCGCGCGTCCGTAGCAGTGGAAAGGCGGAGGCCAGCTTGACGAGTCCGCCGAGCCGGTCGGACTTTTCGTACAGGGTAACATCATGGCCCCGCTCCGCCGCAACGCGGGCGAACTCCATCCCGCCCGGCCCCCCGCCGGCGATGAGCACCTTCTTGCGCCGCAGCGGCGGGCGTAGTTGGTAGTACTCGCGCTCCCG
>JBHHYR010000086.1:0-14993 GCA_046757585.1 Binatia bacterium | reverse complement strand
CCGGTGACCATGGCCGACGAGTGAGTGCTGCGGGACCCCCTCACACGAGGGCGGCGAAGGCGCTCACGAGCATGGCCAGCATGAGCAGTGCCGCCACGCCGAACGCAATCGTGCGATACGGTTGGAGCTCCATGAGATAGAAAACGGTGTGGAGCACCCGGGCCGCCGCGTAGCCGATGAAATAGATGCGTGCCAATGTCGGAGATGGGGCGGTGAGCGCGTAGAACAGACCGACGCCGAAGAAGGGTAAGATATTTTCAAGATCGTTGCGGTGCGCGCGCCGCGCGCGTTCGACGTTTTCGTTGACCGTCGTTGCTGGCGCGAGCCCCTGGAGCCGGTAGTCCTCGGGCGTCGCGTAGCTCTTGTCGCGAATCCGGTAAAAGCTCGTGGCTACGCCCACTGCAAACATCTTGAGTACCAGAATCAGATAGATGATCCCGAAGAGGCGTAGTGACGGGTTGCTCAGCACTGCATCCATGCCCGTACCCCCTGCTGCGGCGTTGTTGCACAGGCGGGCTGTGCACGCAACGGCCCGCGCCCCGGCCTACGGCCCCGGGATCTCGCCCTTGGGGAGCAGCAGGGTGTCCTCCAGCGCCTCCGCGTCTTCGCGACACTGCAGCAACGCGCCGTAGCGCCGCTCCGCTGAGGCGAGGTCGATGCTGTAGCCGTAGCGGCCGAAAATGCTCGTCGCTGCCTCTGCATGATGGCGCATGGTTTCAAAGACTGCACGGTAGCCGAGGAAGACATTCAACGCCTGGTAACGAAAGAGGTTGACCACGGATCCTTGCGTCATCGCCTGCATGTCTTCCGCCGCAGGCCGGAAGTAAACGATGTCGAAGGATTCCTCCCCGCGTTGTTCGAGGTGGTATTTTTCTTCGAACTGCAGCTTCAGGTTGGCGACGACGTTTCCCTCCAAGGCCGTCAGCAGCGTTTGCAGGAATAGCTGAGACGTCGGGCTGTCGCGGGTCGTGTGGGGCACCGGCACCAGCGGATTGATCGTCACCATGAAACGGGCCCCGACCAGGCTCTTGGCGACACCGACCGCGGTCGTGTTGCGTGTATCGCCGTCGACCAAGATCGCGTGCGCAGCACCGTGCGGGACGAACAGAAACGGAATCGCGCTGGAGCACAGGATGGCATGTGCGAGGCTCTGCCCCGTGACGTATTGGTGTTTGCTGAAGAACGGCGTGCTGGCCACGCGCTCGGCAAACTTCTTCTTGCCGAACAGGACAGCACGGCCAGCCGCGAGGTCGGTGGCACAGATGAAGAGGTTGGTACGGAGATGGTCAAAGCGGAGCAGACGGCCCCGCCGGCCCGCCAAATTCCGCTGCAGAAAGGCATGCAGTCCCGCCAAGGAAAACCAGCCTGTGGGGATCAGATTGATGATGTCGTCGAGCCGACCGAGATACGCGTCGTAGCGCTGCTTGCGCGCGGGTAGCGGTGCCCTGCTGTCGCTGGCGCGCCGCAGATCGGCAAGAAAAAAGCGCGCGCTGCGCCACAGGGCCAGGAACGGGTTCGGAACCCGGCCGCGATCGAACTGCAGCAGAATGCGCGGATCGAAGTATTCGATTTCAGCGGGAAACCTGCCCGACAGCGACTTGATGAGCGCCTGCGGCCTGAGACCAATCGAGAGGAACGCGCCGGTGACCGCGCCTGCGCTGGAGGCGATGATGGATCGCACGTGTGAGCGAAAGCCCTCGCGAAATACATCCTCGAGGCAAATCAATGCGCCAGCCTGGAAGGCGACGCCCAGCGGTCCACCGCCAGGCAGCAGCAGCGTGATCGGCTCGTGTTCGGTTGCAGGCAGGGGTGGACCCATCGGCGCGGACGGCTCGCGTTCCTGCGGTCGTCACAACATCGCGATCTGCATCGGTTCCCGGCGGGTAAAGGCGTAAAGCTGCGCCGGGCGATGCCGCCCCCGCCGCTGCCAGTGCAGGCGACGCAGCAGCCCGAGGGCCAGGATCTTCCTGCGGAAGTTGCGGCGGTCGAGTGGCCGGCCAAGGATGATCTCGTAAATTTCTTGCAGCTCGCTCAGGGTGAACTCGTGAGGCAGGAGACTGTACACGATGTTGGTGTAGGCAAGCTTGGCCTGCAGGCGGGTCAGTGCGTACTGCGCGATGGCATTATGGTCATAGGCTAGTGACGGCAAGGCCCGCACCGGGGACCACGCCATACGGGCGTACTTACGGCTGCCACCTTGCGCTTCGCCCTTGCCGGCTATGAGGGCGAAGTACGCCACCGAGACCACGTGTGCGTGCGGGTCGCGCGCCGGATCGCCGAATGTGCGCAACTGCTCCAGGTAGAGGTCGCGTATGCCCGTCTGGGTCCATAATTCCCGTATGGCGGTCCGCTCCGGTGCTTCACCGACGGGTACTAGCCCCCCCGGGAATGCCCAACGACCGGCGGACGGTCCTGCCCTTACCTCGACGAGCAGCGCTTTGAGCTCACCGCCGTCGATGGTGAAAATCACGACGTCGGCGGCTACCAGCGGACACGTAGCCATTCGCGTGATACATGGGCTTCCCGGGCTCAGTTGCTCAGCTCCAGCATCCGGCGAAGAGAACGTTCGGCCCCGGCACGTACCGCCTCCTCCAGCACAATCGCATGCTCCAGGCGCTCCAGGGACTCCAAAGTGCCTTCGAGGGTAATCATCTTCATGAACTGGCACAGCTTGCACGCCTTGTAGAACTTCTTCTCCGGTGCCTCCATGAGCAAACGGTCCGACAAGCCGCATTCCGTGACGACCAGAAACTCGTCCGCGTCGCTGCCCTTGGCGTACGCCACCATGCCGCTGGTGCTGAGCACGGCGTCGGCTAGGGCGATCACGTCAGCCCGGCATTCGGGGTGCACCAGTACGCGGACGTTTGGCAGCGCTTCTTTGACCGCCTGGATGCTCTGCGGCGTAATCTGATGGTGCACGTAACAGTTCCCGTTCCACGAAATGACCGTCTTCGTCGACTCCCGCTGCACGTATTCACCCAGGTGCTCGTCCGGCACGAAGAGAATGTGCTGCGCCGGTAGCGCGTTCACGATCTTCACCGCGTTCGAAGACGTGCAACACACATCGACAACCGCCTTGATCTCGGCGGTGGTGTTGACGTAGGCGACGACCTGCAAATCGGGATGAAGCTCGCGCAGCGCGTCGCGTCGCTCGACTAGCTCAGCTGCCGTGATGCTGTCGGCCAACGAGCAGCCGGCGCGCAAGTCAGGGAGCAGAACCGTCTTCTGCGGGTTCAGGATCTTGGCCGTCTCGGCCATGAAATGTACGCCGCAGAAGACGATGACCTCGGCGTCCACCAGCGTGGCCCGCCGCGCCAACTCGAGGGAGTCGCCGACGAAATCTGCGACTTCGAAGATTTCCGGCCGCTGATAGTTGTGCGCCAGGATGACGGCGTTGCGTTCCGCTTTGAGCCTGCGGATGCGGTGGATGACGGTCGCAAGCTCCGTGCACGTCCCCTTGTTGTAGATGCGCGGTTCGTTCAAACACGCGAAAGCGGCTTCCAGCTGCTCGGGGGTCTTCTCGCTCGGTGACAGCATCGCAACTCCTTTAGTTGTGTATCTGGTACACTAACGTCCGCGTTCGGTCAAGGGCTGCAGAGTGTCGGAAGGTTTCGCACCGGCGAGAACGGATTCGCGATGCTGTGGCAGCGGCCTGCCGCGAGCGCAGCCGGTCGCCGCGGCGCAATCATCGGCGGACGTTGCGGGGGCCACATGGCACGGTCCTGGTAAGGCTGGAATGCAGCTGGCATATGCCGTGGAGGGCTTGACGCACTGAGTCAAGAATTTGTAACTGGAGCGATGCATCAGAGAGGAGCGTGGCGTGTATGAGTGAGTTGAGTAGCAAGCCTCCCGTCGGCGGCGCCTTCTTGATCGAGCCGGTCACGGCGCGCGAACCGTTCATTTATGAAGACTTCGGCTCCGATGAGCTGAGCCTGGCGCACACGGCGGAGGAGTTTGTGGCGCGTGAGGTCTTGCCTCGGCTGGAAGACATCGAGACCCAGCAGGAAGGTGTGATGGCCGGCTTGCTGCGGCGGGCGGGAGAGTTGGGATTGCTGATGCTGGAGGTGCCGGTGGAGTACGGCGGCTTGGGGTTGGGCAAGGCCGTCGCGTTGCTCGTGGCGGCGCGGTCGTCCGAGTGCGGATCCTTCAGCGTCTCGCTCAACGCTCACACGGGCATCGGTACGCTGCCGCTGGTCCTCTACGGTACTGACCAGCAGCGCGCGCGGTACCTGCCGAAGCTTGCAAGCGGCGAATGGCTCAGCGCGTACGCCTTGAGCGAACCTGATGCGGGCAGCGATGCCCTCAGCGTCAAGACCCGAGCTGTGCGTAGCGGTGACGGCCGGTCGTACCACCTCCGCGGCGTCAAGCAGTTCATTACCAACGCCGGCTTCGCCGACTTGTTGACGGTGTTCGCGAAAGTAGACGGCGAGCAGTTCTCCGCGTTCCTCGTCGAGCGCACGTTTCCCGGGGTCAGTACCGGCCCCGAGGAGCACAAGATGGGAATCAAGGGTTCTTCAACCCGCCAGGTGATTCTCGAAGACGTCGCCGTGCCGGTCGAGAATGTGCTCGGCACGGTCGGACAAGGGCACAAGATCGCCTTCAACATTCTCAACGTTGGCCGCCTCAAATTAGGGGGCATCGCGGCTGGCGGCGCCCGCAAGGCCATGCAGGCTGCCGTGACCTATGCTGCGGGACGACGGCAGTTTGGCAAACCGATTATCACGTTCGGGGTGATCCAGAGGAAGATCGCGGACATGATGGCGCGGATCTACGCCGCAGAGAGCATCGGCTACCGCACTGCCGGCCTGCTCGACGACGCGATCGGTCGGCTTGACAAGGCGGCGGGAACCTACTGGCAGCAGGTACAACGCGCCATCGAGGAGTACGCTATCGAGCAATCAATCCTGAAGGTTTACGGGAGTGAGGCGCTGGATCTGGTCACCGACGAAGCGCTGCAGATGTACGGGGGATACGGTTTCATCGAAGACTACCCCGCGGCCCGTTATTACAGGGACTCGCGGATCAACCGCATCTTCGAAGGCACTAACGAGATCAATCGCCTGCTGATCCCCGGAACTTTGGTCAAACGGGTCATGAAGGGTGGGCTGCCGTTGCTCGAGTACATCCAGCAAGCCCGAGCCGCGTTCGCCGAGGGTGCCGCGTGCGTGAGCGCCGGGCGCCCGCTGGCCGGCGAAGTGGAGGCAACCGAAGCGGCCAGGCGCCTCACGGCGCACGTGGCTGGTTTGCTGTTGGAACGCCACGCCACGGCGCTGGCGCAGAAGCAGCAACATCTCGAGTTGCTCAGCAACATGATGTGCGAGCTCTACGCGTGCGACAGCGCCGTAGCGCGGACATTGAAGTTGATTCGGCAGCGGGGCGTTGAGGGCGCCGTGCTCGAGGTCGACTTGACCCGCGTGGTCGTCGCACGCGCTACGGACGAGCTGTATGCGAGCGCGCGCCGGCTGATCGCTAACGATGCGGCGGCTGGCGAGCTGCAGCAACGGTTGGCGGAAATCACCACGCTGTCACCCTACGTCCCGAGAGGAATCCTCGACGCGAAGGCACGGATCGCGCAAGGTGTCACGAAGATGTCCGTGCCTACGAACTGACGCGGGGGCGCTTCTGGTCTCGGGGCGCTCGAGCGTTCGGCAGCCTGCCAGTGGCATACCCACTTGCACTGGATGCGGCGCTCTTCTAAGGAGCTGCCCATGGTTGCTCGCGCCACGGACCTCGAACCACCGCGCGGTAAGCTCGGTGTCCTGGTGGTTGGGCTGGGGGCAGTGAGCAGCACCTTTATCGCTGGTGTGGAACTCATCAAGAAACGCCTCGGTAGGCCCATCGGCTCACTCACCCAGCTCGGTACGATTCGCCTCGGCAAACGTACCGATAAGCGGACGCCGCGGATACGCGACTTCGTGCCCTTGGCGGCTGTGGAAGACTTGACCTTCGGAGCATGGGATATTTTCCCCGACAATGCCTACCAGGCCGCGCGGCGCGCTGGCGTGATCGAACCTAGTCGCCTGGAGTTGGTGCGGCGGGAACTGGAAGCGGTGGCGCCTTGGCCGGCAGTGTTCGACCGCCAGTACGTGAAGCGGCTCGCGGGCACGAACGTGAAGCGCGGTACGAACAAGCTCGACCTGGCGCAGCAGCTCATGGCTGATATTGAAGATTTCCGCACGGCTTCGGGGGCCTCGCGGCTAGTCATGGTGTGGTGTGGCAGCACAGAGAGTTACTTGTGCCCGGACCAGGTCCACACCTCGCTGCCGCGTTTCGAGGCCGGCCTGCGTCACGATGACCCGGCTATAGCGGCCAGCATGCTTTACGCGTATGCCGCCTTGTCGCGGCGTGTCCCGTTCGCGAACGGGGCCCCGAATCTCACCGTCGACGTGCCCGCGCTGACGGCGCTTGCCGAACGCAACGGCGTACCGGTGTGTGGCAAGGATTTCAAAACGGGGCAGACCTTGATGAAGACCATCATCGCTCCGGGATTGAAGACCCGGATGCTCGGGCTCACGGGCTGGTTCTCGACGAATATCCTCGGCAACCGCGACGGCGAGGTGCTGGATGAGCCGTCTTCCTTCAAGACGAAGGAGGAGAGCAAGCTGTCTGTCCTCGATGTCATCTTACAGCGGGAGTTGTATCCAGACCTGTACGAAGACTACGTCCACAAGGTCAATATCCACTACTACCCGCCACGGGGTGACAACAAGGAGGGCTGGGACAATATCGACATCTTTGGGTGGCTGGGCTACCCGATGCAGATCAAGATCAATTTTCTATGTCGCGACTCGATTCTGGCGGCGCCCCTCGTCCTCGACCTGGCGCTATTTCTGGATCTCGCGCAACGTGCGGGGATGAAGGGAATCCAGGAATGGCTGTCATTCTATTTCAAGAGCCCCCAGACTGCCCCGGGTCTTTATCCGGAACACGATTTATTCATCCAGCTCATGAAGCTGAAGAACACGCTCCGTTTCTTGCGCGGCGAGGAGTTGATCACGCACCTCGGACTCGAATACTACGACTGAGAAGGCCCGCCAGCGCTGGGAGGTGAGGTCCCTGCTGCTATAGATCACGGTAGGGGAAGCCCTGCCGGCCCGCTTCAACTCCGTCCGCATAGCCCCGTTCACGGCCTTCCCGGTATCGTTCGTATCGCCCTTGCCTCAGGCCCTGGCGATAGCCGTCCGAGTAGCCTCGGTCGTACGGGTCGCGGTAAATCGGCGCCCGCACCACGATCGGAGGGGTGAGAAGCCGGTCAACGATGACGCCACCGACCAGACCGCCGAGTATTCCCAGCGCCAGGGCACCATCGTGGTGATGATGGTGGTAGGCGCTCACAGCCGGGGCATGCCGGTGGTGGCGCAAAAAGTGGTGTGGCCGCCACGCCAGCGCTGTGGCTGGTATGACGAGGGTAGCAATGAGAACGGCCGCTGTCAGTCGTTTGTTCATGGTTGCTGGCTCACTCCTCTCCCGACTCCACGGTTGTCGCAGCGTTCCCAACCTCCGTCGCCGCACACCCCAGCACTCGAACGCGCGAGCATGGCGGAAGTTGCGCCGGCGACGATACCGCCTTGGTCCTTGCCGGCCTGAGCCTGTGGTCAGGCGGAGACGGCTACGCAGGGGCGGCGCATCATCCCACACGCCCGGGCTCGTAGGCGTTCCAAGCGCCGCTGCGAATAGGCCATGAACCAAGGGAGAAAAAAGTGCGGCAGGCCAAAAATCGCACGATTTTGCTTGACAGCGATGCCCGCCTCGTAGCAGTTATACGCCGTTGTCGGCTCGGTCGTGAGAGCGTCGAGGGCTGCATAAACTACCTGAGGGGAGGAAGAGCCATGACGAAGTCGCAGTTGGTGCAAAGGTTGGCCGAGGGTTCGGATATCAGTAAGAAGCAGGCTGACACCGTGCTGCAGACGTTGGTAAACGTGACGGTCAGCTCCGTCCGAAAAGGGGATCCAGTGAAGATTCCAGGTCTCGGTACGTTCCGGAAGGTGCAGACGAAGGCCCGGATGGGACGGAATCCACAGACGGGGGAGGCCATCAAAATTCCCGCGCGTAAGAAAGTGCGCTTCTCGGTAGCAAAGACCTTCAAGGAATCCGTTCTCGGAAAGAAGTGAGCCCCACGCGCGGCCTGAGGCCGAAGATGCGTGGAACGGGGTGCGCGCGGATGCACCCACGACGGGGCGGTCGCGAGTGCGCGCTCTCACAGGCGAATAAGCCGTGTTCTGCTGAATCAGTAGTGCTTTTCATTTGGCTAACGCCAGGGATATGGCTAGCATCGTGAGATTTGGGAGGGTGTGGGGAGCTTATGACTGACCGATCCTTTGGGTTGTTCGAACCGGATGCGTTAGTACCGGCGCAGTTCTATGCCGCCTTTCGAGGCGGTTCAGCGGTGCGCGGGGAGAAACGGCTGATGCTGGCCGTCTTGCAGGACGCATTGGATTGCTATCAGAAGTACGCTTTCGCCAGAGATGGCCATGGCCGCCAACTTTTTGCGGATGCCGATGACTGGATCGGGTGCGAAGACCGTGACTGGTACTTCTCATTCGAAAACATCTGCGAGATTCTCGAGATCAACCCCGCATACCTGCGCCTTGGCGTTCAGCGGTGGCGCCAGCAAGCCCTGCGCAGCCGCTCCTCGGCTCGGGCAACCCCGGTGCCAGCCGGCGATAGCCGCCTGCTGGCCGTGGGCTGAGCGAGCCGCCGTTCCAGGCCTCTCTGCGCGCAACGGGATGCGGTAGGCCCGCTGGCCCGCGCACGCAGTAGACGGGAGGACGGTGATTCTGTATGCCCGCAGTCGTGAAGACGATCGGGCTCACCGGTGGCATCGGCTCAGGAAAAACTACAGTCGCACAGATACTTGAGGGACTTGGCGCCGCGGTGATTCACGCCGATGCCGTCGGCCATGAGATTTATCTGCCGAATACCGAGGGCTGGCGGCGTGTGGTGGAGGCCTTCGGCACAGAGGTCCTTAAGGACGATCGCACCGTCGATCGCCGCAAGCTCGGGGCACTGGTGTTTCATGATGCGGAAGGGTTGAAACGCCTTAACGCAATCGCGCATCCATTGATGTTCGCTGAGATCCGACGGCGGATCCAATCATACCGGAGAGCGGGCCGCTCTCAACCGGTCGTGCTCGAGGCCGCAGTCTTGATCGAAGCCAATTGGCTGCCTCTTGTCGATGAAGTCTGGTTGGTGGTTGCCGACCGAGCCGCGGTGATCGAACGAGTCACAGCCCAGCGTGGCCTGTCGCGCCGGGAGGTAGCGACGCGCATTGGTGCCCAGCTCAGCGATTCGCAACGCCGGCAGGCCGCTCAAGTGGTGATCGAGAACACTGGATCTATCGCCGACCTCAGGAAACGAGTGCGATCCTTGTGGCGTGCAGCAGTCGCGCCGGGTTGAGCTCTGCTGACCCTCCTGTCAGTTTCCACGCGGCACCCGGGGTGCTCGTCGCGCACGCCAACCGTCGCGTGCTTAGGCGGCGGCTCGGTACCGGCCCGCTCTGCCGCGCGTCTTGCAGCTTAGACGGGTTCGCAGCGCCTCTCTCACGGCGCTTGGCGACAGCTTGAAGTATCTACAGGCCGAGTCGAAGCTGAAGACACTGTAGTCACTGTCGTATGAAAAAATATAGGCATCCGCGTCCGCACGGACCGCGGGACACGGATGGTCGAGGTCGGCAACAGCTTGCTCCAGCACTGCCAGAAGCAGCAGCTCCTCCGGTTCGAGAGCGCGGGGTGTCGTGTGAGCAGCAAGAACCCAACCTCGTGCCATGCGTGACCCTCCCTTCACCGTGACTACGAGCAGCAAAGCGGGTGCCAGAACGGAGCGGTGTTGGGTTGTGAGCCACGAGAAGACGCGCGCCTGCACTGTGTGCACATTTGTGTCACACCAACGGAACTGCGCGGTCGCTCGCGTCCAGTTCCTGCCCAGGGATCGAAGGCAACCCCCGGCCGCTGCCGGGCGAGATGACACAGCAGCAAGTTACGGACGGCGCTGTTCGAGCGCCTGGCGCACGGCCGTCGCCAGCGCCTGCGCAATCTGCTGTCGGAGTCCGGGCAGTTCGCATCCGGCCGCTGCTGGATGCCCGCCGCCTCCGAGAGTGCGCGCCAGCCGCGAGAGATCGACTAGGCAATCGGGAGAACGCCGAAAACTCACGGTCAAGCTCTGTGCGTCGAAAAGGGCAAACACGGTATTCGGAGAAGTCTGGCCCCATGCGGCAGCAACCTCGCTCGGGTACCCGTCGCAGACGGCCGTGACCAAGCTGAGGTGATGTTGCGGAAGATGGCGCACGACCCGACTGTGCTCGGCAACTTCCATGCTGCGTTGTACCTTGGCGTGAACGCGTCGTTGCGCCTCCTGCATGCGGGGCGTGTACGTAACGTTGGCATCGATATGTAACAGCTCCCGGTACGCATCGATGCCTTCCATAGCCACCGTCAGCGCGAGCTGGTGCGACCCTGGAATCTGATGCAGCCAGCGATCGTTGTCGTCAGCCATGGCCACGAGTCGCTCCAACTCAGTGAACCACTCGTTGGTTTTCCCCCTGCTCAAAAGCCGCTTGCGCAGGTACTCGTAGGTCAGGCGGGCGGCGGCATACTCTTCGCTCAACAGCTGGTCGGTCAGCTCGACTCTGATGTCCCGATTGCGGTAGCGCTCCAGGGCCGTGCGGTGATGGTCAATCCAATACACTTCGGCCCCTTGTGCGATCAGCTCTTGGAGGTGACGGTCCGCGGCCGGATCGCTCCACGAGATGTCGGTGATCCAGATCTCATGCTCAGCATTGGCCGGATCGCAACGCAGGGAGAGAATCACCTCGGTGATCTTGGCGTTGCTGCTGAAACGCGCCACGACCCTGGCGGTCCGGTAGTACCGCGTGATGGCGACCGCCGCCGTCACACCGTCCAGACAATGCGGGCCATGGCTCACGATGTGGACAACTTTCGGTCTTTTCTCTACCGTCACGTGCGAGATTATACGCTGACCCGCTGGGGGACGGGAAGGAGGATGCCCATGAAACTGGCCGGCCGAGTGGCCTTGGTTACCGGAGCGGGTTCCGGGTTGGGACGGGAAATCGCTGTGACGTTCGCGCGTGAAGGTGCCAAGATCGCGCTCAACGACATCCGCGCCGAGGCCGCCGGCGCAGTGGCTAAGGCGGTGGAGGTCGCAGGCAGCTGCGCTATGCCCCTGGTCGCTGATGTTTCGGACAGTATCGAGGTGCGCGCGATCTTCGAGCAGCTCATCGACGCCTGGGGCACCCTGGATATTCTGGTGAATAACGCCGGCATCGCGGTGATGACCGATGCGGTGAAGGAGAGCTTCGGAAGGATGGCTGCGGAGATGCTGAGCGGGCGCCCGCCCACGCAATCAGTCGGCGCCACCCGCATGATGACCGATTCGCAGTGGCGGCGCACGCTATCGGTTCATCTCGATGGCACTTTCTACTGTCTGCGCGAGGCATTGAAGATCATGGAACGGAAGGGGTCCGGACGGATCATCAATATGGCCTCGGTTGCAGGTACCACGGGTCTCCTCGGCGTGCCGGACTATTCTGCTGCCAAGGCTGGGATCATCGGTTTGACCAAGGCCGTTGCGCGCGAAGTGATCGCCCGCGGCGTATACGTCAACGCCTTGGCGCCCGGGTACGTCGACACGCCGTTGCTGGAGGTCATGGACGAACCGATGAAGCGCATGGCCGTCATGCAGACGCCGATCGGACGCTTCGGTACGCCACAGGAGATCGCTGCCGCGGCATTGTACCTCGCGAGTGACGACGCCAGCTACACCGTTGGTCAGGTGCTGTCGCCGAACGGCGGCTACCATATGTAGGGCTTTACCCGTGCTCGGGTGCGCTGGAGTCGGGCGGGCAGGCAGGGGGCCGGTCTCACCCGGTCGCTAGTCCGCGCCCGCGCTCGGAGTGGCTCTGCAGATAATCCACGACGGTGCCGAGAAACGCCGCGGCCGGCGCCCCGTCGACGATCCGATGGTCGATGGTGAGGCTGAGTACCACCATCCACCGCGGCACGACCGCGTGGTCGTGTACCGCGGGCTTTTCTGCGATGCGGCCGACCCCGAGGATGGCGATCTGCGGCAGGTGTAAGATGGGCGTAAAGGCATCGACGCCATACATGCCGAGGTTGGTGATGGTAAAGGTTCCACCGCTGACGTCGTCGACGGTCAAGGTTCCAGCCCGCGCCTTGTCCGCAAGCAGGCGCGATTCCTCGGCAATCCGCTGCAAGGGTTTCCGGTCGGCCGCACGGATCACCGGGACGACGAGCCCGTCGTCGATGGCGACGGCGACACCCACGTCAACAGCCGCGTGCTGTTGCACCGTCCCGCCGGCGACAGTAACGTTTAGACGTGGGTGGTCGCGCAACGCTTTGGCGACTGCTTCAACCAGAAGGTCCGTGTATGTGAGAGGGAATTGCGACGCCAGGCGGCGCCGGCGTGCGACCAAGGCACTCACATCCGCCTCGCTGGTGAGGGTGAGTTGCGCGGTCGAATGGAGGCTCTTGAGCAAGCGTTCAGCGATGAGCTTTCGGGCGCCACGCACGGGCAGCGCCTGCGCGGTGGCCAACACCGGGGGTTCTCCATCAGTTGGACGCGCGCGCTGGTGAGCAAGCACCGCTTCGACGTCTTCGCGCGTGATCCGGCCGCTCGGGCCGCTGCCGCGGATCACGGCGAGGTCGACGCCGTGCTCCTTCGCCAGCTTGCGTGCGGCTGGCGTCGCACGAGTCGTCGCAGCCCCGGCGTGAGGCACTGACAGGTCAGGGGGCCGGGGCGCTGCCGTCTCACGCCGATCCGCGGCGTATGCCGCGGCGACTCTGCTGGGATCTTCGCCCTCAACGGCGATGATCGCCACGACAGCCGCACACGGCACGGTTGCCTCGGCCGCGTACAGGAGCTTCGCCAGCTGCCCGCTAGCGGGCGCTTCCACTTCGTAGAGAACTTTCTCGGTCTCGACCTCGAACAGCGGCTCGCCCTTCCTGACTGTGTCACCTTCGGCCTTGAACCATTGCTGAATTGTGCCCTCCTGCATGGTCAGGCCGAACTTTGGCATGGCCACTTCTACCGCCACGGCGTGCCTCCGCGCCTGCACCGGCAGGCCACGTTCATGCCGTCGCCTCTAGCACCGCCGCCTTGATCTGGGCTTCGCTCGGCAAGACGAACTCTTCCAACGGTGGGCTGAACGGGATCGGTGTGTCGAGCGCGGTGACGAGCCTGATCGGGGCGTTGAGGTGATCGAAGCCCTTGTCGACAATGATGGCCGCAAGATCCGCTGCGGCGCCGCCCCGCCGGTGCCCTTCATCGACGATGACCACGCGGCCGGTCTTTGCGACCGACGCCAAGAGGCCATCTTCATCGAGCGGGACCAAGGTGCGCGGATCGAAAACCTCCGCGCAGATCCCGTCCGCGTGCAGCTGCTCGGCGACGCGGAGCGCCTTGGGCACCATCGCGCCGATCGCTACGATCGTGACGTCGTTGCCCTGCCGTTTCACTGCGCCCTTGCCAAGCGGCACGAGATGTTCGGTCTCAGGTACCGTGCTACGTGCGGAGCCGAGTCGTCCATGCTCGAACACCAACACCGGATCGTCATCACGCACCGCCGCCTTCAGCAACCCTTTCATGTCGCCCGGCTCTGACGGAATGACGATCTTCAACCCTGGTGCTGCCAGCAATTGGGGATAGACCACCTCTGAGTGCTGCGCTGCCGCGGATCCCATCGCCCCGAAGACGCAGCGGAAGGTGATCGGCAGGCGCGCCTGGCCGCCGGACATGTACCGGAGTTTGCCCGCTTGATTACAAATCTGATCCCAGCAGCAGTACAAGAAGCTGGCGAACTCGATCTCCACCACGGGTCGCATGCCGGCCATGGCTGCGCCGATACCTGCACCGGCGAATCCGGCTTCGGAGATAGGCGTGTTGCGTACGCGTCGGGCTCCGAACTTGTCGATCAAACCGCGTGTGGCACCGAAAGCGCCCAGCCGGACATCCTCCCCCATGATGAAGACGGTCGGGTCGCGCTCCATCTCCTCCGCCAGCGCCTCGTTAATCGCTTGAATGAATCCGATCTCGCGCATGATATCCCCGTGCAACGCCGTAATGGGTAGGTCAGCTCACGGATGTGCGAAGACGTCCCGAGTCGCAGTCGCCACGTCAGGCGGCGGGCTCGACTGCGCAAACGCCACGGCGTCATCGACGTCGTGCTGCACCTCGGCGTGGAGGCGGTCGAGCTCGGCCGCCTCCACGAATCCCGTTGCCAGCACCTTTTGCCGAAACAGCAGGATGGGACAGCGCCGCTTTGCTGCTTCGAGCTCCCCGGCGTCACGGTATTCGCCCACAAAAGCTTGTTCGCCGACGACATGGCCCTCCCAGCGGTACGTCTTGGCTTCAATTAATGTGGGCCCCTCGCCTCGTCTTGCCCGTTCGACCGCGCCGAGCGCGGCCTCATAGACTGCCAAGACGTCGTTCCCATCAACAACGATACCGGGCATATTGTATCCCGCCGCGCGCGTGGCGATATCCACAACTGCCGTCGATTCTGCCGTGGGGGTGAATTCCGCATAGGCGTTGTTCTGACAAACGTAGATCGCCGGTAGACGCCACAGGCCTGCGAGGTTCAGTGACTCATGGAACGTGCCTTCGTTGGACGCGCCGTCGCCGAAGAATGATACGGCGACCGTCTTCTTGTCGCTCAAGTTCGACGCCAACGCCGCGCCCGTGGCGATGGGGATGCCGGCGCCGACAATGCCATTGGCGCCGAGGATGCCGAGCTCGTAGCTGACGATGTGCATGGAGCCGCCCTTGCCCTTGCAGTATCCCGTGGCGCGACCAAAGATTTCCGCCATCATCGGCTTGAGCTCGCCGCCCTTCGCCAACATGTGCCCGTGCCCCCGATGTGTGGTGGTGATGTAATCCGCCTTGGTCAAAGCCGCGCAAACGCCTGCCGGTACCGCTTCTTCCCCGATGGACACGTGAACGAACCCGGGGATCTGTCCCTG
>JBHHYR010000085.1:0-15226 GCA_046757585.1 Binatia bacterium | reverse complement strand
GTCGCCGGTGATCAAGTCCTCCAGGATCGACTCGACGTCGTGCGCCACACCTTTCAGCAATCGCTGCATGTCGCCACGCAACCGATTGCGACGCCCACGTCCGCAACGCTCGAAGCCGCCGGGCCAAGCGCTGATGACGAGCTGAGTGCCGAGGCCGAACGCGCCCGCAAGGCCGAGGCGGGCCGGTTTGGTGCTGCCTTCGGGGTGGTCGTCCACCGCGCACTCGCACTGCTGCTGTCGGACAGCGCTGAGGCTGTTCCTCAGGCAGTCTCGCTCGCTGCCGAGGAAGTCGGCTTGACCGGGCACCGTGCCGAGGCGGAGGCGGATGTGCAGCGGGCGCTTGATACGCTGCGGCGATTCGGCATCCTCGGCAACCCCAGCGTGACGCTTGCTCCCGAGTATCCGCTCGCAGTGCGCTGGAAGCACGGCAAGCTGCTCAGCGGGTTCGCCGACCTGCTGATCCTCGGCACCGGCACAGCCACGGTCATCGACTTCAAGACTGACGTGCCTGCTCCTGGTCCACTGACCACGGCGCACCCGAGATACGCCGCCCAGCTGCGGCTCTACGGCGACTTGTTGCAGGCAGCCAACCTCGTCGGCTCACGCCAGTTGCGACTCGGTCTTCTGTTCACCGCCTCCGGCACGTTGCGCTGGCTGTAGCGTCGCAGCAGAGCTTTTCGGCCACGGCCTTGTACGGTGTCGCTTACCCTGCTACGGTGCGACAAGTCTAAAAGGGAACACTGGCAGCATGCAACATGATCTGGGCGCTGAGGGGCGACGAGTTCTTTGGGGCTTCTGTTTGGCGTGTTTGCGTTTGCCCGAAGAGGGCAGAGCTTCCCCAAGACAAATCCATAAGAAAGGAGGGGAAGCGCCATGCCTCAAGGAATCGTGAAGTGGTTCAATCCCGAAAAGGGATACGGCTTTATCAGTCGTGACGACGGCGATGATGTCTTCGTGCATCACACGGGCATCGTCGGCGACGGTTTCCGCAGCCTCGATGAAGGCCAGCGGGTTGAGTTCGAAGTCACGCAGGGCAAAAAGGGCCTGCAGGCGACCAACGTCGCCAAGCTATAAGACGCAATACCGCCGCCTCGCCCCAGCCGGGCGAGGCGGCGGTTCGCTCACCTTCCCCCGCGAACGGAGCAGCACACATACGTCTCTCGCCGGCGGGTCAGTCCCCGGAGAGGTCACCTAGGCGCTTGCCCGCGGCCGCGCGCTGCCGCGCCTTTTCGACGATCTCGCCCGGAACGGGGTCCATGCGTGCCATCCCGAACCGTATGAGAGCAGGAGCTGCGAAACGCAGCAATCGTGCGACGCCGAGCTGCAGGTTTCTCTTGGGTATCGTCATCTCGTGAACGCGCTTCTCGATCGCTTCGAAGATCGCATCGCTCACGAGCGTAGGCGGGTATTTCTTGCCGTTGTAAGCCACCGGCTCGTCTTCCTTCTGCCAGATCTCGGTGTCGATGGGACCGGGATTGATGATGGCCACATGGATGCCGGACCCCGCGAGGTCGCTCCAGAGCCCTTCGCTGAACAGGTTCATCGCCGCCTTTGAGGCGGCGTAGATGGCCTCGCGCGGCGGCGCCACCTTCGCCGCGAACGAGGAGATGTTCACGATGGTGCCACGACCAGCGCGGAGCATGGGCGGGATCACGGCCAGCGTCGTCCAGACGCACGACATGAAGTTGACCCGCATCACATAGTCCGCTTCCTCGGCCGACATGTGGTAGATCTGCTTGTGCTTCGAGATCGCCGCGTTGTTGACGAGGATGTCGACGCGGCCGTGGCGCGTGACGGTCTCGTCGATCACGCGCTCGGCGAAGCCGCGTTCCCCCAGATCCCCGCAGAGGTAGCTGGACTCCGGGGAGTGTGGCTGGCAGTGGCTCATGAGCTCTTCCAGGCGTTTCTCGCGCCGGGCGACCCCGACCACCACGCTCCCGCGCCGCGCGAATGCCTGGGCAGTCTCGTAACCGATGCCCGACGACGCGCCCGTGACGATGACGACCTTACCGTGATGGTCCATCGTGTTGACCCTGCACGCTGATGCGCGGCTCCAGCGGCCGGTAGTAGGACCGGTACAGCTGGTGCCGGAAGAAGTTCGGGAAGAGCCGGTTGAGAACCACCGGCGGGCGCAGATAGCACGGCTCCACGACGTCGAAGCGCTCCCGGCGCACGGCCCGCACGATCGCGGCCGCTACCCGCTCGGGAGGCACCTCCATGCGTCGCTGGAAGCCCGGGCGCAGCTCCCACGAGGGGTGCTCCGCGAAGAGCGCGGTGGACATCTCACCCGGCAGCACCAGCGTGACACCGATGCTCCGGCCCCGCAGCTCGCTCTCGAGCGACTCACTGAGGGAGGCCACCGCAGCCTTGAGTGCCGAGTAGAAGGCCTCACCGGGCGTTGGGATCCGTCCCGAGACGGAGCTCACGTTCACGATCCGACTCCCCGCCGGCATCCACCGGACCGCGGCGCGCGTGCAGTGGACCACGCCCCAGAGGTTGGGCCCCGCGATCCAGTCGAGATCTTCGTCGCTCTGGTCGAGAAAGGGGCGCAGCATGCTGCGACCCGCGCAGTTGACCAGGAGGTTGATCCGCTGCAAGCGCTGGCCGATTTCGGAGAAGGTCTCCTTCACCTGGTCCCGGCGTCCGACGTCACAGGTCCAGCCGAACGCCTCGACACCTCGGCTCTTCAGGGCGCCGACGGTCTGCTCGACGCGCGCGCTGCGCAGGTCGATGACAACCGGCACCGCGCCAGCCTGTGCGAGCTGGACGGCGAGCGCTGCGCCCAGACCGCTACCCGCTCCCGTAACCACCGCAACCGTTCCGTCGAGTTTCATGAGCCTTCTCCCCCGCTGAGGTAACTCGGTTCCGTCTGGTGATGCCAGAACGCCCCGCGCCCTTCCCCGCTACGGTTCACGTTACCACGGTGCGGTCCGGTCATGGCTCTCTACGCGGCCCGGAGCACGAACTCGACCTTGATAGCTCGGAACGGAAACTCGATACCACCGTCGGCGGTTCGGTTGACCAAGCCGGCATCGAGCAAAGCCTTCACATCGGCGTGCACGGCCTTCACATCACGCCCAACGCGCCGGGCGGCCTCGCGGATCGACACCCGACCGGCGCCACACAGCGCTTTGAGCAGCTCCCACCGTTTCGCGGTCAACACCTGCCACAGCAACTCGGGTGTGGCAAAGGCGATACGCGCCTCGCGTTCGCCGCGGCGCGTCTTCATCACTCGCGACGCATCGGCAAGGGTGTCTGCTAGCGAACGTACCTCAAGCACGACCGTGTTCATCATTCCACCTCCTTATGTCCGCGTTGAAGTCGGCCATCAGTCGATCGGGCATCGAAAAGGCGTAAGGCGTGGTCGCCGTGCCGATATGCCGGTGGTTACCCTTTCCACGCTCGTTGTCGTACCGTACCACGTACTCACCACCGACCACGTAGGCCAACCGATACTTGAATGCATGCGCCGACGGCGGCACTGGTTGCGGCACGCGCCAGATCGTCACTTCCGCGAAGGCGTCTGCAGCGAGCACGACGCAGCGGCGCATCAACACAGTGGCCCGCATGTTGGAGACGATGCCAACAGGAGGCAGGTGTTGTCAATACCTCCAACGCTTCCGGTATGCGGGGGACCATGTCGTTGAGCAACTCGGCGTCTGTGACTCGCCATACCCCCTTGTCACTGGTCTGTGGCGCAGCGCATCTGGCAACCGCCCCGTTCACCCCCCACAGACTGTTGCGACCTATGAGTTGCTGGTTCTGGGACAGGCAATGCGACGGCGTTTCGATTCGATAAAGCAGGAAAGAAATGGCGTCTCCTCCTTACCGTTTGCAGGTCCGGAAACTGTTTTGCTGGTTCGTTCAGGAGTGGCATCGTGGCAGCCTTCAGAGAACCGAGCAGGCGGCCGAGGCCCGCTTTGCCGACGACGCGGACTGCTAGCCTCGATGTTGCAACAAATCACGCTGCATACCGTATGACCTCTAGTTCGGCCGACCCATCTACGGTGGCAAGGATCTCGTCGACGCGGCTCAAGACCACGTCCTCAATGAGGTACTCGGTGCAGTTGCCACACTGAAACACGGGAAGACTGTTGAGGATCACAATGGTGTGGTCGGTGGTCTTGAAAGGCAGGTCGCTGACGACCCGAGTCATTTGGGCTCCACACACGGCGCACTTCTGCCCGCGCGGCCTTCTGCGGCAGTTCCGATGCTGGCAGATCGCATGCCTTCACGAGTCTGTATAGATCGTCCGGCAAATATACGTGCAGCGGTCGGCAGTCCAGACGAGAGGCTCGCGTTCGTGGAAACCACCACATCGAACACCTGGTCGGGAAAGGGCAGGCTCTCCGCGTGGCTCTGCTTTAGAACGACCGCCGCGCCGAGCCTCTTGCGTGCCACGTCGAGCATCTCGCGCGACGGGTCAGCCCCCGATAGCTTCGCGTCGGGCACCGACGCCGAGAGCACCTCGAGAAGCACGCCAGTCCCGCACCCTACGTCGAGGAGGCTTTCGCCGGGTTGGAGTTCGAGTCGCCTCAGCGTCTCGCGTAGGGTCGCTTCGATGTAGAACGACCAGCGCCGGTCGTAGTGAGGTGCGAGCTTGCTGTACTCCTTGAGTACCGCGTCTGTGTCAGTCGAAGCCACCGGACTCTCTCGTCGTGGTCACCTCTCGGTGCCAGAGGAGTTCCTGGACTGTCCGAATGTCGTCCCCCGTTCACCCGCGGGAATGAGACTCCCAAGCGAATCGCAAAGGCGGACTGACTGATCCCCACTGGCTTCAGGAACTCCTCCAGATGTCAAAAGAGGTAGGCAAGCTCGCGTAGCGCCCCCGTCCGCCTTCCAACGAATCGAAGTGGGTACCGCCGGATCTCCACCAACATCTGGTGGATCTGTTCGAGCTATCGTTGTCGCGCGTCGTCGTAAGATGCCGCGCCGACTAACGCTCAACGTTCAGCCGCGCCGCGTTTTTCTGCCGCGGCGGCGGCTGGAACGCGTTGCGAGCTGAGTCCCGCCCTTGGCGCGCTCGAGGATGCGGAGATCCGCCCGGTCCTGCGGTCGATGGACGGCCCCTTTGGCGTCGATGAGCTCGTCGAGGCCAATATAATGCGCAGGCACGGAGCCGAAGGTTGCATCAACGCGGCTCCTCCACGCAGTGGCGAAGCTTCCGAACCCGGGGATCTCTGACATCAGGTCGATACGGACCGGCGCCACACCAAGCTGAATGATCCACCGCGGGTCGGTCACATCTTCCTCGGAATACCCAAGCTCTGCGCCCTCGAAGAAATCTCGAAGGGCTGCGAGCACCTTCCGCGCGTTAGCTGCGGTTGGCTCGACCAAGACGTCAAGGTCTTTCGTTGCGCGGGGCCGAGCGTGGAACGCGACTGCGTGCGCCCCGACGACGAGGTAGCGGACGCCATGGGCATTCAATGCGGCGATGAACTCTTCGTAGTCTCGGTATGCCATCGGCACCCCGTGTCTTCAGGCAACTCTCCAAAGCGTCTCCGACCGCCTCGACGCGTTGTTCGGGACTCAGCCCGTCGTACCAGAAACGGAAGTCAGCCTCGTCCGCCACAGATTTCCGAATTCTGGTCACCGTCCACACCCTCCCTCGGGCTCGCACAACCTGAACTTGCTCAGCCACAGATCTAGATTACCACGAACTCGTCGCGCTCGGCTAACGGACCAAGCGGCGGCGGTTGAGGTGCAGGCGGGCAGTGCATAGAATCGAGCTGTGGCACGGCCGGCCGACATGACTCCCGAGGCTGCTCGACGGTTCTTCGGCACTGCCCGGTACCGTACACTTGAGCAGGCGGCCCGGGTGATCTTGCCGGCAGGCGGCGCCATCGCAGCGGGAGCCGATGAGGCCGGCGTCGCGCGTGGGGTCGCGCAGCTCGCTGCAGGGCTGCCCCGACCGCTGCAAGCCGGGCTCAAGGTGCTGCTCACCACGTGGAACCTTGCCCCGCTCGCCAGCCGCTACCACCGCCGGTTTTCGCAGCTGCGCGTGCACGAGCGCGCCGCCTACGTTGAAGAAGCGGCAGCCGGGGCGCGCTGGCGGCGTGAGATGCTCTCCTCCCTGAAGAGCCTTTGCCTCATGGCCTACACGGCACACCCGCAGGTCGGGGAAGCGCTCGGATTCGACGGCCGCTGTGTCGACGACTCGCCGCCACGCCCCGGACCGCGACTGCAGCCGATCGCGCACCCGGAGATCGCCGGTGAGGTTACGGCCCGCGCCGACGTTGTCGTCGTGGGATCCGGCGCCGGGGGCGCGGTAGTCGCCAAGGAGCTCGCTGAACGCGGCCTCACGGTCGTCGTCGTGGAGGAGGGGGCCTATTTCACACAAGCGGATTTCCACGGCCCACTCCTGGAACGGATGCAGACGCTGTACCGCAGCAGCGGCATGACTGTGGCCCTCGGCCGCCCTGCGATCCCCGTACCCATGGGGAAAGCCGTGGGCGGGACCACCGTGATCAACTCCGGCACGTGCTTCCGCCCACCGGACCGCGTGCTACATGCGTGGGAGTCGCAGTGGGGAATCCCGGGCGTTGCTCCAGATGCCATGGCCGCCATTTTCGAGCACGTCGAACGGACGATTCACGTGAAACCCGTGCCGGAAGCGCTCCTTGGTGAAAACGCACGCGTGTTCCGCCGCGGGCTCGAAGCGCTTGGCCTGCACGGACAGCCCATCCAACGCAACATCGACGGGTGCCACGGCTGCGGTGTGTGTGCCTTCGGCTGCCCGAGCGACGCCAAGCAGGCGATGCACCTGTCGTACTTGCCCCGTGCGGAGGCGGCAGGCGCGCGCATCTACGCCCGCTGCCGCGTGCGCCGCATCCTGCAGGAGAACGGGCGCGCCGCGGGAGTAGTGGCCGAGATTCTCGGCAGCGAGCACGGTCCGGGTACGGACGGCCACGTGCGTGGGCGACTCACCGTGCGGGCCAGCTGCGTCGTGCTGGCAGCAGGGGCGGTCCACACGCCACTGCTTCTGATGGCGAACGGCCTCGCGGCGCGGCGAGGTCCCGTTGGCCGCGGCCTGCGCATCCACCCCGCTGTCGGCGTGAGCGGCACCTTCGATGAGGATCTCTACGCCTGGCGCGGCACATTGCAGTCCTTCTTTATGGATGACTTCCAGGCGGAGCACGGCCTGCTCTTCGAAGTGACCTCCCCTCTTCCCGGCCTTTCGGCTGCGGGCATCCCCGGGGTGGGCGCGCAGGCCAAGGACGCTCTGGCCGCCTCCCGCAAGGTCGCTGCCGTCGGGCTCTTCGTCGCCGAGTCCTCGGCCGGGCGCGTGCGGCGGTTGCCGACTGACCGGCCGCTGATCACCTACCAGCTGAACCAGCCGGACACTTCCAAGCTGATTTATGGAATCGGGGTCGCGGCACGCGTGTTGTTCGCCGCGGGTGCGCGTCAGGTGAATACGGGCATAGCGGGGCTCGCTCCGCTTCGGGGGCCCTCGGAGATCCCCCGGCTCACCGACCGCCCGTGGAAGCCGTCGTCCCTCTCCGTCGTTGGCTTCCATCCGTGCGGAACGGCGCGCATGGGCCGGGACCGGCAACGCTGTGCCGTGGACCCTTGGGGAGAGAGCTACGCACTGCCTGGCCTCTATGTCGCCGACGCATCGGTCCTTCCAGACTGCGTCGGCGTAAATCCACAGGTGACGATCATGGGCATGGCAACGCGGATTGCTTGGCATCTGGCCGAGCGACTCGGGGCCGGATCGGTGAGCACTGGGAGAGCGCCATGACCCTCACCTTCCGGGAGGCTCTGCGCGGTTACGTCGGCCAGGGCGCGGATCACGCGGCCGGCTTCGCGGATGGGCGCCGGAGCGGCGGCGCACTGTCGTTTCGCGCTCTCGCCACGATTGACGATCTTGCCACCTTTGAAACCGATCCGATGCATACGGTCGCACTGGCGGGAGAGATCGACTACGCGCCGCTCGGCGGCTGCCTGCCGTTTCGAGCTGGCACGATCCATCTGCTCGTGCCACACCGTGAGGGGTGGCGGCTGCTCTATCGCCTTCCGTTCGAGGGGCGGGGCCGGCGCTGCCTGCTCGTGGGGGAGAAACGGATCCCGAAGCGCCCAGGCTTTCGCGACTTCACCACCCTCTACACCGAGTTGTTCGGCGAAGGGGACAGCGAGGGAAGCGATTCCCCTGGCGAGTTGCTCGCGCGCGGACAGCTGCGCGTGCCTTTCGGGGAAGCCCTCCGTTTCCCCTTCACCCTGCGGGTGCCGGGGCACGGGGCGGCCTCGTCGCTCAGGCCCGCCCTCCGTTTCTTTCTCTTCGTGCGCCGCCAGATGGCGCAGCTCTAACGGCGCGTACTCTCTAGTGCCCTTTGTCGCCTCACTGCGTGGAGGGCGCCGCTCTGTCGGCACCGCCCTTACCACGCGCAACCCACCGGCGGCGACGGAGCGCCGCCCCCCACTATCGCCTTCGTCGTTCGAATTGGCGCTTTGCTTGTGCCGAGAACTTCGCACTCTCCAGCAGCGTTGATCATCATCTTTTTGGTTGATCTACGTCATCGCGCGTCTGGCGCACTGCTGGGATTGAAAGGGGGCAGAGGAGCCGGACTGGGCCGGCCAGGTGGGGTGGACGCTTCGCGGAGGCTTGCGCCGTACACACGGAGGGTGAGCCTCGCACAGCACGAGGCGGCACTCTTCAGCATCCTGCCACGGCCATGCGGAGGACGCAGAGATGAATGCAGCAGCAGACCACCCGCAGCGACAGCTCGCTTGGGTCTTCGATCTCAACCGGTGCATGGGCTGCCAGACATGCTCCGTTGCCTGCAAGGTTCTGTGGACACCGGAGAACGGCGCCGGCCATATGTGGTGGTGCACGGTGAATACACAACCCGGCCGGGGAACGCCGCGGGACTACGAGCAAATGGGCGGCGGCTACGATGCAGACGGACGCCTTATCCTGGGGCGTCTGCCAAGCGAAGAAGAATTCGGGCGAGCATGGAATTTCAACTGGGAGGAGGTGTACTCCTCCGGTAAGGGGCAGGAGGCGTTTCTTCACCCCACCGGCGCCGCCCCGTCGTGGGGGATGAACTGGGATGAGGACGAAGGAGGCGGCGAGTACCCCAACGCCTACTTCTTCTACCTCCCGCGCCTCTGCAATCACTGCACGCGACCATCGTGCGTCGAGGCCTGCCCCAACGGCGCCCTGTACAAGCGGCCCGAGGACGGCTTGGTGCTGCGGGATGAGGACCGCTGCCGTGGCGCGCAGGAGTGCATGCGGGCCTGTCCGTACAAGAAGATCTACTTCAACGCGGTGCGCCGCGTGAGTCAGCATTGCATCGGCTGTTTTCCGCGGATCGAAAAGGGCGTGGCCCCGGCCTGCGCCCGCCAGTGCCCCGGTCGCGCCGTCTTCGTAGGGTTCCTCGACGAGCAGGACAGCGCCGTCTACAAGCTCGTACGGCGTTGGGCCGTCGCCGTCCCGCTGCACCCCGAATGGGGCACGGAGCCGAACGTGTTCTACATCCCACCGCTCTCAGCCCTGCGGCTCCGGCCGGACCGCTCCGTCGACGAGTCCGAGCGCCGCATCCCGATGGCTTATCTTGAATCGCTCTTCGGCCCGCCCGTGCGCTCCGCGCTCCACACCCTGGAAACGGAGATCATGAAACGGCGACAGGGGCAGCCATCGGAGCTCATCAACACGCTGATTGCCTACGAGTGGAAGGAGATGCTCGGTCCCTTCACGCGTGATCCCGCAGAGCTGACCTGGACCTAGCAGCCCGTCGAAAAACGTCTTGCGATGAAATCAACCGATCTCGCCCAAGAGCTTCCTCTCCCGCATTGCCGGCGGGAGAGGAAGGAACCCTCACCCTCTCCCGCTGATGTGCGGGAGAGGGAATGTCGTTGGTTGCGCTCGTTCAAGCGGTTTTCAACGGGCAGCTAGTGCAAGAGAGGAGAGGCGACATGGAAGCAGCCACGCGTGCGGTTGTCGGTGCATACGAGAAGTCCTTGGCGCGTTCGCCGCGGCCGGCCACTGAAGAACGGTACCGGGACAGATGGCGTTGGGACAAGGTGGTGTGGGGTACGCACTGCGTCGATTGCTATCCCGGGAACTGTCCGATGCGGGTGTACGTGCGGGACGGGAAGATCATACGTGAAGAACAGGCCGGCACCTTTGCGCGCATCGAGCCGGGGGTGCCCGACATGAACCCGATGGGCTGCCAGAAGGGGGCGTGCTGGAGCCAGACCCTCGACGCTCCGGACCGGGTCCTGTATCCACTGCGCCGCGCCGGTGCGCGCGGCGAGGGACGCTGGGAGCGGGTCAGCTGGGACGAGGCGCTTGGTGCCATCGCCGATTCCATGCTCGATGCAATCGAAGCAGAGGGCCCTGACTCGATTGTCCAGATGATGGGTGCCGAAGGAAACCCGTGGAACATTGTCGGGCTGGCGCGGCTCATCACGCTCGTGGGCGGGCTGAACACCGATGTGAACGCCGAGATCAACGACTTCAGCCCGGGCCTCTACCTCACCTTCGGCAAGTTCAATTTGTGCAGCAGCGTCGATGACAATTTCCACGCCGAGCTGATGCTCATCTTCCAAGCCAACCCCGTGTACACAGTCATGGCCTCGTACCACTACATCGTCGAGGCGCGCTACAACGGGGCCGAGGTCGTGATCTTTGCGCCCGACTGCAGCCCCTCGACCATGCTCGTGGACCGCCACCTGCCCGTGCGCCCGGGCACCGATGCCGCCTGGGCCTTGTCGATGTGCAAGGTGATCATTGACGAGGCACTGTACAACGATGCCTTCGTGAAAGAGCAGACCGACCTGCCGTTTCTCGTGCGCACCGACACCGGTCGGTTCCTGCGCGCATGCGACCTCACGGCAGGCGGGAGTGAGGAAGGGTTCTATCTCTTCGACGAACGCAGCCGGCGGGTGGTCGAAGCGCCGCGAGCGTCTCTCGACCTGGGAGCGGTGAGCCCGGCGCTCGCCGGATCCTACGACGTCACGCTCGCCAACGGCACACCCGTCACCGTTACGCCGGTGTTCGCGCTCCTGCGGGAGCACCTGGAGCAGTACGAGCCGGAGCAAGCTGCGAAGATCTGCGGCGTTCACCCCGACGCCATCCGTGATTTGGCGCGCAAGGTGGCGCGCAAGCGCACCGCAGTGTGGGCGGGCGGCACGTCACTGAAGTATTTTCACGGCGACTTGATGGTCCGATCGATCGTCCTGCTGCTCGGCCTCACCGGCAACTGGGGCCGGAAGGGCACGGGCATCGGGTGTTGGTCCATTGGTATGTTCGACGGGCTGATGCTGATGGGTCAAAAGGCGCAGGCAGGACCGGAACAGACGCGCGAGTTTCTGTCCATGCGCGCGGCCATGATGGAGGCGATCCGCGCCGAAGACCCGACCCTTACGGAGGAGATGTGCCGCATCGAACTGACCTGCCGCATGGCCGCCTTCTCGGGTCTGATTCCGCCCGCCTTCCTCTGGTACCGTCACTGCGGCTATCGCGAGAACTGGAATCGCAAGGAGTGGAGCGACCCCAGCATGGTCCGTCCGTTCGACGACTACATGCGCGAGGCGCTCGAAAAGGCCTGGTGGCGTGACGTGGCCCTGCCGCCCGAGGACGTGCCGCCGCGCGTCCTCTTCCAAGCGGGAGGCAACACGCTGCGGCGGGTACGCGGGGGACAGAACATGCTCCTCCGCCACCTCTGGCCCAAGCTGCGGACAGTGGTGACCATCGATTGGCGGATGAGCACCACGGCACTCCAGTCTGACTTCGTCCTTCCCGTCGCCAACCAGTACGAGGTGCCGCGGTTCCATATCCCATCGCCGCACATGCTGCTGCTCATTTACTCCGATCGGGCGGTGCCCGCAGCCGGTGAGGCCAAGAGCGAGTGGGAGATCGCCCGCTTGCTGGCGGCAGCACTCGTGGAACGGGCACGGGCCCGTGGACTCGATGCCTATCAGAGCCGGCACGGAACGACGCACTCACTCAAAGAAATCGCCGAACGCTTCACGCTGGGGGGGAAGCTGATCAGTGAAGAAGACGCTTGTGAGGAAATGCTGCGGGACACCGCCCTTTGCGGGACGATCCCGGAGGGGACGGATCTCGATGTCATGCGCCGCATAGGGTACCAGCGCTTCATCGACTGGGGCGTGTCACCGTTCGCCATCAACCAGGCGAGCGACTTGAAGCCGGATGAGACACACGCCCATTCGCGCTGGCACACGGAACAGAAGCTCCCCTACCCGACGCTCACCCGGCGCGCGCAGTTCTACATCGACCACGAGTGGTTCCTGGAGGCTGGCGAGGCGTTGCCCACCCATAAGGAAAATCCCAAGATGGGCGGCGATCATCCCTTCGTGCTGACCAGCGGCCACAACCGCTGGAGCATACACTCCATGCATACGACCAACCCGCTGCTACTGCGCACCCATCGGGGCAGACCGCACGCAGTGATCAACACCGAGGATGCGCGACGCCGCGGCATCGGCGATGGCGATGAGCTGCGCGTCTGGAACGACATGGGCGAGTTCTTCGTTCCCGCCAAGGTCACCCCGAACGTCATGCCCGGTCAGGTGATTGTCTATAACGGGTGGGAACCGTACATGTTCCGCGGCTGGCGGGGACCAATGGACGTGGAGCCGGGTATGGTGAAGTGGCTGCATCTGGCTGGCGGGTACGGTCATCTCCGCTACTGGTTTCTGCAGTGGCAACCGACGCCGATAGATCGCGCCATCCGGGTGAACCTCGAACGGGCAGCCGCTTCCTAGCTGTGATCCGAAAACCTCCTTTCGTAAACGAGGGTCAGGGAGGATTTGCTGGCGCGTCGTAAAATCCCCCTCAGCCCCCCTTTGTCAAAGGGGGAAGCAGTCATATAGGTCGCCCTTTTGTCAAAGGGTAAGTAGCTCTTAGAGCAGCGGCGGCCCGCAGACGATCAGCGGCAGGCCGGTGCCGGAACGACAGAGCGTGCCCTCGAACAACGTCCCCCAGCCTGGCAGGTCTTCGATCAGCACCTCCGTCCCAGGGGCGAGCATCTCTGCACCGGCAATTCTCACCAGGAATCTGCGGCCATCGACGACCGTTTGGACGAGCGTATTCGTCTCGCCGAACTGATCCGCCGGTGCCTGGTCCGCCCACAGCACCTCGGCGCATGCACGGTTGGAGGGCGGGAAAACAGGACCGGGCTGTGCCCCACCTTCTGCGGGTGCATCACTACGCGGGTCCTGTGCCGCCTCTTCCACGTCCTGGCCGGCGGCGCCGTTCGCCAGCAGCCGCGACAGACGCCGAAACGTTGCGCTGAGAGTCGTGTCGCTCACAACCAGCGTGCGCAAGCCTCTCCGGCGGCGATCAGCCCACTTAATTTGGACGAGAACGGTTCCCTTCACCACCCTCACCCAGCCACAGCTGCCCTATACCACGACAGGCCTACGCACCGCAAAAGGCCAGGACTACCCCGCAGATTCTTGACGGCCCCTCGCATGCCCCCTATCCTTGCGTCTCGTTACAACCGAAACGACAAGCAGGGCCTCGCTCGTGACCGTGCGGACACGAGTCGAATGAACCAGCGGGAGGCGGCATGCGCACGGAACTTTGCGACGACCTGGGAATAGAATTTCCGATCTTTGCCTTCAGCCATTGCCGCGACGTGGTGGCGGCGGTCAGTCGAGCTGGGGCCTTCGGGGTCCTCGGAGCCGTGGGTTTTGCCCCAGGGCAGCTCGACATCGAGCTGAAGTGGATCGACGAGCAAGTGGGCGACAAGTCCTACGGCGTCGATATCGTCATTCCCGGCAAGTACGAGGGCATGGGGGAGATCGATCCTGAAAAGCTGCAAGCGCAGTTGCTCGCTGCCGTACCGCCGCAGCATCGTGAATTCGCCGACAAGGTGCTGGCCGAGCACGGCGTGCCCAAGCTGCCCGAGGGCGAGAAACCCATCCATGAGCTGCTGGGATGGACGGCCGCCACGGCGACCCCCCAGGTGGATGTAGCGTTACGGCACGACAAGGTTCACCTCATCGCCAATGCGCTGGGCACACCCCCGCCAGATGTGATGGCGGAAATTCACGGCGCGGGCCGGCGTGTTGCTGCCCTGTGCGGGTCGCAAAAACACGCGCGCTCGCACCAGCAGGCAGGCGTCGACATCATCATCGCGCAGGGATACGAAGCCGGCGGCCACACCGGCGAGATCGGCAGTATGGTCCTCTGGCCGGAGGTGATCGATGCCGTGGCCCCCACACCCGTGCTTGCCGCCGGCGGCATCGGTACGGGCCGGCAGATCGCGGCGGCGCTCGCCATGGGCGCGCAGGGCGTGTGGACCGGCTCGCTCTGGCTCACTGTCCAGGAGGCCGCCGCGCCGCCGGCGCAGATGGAGTCCTACC
This sequence comes from Binatia bacterium, assembly GCA_046757585.1. Classification (GTDB taxonomy): domain Bacteria; phylum Desulfobacterota; class Binatia; order HRBIN30; family HRBIN30; genus JBHHYR01. The sequence goes on along the minus strand of JBHHYR010000085.1, from coordinate 889 downwards.
TCGCCGCAACCAGCCGGGACACGGTGCGTTCCCGGTCGTTCACCGGGAAGCCGGCCCGGATGCTCCGGAACGCATGGACGGAGGCATGGGAGCGCCCCGACGCGCCGAAGCCATTGGGTATGCCGCTACAGTTCATGGTGACCGCGGATGCAGTCACACGCGGGCACCGCTACGCCGACAAGGCAAAGGATGTGATGTTCAACCCCGTCGGTCAGATCGTCGGTACCATGAACGCGGTGCGTCCCGTGAAGGACGTGATCTATCAGCTCGTCGACGAATACCTCGAAGCCACGGAGCGCCTCCAGCGTCTGACGCCGCACGACGTGGAGTCACGAGGCCGATCTTGAGCTGGCGCCGGACGCGCTGCCAGTTCCCCGCCCGAGATCATGCCCAAGACGAGCCGATGGACCGCTGACGACATGCCCGACCTCGAGGGCAAGACCATTGTCGTCACCGGTGGCAACAGTGGCCTGGGATACGAGGCTGCCCTTCAGTTTGCGCGCAAGGGCGCGCACGTAGTGCTCGCTTGCCGTGATGTGGGCAAGGCACATGCAGCCATCGCCGCCATCACCGCGGCGCATCCCCGCGCGTCAGTGGAAGCAAAGCAACTCGACCTTGCCAGCCTCGCAACAATCCGTGCCTTCGCGGAAGACTTCCGTGGCCAGCACCGGGATCTGCACGTGCTCTGCAACAACGCCGGGGTGATGGCTCTACCCTACCGCAAGACCGCCGATGGTTTCGAGATGCAGTTCGGCACGAACCACCTCGGGCATTTCGCGCTCACGGGCCTGCTGCTCGAGCGCCTGTTGGCGACGGGAGCTGCCCGGGTGGTGACCCTCAGCAGCACCGCGCACCGCATGGGCAAGATGCGCTTCGACGATCTGCAGTG
>JBHHYR010000084.1:0-15233 GCA_046757585.1 Binatia bacterium | reverse complement strand
CCGTGATCGCGCTGGTCCCGAACACCCCGAGGACCGTGAAGGTCTTCAGATCGCCTTGGATGCCGGCGCCACCGCCGGAGTCAGATCCGGCGATGGTCAATGCTCGTGGGATCATGCCGGGACGCATTGTCGCAAAGAGGGCCCGCGGGCGCCAGAGTTCACCACACGAAAACGCCGGGTGTGCGCGATGAGGCCGGGGGGGGGCGCCTGCACTCTTGTTCCGCACTGCCGTGTCGGAAGCCACGCCTTGCACGCCTGCACCAAATATGCGAATGCGCCGCCAGGTGAACGCATGCGGGTCGGTGTCATTGGTGGTGGCAGCTTCGGAACCGCGCTGGCGAAGCTGCTGGCGGAAGTGGACCACGAGGTAGTGCTGTGGTGTCACAATCCCGAGGTGGCCCGGACGCTTAGCGAAACACGCGAAAATCGAGTCTACCTCCCCGGCGTACCAATACCAGCGACCGTTCGGGCGACCAGTTCGCTGGCGGAGGCCGTGCGCGAGCGGGACCTCCTGGTGGCCGTCAGCCCCTCGCATGTGATGCGGGAGACGATGGCTCAAGCACACGCGCATCTGACCGGTGCCCCATACGTGGTCAGCGCGGCGAAGGGTGTCGAGGAGCGCTCTCACAAGCGCATGTCGGAGGTGTTGCTGGACGTCCTGGGGCCACAACTGCGCGGGCGTATTGCCGCGCTTTCCGGGCCCAGCTTCGCGCGCGAAGTGGCGGCGGGTATGCCGACCGCCGTCACCACGGCCGCGGAAAGTGTCGAGACCGCGCAGGCGGTGCAGGCCGCGTTTCGCGGCCCAGCGTTTCGCGTGTACACCTCTCGTGACCTCATCGGTGTGGAGCTCGGCGGCGCGGTGAAGAACGTGATCGCCATTGCCGCTGGGGTCAGCGATGGCCTCGGCTTTGGCAGCAGTAGCCGCGCGGCGTTGATTACGCGAGGCGTGGCGGAAGTGGCCCGGCTGGTCGCCAAGCTGGGCGGGGACCCCCGGACGGTCTCCGGTCTGTCGGGTGTCGGTGATATGGTCCTCACTTGCACGGGCGACTTGAGCCGCAACCGCACGGTGGGGTTGCGGATCGGCGGCGGAGAACGCCTGGCCGATATCCTCGGCTCGATGAAGATGGTGGCAGAAGGAGTCAGAAACAGCATCAGTGTGTGTGCCTTGGCCCGGCAGGTCGGCGTGGAGCTCCCCATTGCGGAGCAGATCCGATTACTGTTGCATGAGGGCAAGCCCGCACGTCAAGCAGTGGGAGATCTCATGAGCCGGCAGGCGAAGCCGGAAATTTGGAGTTGAACAGGCGGCGCGGCGCGGGGCCAGAGGCGGCCACGGCCCGTGCACCTGGTACAAACCCTCAGGATGGATAATGGCAAACAAAGGGACGTGTAAGGCGACGGGTTGCGAGCAGCCCGTGCGAGCAAAGCAATACTGCGAGCGCCATTACCGGCAATGGCGGCGCGGCAAGCTGCCAAAGGCGCGCTATCGGAGCTGCACCACGGAAGGGTGCCACAAACCACGCCTGCGCCGCGGGCTCTGCAGCGAGCATTTCGCCAAGGAGTACCAGAAGGCGAAGCCGGAGACGGCGCCGCCGAGCCCGGCAACCGCCGAAAGCGCGTGACGTAAATTGACACGATGGGCCGCTTGTGGTTTTAATGCGCCGTTGCGCCGAGACGCATCACATTCCGGCGATGAATGTGTATGAAGAGCACAACCCCAGCGGGGCGGCCTTCACGGGGGCTAGTCCCACCGCTGAGGGAGCACGATGAAACGGACGTATCAGCCGAGCAACATACGACGCAAGCGCACACACGGTTTTCGGGCTCGCATGAGCAGCCCCGGAGGACGTCAGATCCTGAAGCGCCGGCGCGCCAAGGGGCGCAAGCGCTTGACGGTCAGTATTCCCCCGAAGCAACCGGCGTAACCCGGCGCGTTGGGAACCAGCGCTTCTCGAAGTCGACGCGACTCCGCAAGCGGACTGAATTCCTTCGGTTACAGCACGGCGGCCAGCGCCGGGCACGGGCATGTTTCGTCGTCATAACGAAGCCACGGCGGGGCGAGGAATCACGGCTCGGCATCACGGTCAGTCGTCGTGTGGGTGGAGCGGTGACTCGAAACCGGGTCAAGCGATTCGTACGCGAGTTCTTCCGCCGGTACCGGCATCGGGTCCGGCCAGCACGGGACGTCCTGGTCATCGCCCGACCACCAGCAGCCTCTGCGAGCTACGCCGACGTCAAAGAGGAGCTTGCAGCCGCCTTGCACATCAATGACCGGCACTAAAGGCTTGTTGCGCCACACGCGGATCCGTGTCGCGCACGTCCCGTCGCTCGCCGCGCGTATCTGCTTGTGGACCTACCGCGCCACCCTCTCCCCTCTGCTGGGCCCCTGCTGCCGTTTCTCGCCCTCCTGTTCCGCGTATGCCGGCGAGGCGATTCGTCGCTACGGCGTTCGGCGAGGCGGCTGGATGAGCATCCGGCGTGTGCTTCGCTGCCACCCGTTCCACCCCGGTGGTTGGGACCCGGTTGTCTGAGGCATGGAACGACGCGCGCTGATCGCGGTTGTAATTTCCCTGTTCATCCTGGTCCTCTATCAGGAAGTGGTCCTCCGGTACCTGTATCCCCATCCGGCTCGGGAACAGGCGGCTCGCGAAGCGGCGCCACTGCAGCCGCCACCCCCCCCAGCAGCAGGCCGCATCGAGAAGCCGGCCCCCCCGGTGGTGCCCCCCTTGAGGGTAGCGGCCGCGCCGAGGCCGAGACCGGCCCCCGAGGGGCGGCACGTGACGGTCGAAACGGACCTCTTTACAGCCGTGTTCACTTCCAGCGGCGCACGACTGGAGAGTTTTCGCCTCAAGAAATATCGAACCACCGTCGATCCCCGCAGTCCGCTCCAAGAGACGGTGGTCCCGGGCGAGGGGGGTGAGCTGCCGTTCGGCGTCGAACTTCGGGGCACGGCCACGCGAACCGACGCTGGCGCGCCGTACACCGTGAGCCGTGAGAGCCTGCAGCTGCAGGGGGACGAAACCGGCAGTATCGATTTCCGCTGGGAAACCGAGCAAGGGACTGTCCGGAAGCGTTTTACCTTCCGCGGCGACCGGTACGAATTCGTGGCGGACATCAGTGCCCGCAATGTCCCGCGTGACTACAAGGAGCTAGGCATCTCGTGGTTCAAGGGTACGCCAGCCCGACCGAAGGGGAGCGCCGATGTGATCTTTGACCGTACGGTCTTCCTGGAAGGGCACAAGTTGAAAGAGGACCATTTTGACAAACTGGCGGATGGGAAGATCCTCACCGGTGACATCCGGTGGGCAGGGTACGCGGGACGGTATTTTCTCGCGGCGATGATCCCGGCGCAGGCCGAGAACTACCGGCTCTGGCTCAAGCTGCGCGATCACACCGTCGAGGAAAAGATTCTGTTTCCCATTACATCACAGGCGGTTGAGCGGCACCTTGACGTGTATATCGGACCGAAGGTGTTCGACGCGCTCGACGGGGTCGGCCACGGTCTCTCTCGCGCCGTCAATCTGGGCTGGTTCGGCTTCATCGCACTGCCGCTCCTGCACGCCTTGAACATCCTGTACGCTTTGACGCGCAACTATGGCATTGCCATCATCCTGCTCACCGCCGTCATCAAGGTGATCTTCCTGCCCCTGACGCAGCGTAGCTTCCGTTCGATGCAGGCCATGCAGAAGTTGCAGCCCCAGATGGCGAAGATCCGCGAGCGCTTCAAGGACAACTCCGAGCAAATGAACAAGGAGATCATGGAGCTCTACCGGCGGCACAAGGTCAATCCGCTGGGCGGCTGCCTGCCAATGGTCCTGCAAGTTCCTGTTTTTATTGGGTTATATGAAGGGTTGCTGAACTCCGTGGAACTCCGCCATGCCCCGTTCTACCTCTGGATCAACGACCTCTCCGCCCCGGACCGTCTCGGCTCCCTGCAGTTGCCCTTCGTCCAGCACCCGGGCATCCCCGTTCTGACACTCCTCATGGGTGTGAGCATGTTCGTTCAGCAATGGATGACCCCCACGGCGGGTGATCCGACGCAGCAACGGGTCATGATGATCATGCCCTTGCTCTTCACCTTCATGTTCGTCAATTTTCCCTCTGGCTTGGCGTTATATTGGCTCGTTAATAACCTCTTGACCATTGCACAGCAGTACTACATGAATCGCACCACATCGCGGTAGGGGTCGGGTATGGATTCCGTGGAAGCAGCGGGGAACAGTATCGACGAGGCGATCGGGAAGGCACTGGAACTCCTGGGGACAACGCGCGAGCGGGTTGACATCGAGATCATGTCCAACGCCGTCCGTGGCCTGTGCGGCTTCGGCGGCCGGAAGGCAAGGGTGCGGGCCACGGTGCGCCGTCCCCTCAGCACGGAGCCAGCGACCGCCGCGCCGGCAGCCGAAGCGCTCGCCGGCAACCGCCGGGTCGCGGAGCGCGGCCGTGAGATCCTGGAAACAATCATCAAGCATATGCGCGTGGACGCGCGCGTCGCTGTCCGGGACGTTGCTGCTCAACCGTGCGTGCTCGAGCTGGCCGGCGACGCCAGTGGGGTACTGATCGGCCGCCGGGGCCAGATGCTGGACGCCCTGGAGTACATCGTCAATCGGATCATTGCGCGCGACGAAGGGGGAGCGGCGCGTGTCGTGATTGACTCGCAGAACTACCGCGCCCGGCGCCGGGAAACCTTGGAAGATCTCGCCCGCCGGATGGCGGAGCAGGCCAAGAAGCGGGGGAAACCGGTGACCCTGAATCCGCTGAGCCCCCGCGACCGGCGCATCGTGCACATGATTCTCCAGCAAGACACGTCCCTGAGCACGAAAAGTACGGGTTCAGGTTTTTTTCGGAAGCTCATCATCGTGCCTGCGGGCCGAAAGCCGCCGCCCAGGGGACACGACCGAGCCTAGCGCCGCGCCCCGTCGGTGCACTGCCTCCCATGTATGCCGACGACACGATCGCCGCCATCGCCACGCCCCAGGGCCCAGGTGGGGTGGGGATCGTGCGGGCCAGCGGACCCTTGTGCAGCCGGATTGCTGCCGCCGTATTCGCCCGCCAAGGGGGGGCACGGCCCTGGATCCCACGCTACCTCTATCACGGGCGGATTCTCGATGCGGCCGGCGGTGTCCTTGACGACGCCCTCGCCGTCCTCATGCGGGCGCCGCACAGTTACACGGGGGAAGACGTCCTCGAGTTGCACTGTCACGGCAGCCCCGTCCTCCTCGGCCGCGTCCTGACCCGCGTCTTGAGCTGTGGCGCGCGCCCGGCCGAGCCGGGCGAGTTCACCAGGCGGGCCTTCCTGAACGGCCGCCTCGACCTGACGCAGGCGGAAGCGGTCCTTGACATGGTCCGCGCGCGCACCGGGGCCGGGGCGGCACTCGCCATGGCGCAGCTCTGCGGCGGGCTCACTGCGCACCTGGCGCGACTCCGCAGCCAGCTGCTGCGCCTCAAAGCGTGGCTCGAGGCGCAGATCGACTTTCCGGACGAAGACCTTCCCGTCGAGCCAGGCGAACTCATGTCTATACTCACCCATTGTATAGATAGTGTCAATGATCTTATTCATACGTATAGTCACGGAAAGATCATTCGCGACGGGGTCCAGGTGGCCATCGTCGGCAAACCGAACGTCGGCAAGTCCAGCCTCTTGAACGCGCTGCTGGGGGAGGACCGTGCGATCGTGACCGCCATCCCGGGCACGACGCGCGATAGCATTGACGAAACGCTGGACCTCGACGGCGTCCCGGTCGTGCTGTCAGACACCGCCGGCCTGCGCGCGGCGGACGACGCGGATGCGGTGGAACGGATTGGCATGCAGCACACGGCCGCCAAAATCGCGGCGGCCCAGGCACTGCTCGTCGTCGTCGATGCCTCGCAGCCGCTTGACACACAAGACCATGCGGTGCTGCAGCAGCCAGCCCGCGTGCGCCGGGTCGTCGTCCTGAACAAGATTGATCTCCCGCGTTGCATTACACCCGCCGACGTCGCGCGGGTCGTTCCCGGCCTGCCAAGCGTGGCGATTTCCGCCACCCAACGCCTCGGTCTGTGCGAGTTGCGCCGCGCCCTGCTGGCCGCGGTCCTGGGCACCCCGCGCAGCGACGGGGGCCCGGTGCTGACCAACGTCCGGCACGTGGGCGCCCTCACGAAGGTCCGCACCAGCCTGGGACTGGCGCAGCAGTCGCTGCGTGACCACCAGCCAGCGGACCTCGTTGCCGTTGACGTACAAGAAGCCATCGACCAGGTGGGAGAGATAACGGGTGCCATCACGAGCGAGGACGTGCTAGACGAGATCTTCAGCGAATTCTGCATTGGCAAGTGAACGGCGAGTGCCACGTGAAACGCACAGGTGCACATGGGGCCATTTCCGCGGTCTTTTGACGTCATTGTCGTCGGCGCCGGCCACGCCGGCATCGAGGCGGCGCTCGCCGCGGCTCGGATGGGCTGTGACACCTTGGTCGTCACGCTGAACCTCGATCACATCGGTCAGATGTCCTGCAATCCTGCCATCGGGGGCATTGGGAAGGGCCACCTGGTGAAGGAGATCGATGCGCTCGGTGGTGCGATGGCCCAGGCAATCGACCGGACCGGCATCCAGTTCCGGCAGCTGAACACGAGGAAAGGCCCCGCGGTCCGGGCCTCCCGCGCACAAGCTGACAAGGCGCAGTACCGCCAGCACATGAAGCAGCGTCTCGAGGGAGCTGCGGGCCTGACGCTGTATCAGGGGAGTGTGGAACACCTGCTGATCACGGGCGGCGCGGTGCGAGGCGTCCAGACGCAGATGGGCGAAGTGATCGAGGGGCGAACGGTCATCCTGACGACGGGGACGTTTCTGAACGGTTTGATCCACGTTGGGCCGAAACATACCGCGGCCGGACGGGCAGGTGACTTCGCCTCGACCGGAATCAGCGAGCAGTTGGCGCAACTCGGCTTCCGCATCGGGCGCTTGAAGACTGGGACTTGCCCGCGCTTGGACAGTCGGACCATCGATTACGGTTCTCTGGACGTGCAGCAGGGCGACGATCCCCCGCAGCCCTTTTCGTTTTCGACCGGAGCGATCCTGCAGCCGCAGCTGCCTTGCCACATCACGTACACCACGGCCCGGACCCACGAAATCATTCGGAGCGCCTTGGACCGCTCGCCGCTGTACAGCGGCCGCATTCGTGGTCGTGGCCCGCGCTATTGTCCTTCGATCGAAGACAAAGTGGTGCGTTTTGCCGACAAGGAGCGCCACCAGGTGTTCCTGGAGCCCGAAGGCCGCACGACGGTTGAGGTGTATCCGAACGGGCTTTCGACCAGCTTGCCGTTGGATGTGCAGGTCGCCATGATCCACTCCGTTCCGGGCCTGGAACACGCACGCATCATGCGACCGGGATACGCCATCGAGTACGATTACGCTGATCCCACGCAGTTGCTCCCGTCACTGGAAACCAAGCTCGTACCCGGGCTGTTCCATGCGGGTCAAATCAACGGCACGACGGGCTATGAGGAAGCGGCAGCACAAGGGCTCGTGGCAGGGATCAACGCAGCGTTGAAGTGCCGCGGCGCCGCCCCGCTGGTGCTGCTGCGCCATCAAGCATATATTGGTGTTTTGATTGATGATTTGGTCACCGCAGGAATCGGCGGGGAACCGTACCGGATGTTTACCTCGCGCGCCGAGTACCGGCTCCTGCTGCGGGAGGGCAACGCAGACGCCCGCCTGGTGGATATTGCCAGACGGCTGGGCGTGATCAGCCTGGCTGATTCCGACAGAGTGCAGCGGAAGCTTGACGCGATTGGCCAGGAGCTGGAACGCCTGGAAACGACCATGCTGACACCGTCTGCTGCTGTCAACGCGCAGCTACGCGCCCTCGGGACCGCTGAGCTCACGCAGCCGGTGCGTTTGGCTCAGCTGCTCCGCAGGCCGGAACTCTGTTACCGGGCGGTGTGCGGTCTTGTGGTGGATCGGGGGGCGGGGGCGGCCGCGCCAACCGACGTGACGGCCGAGGTCGAGATTGCCCTGAAGTACGCGGGGTACGTGAAGCGCCAGCAAGAGGGGGTCCAGCGGGTCCAACGCCTCGAGCGTACAGCGATCCCGCAGAGCCTCGATTACGGCACGGTCAGTGGCCTGTCCTGCGAGGCACGTGAACGGCTGGCACGGGTCCGACCGCTGTCGTTGGGCCAGGCGGCCCGTGTGCCTGGAGTGACGCCGGCCGCTCTGTCACTGCTGTCCGCGCATCTCAAGCGGCATGCGCGTCGCTGAGCCGCCGGCACCGGACGCCATTGCGGAGTTGACTCGCGGTGCCCGCCGTTTCGGCCTGCGCCTGCCGGCGGAGGCGATTACCCGTTTCCGAACCTACCTGGACGTCATACTCCAGTGGCGGCAGCGGGTGTCGCTAACCACCGCGACAACGCCACTGGCGCTGGTCAGAGAACACCTGCTGGACTCGCTCGCAGTCGCCAGATTCGTCAAGCCTGGGGATCGGGTCGCGGACCTTGGCAGCGGTGGAGGGTTGCCCGGCGTGCCGCTCGCTATTGTGTGTCCCGCTGCGTCCGTGGCGCTCATCGAGCCGAGGCGGAAGAAGGCGAACTTCCTGCGTGCGGTCGCGCGGGCTGCCCCGCTGCCGAACGTAGAGGTCGTCGAGGCACGGGCAGAGGCCCTGCTAAACGGGGATCCGGAAACCTACGACCTGGTCGTGTCCAGGGCAGTCTGGCAGCTGCGGGACTTCCTGCCACTCGCCGCGCGGCTGCTGCGCCCTACAGGCCTCGCAGTCGCCCTGAAGGGTCCGAAGGCGCTCGCACAGCCGCGGTGCTCCGTGCGGGGCCTGTCGCAAGCCGAGATTGTCCGCTACGAGCTGCCCGGTGGAATCAGCCACTGGCTATTCGTGTACCGGAAGACCGAACGTTCCACGTGAAACACTTCCTTCGGCCCGGCGGATGTGGTAGGGGGCGAGGAACAACATTCCTGCAGTCAGGGTGTACGGGGCGGTGGGGCGCGTTATCTGTGTGGCAAATCAGAAGGGAGGGGTTGGCAAGACCACCACGGCGGTCAATTTATCCGCCTGCCTGAGTCTTGCCCACCACTCGACTCTGCTGGTCGATATCGATCCGCAGGCCAGCGCCACGAGCGGTGCCGGGGTATCCACGCAGGATGGATTGCCGACGGCATACGAGGTCATCGTTGGCCAACACCCGGCCACCGCGGCCATTCGGACAGCGGCGGTCGAGCTGCTGAGTGTTCTTCCCTCCACCCGGGATCTGATCGGCGCGGAGATCGAACTGGTGCCGCTGCTCGCGCGTGAGTATCGACTTACCGAGGCGCTGCGAAGTGTCCGCGACGCCTATGACTACCTCATCATCGACTGCCCGCCGTCGCTCGGCTTGCTGACGATCAATGGGCTGACAGCGGCCACCTCGGTGCTGGTGCCCCTGCAGTGTGAATACTATGCGCTCGAAGGTCTGAGCGCCCTGCTGGCCACGGTCGACCTGGTCCGCCAACGGCTCAACCCGGCACTGGTCATTGAAGGTCTCCTGTTGACCATGTTCGATACGCGCAACAGCTTGTGCCACCAGGTCGTCGAGGAAGTGCAGCAGCACTTTCCGCGGGAGGTGTTCCGAACCGTTATCCCGAGAAACGTGCGCCTGAGTGAATCACCAAGCCACGGTCTGCCCGCCGTCGTCTACGACCCCACCTCGCGGGGGGCGGCCGCGTATCAGGCCCTCGCGCACGAGCTCCTCGGCAAGAACGGCCCGGCGCCAGACTGAGTAGGATGCGGAAGGTGGGGCGAGGATTAGGAGGAGTGATGGAACGGACCGCAAAACGCCGCGCGCTGGGCCGAGGGCTCGGCGCGTTGATCCCTGCAGCCGAATCACCGGAGGCGCAGGCGACCACCGCGCTGGTACCGGTTGCGGCGATCGTACCCAACCGGCTGCAGCCACGGCGAACGTTTCCCGAGGAGAGCATCGAGGAGCTGGCGGAATCGATCCGGCAAAAGGGCATGCTGCAGCCGCTGATCGTCCGCCGGACCAAGGCGGGCTTCGAATTGATCGCCGGCGAACGTCGCTTGCGCGCCGCGCAGCGCCTCGGCATGGAACACATTCCCGTGACCGTGCGCGACGCCACCGACGGCGAAATGCTCGAAGTGGCGCTGATCGAAAACATCCAACGTGAAGACCTCAATCCGCTCGAAGAAGCTCGGGCCTACCGCCGCTTGATCGACGAGTTCAAGCTCACCCAAGAGGCAATCGCCACCCGGGTCGGGAAGGACCGGTCGACGATTGCGAACACGTTGCGGCTGTTGCAGCTGCCGCGGGAGATCCAAACGGATATCGAACATGGCACGCTCTCGGCCGGCCATGCGCGCGCCCTGGCGGGCGCGGGTTCCGATGCGACCAAGGTGCGCCTCGCCCGGGAAGTTGTCAGCCGCCGTCTCACGGTTCGAGACACCGAACGACTGGCCCAAAAAGAGTCTCGGCCGCCCGCCGACGTGGACCAGCTCGCCGTCGCGCAAAAACTCACCGAGTTGCTGGGCGCCCGCGTCCATATCCGCAGCCGCCAGCCCGGCCGTGGCAAGATCGAGATCGAGTACTATTCGTTGGAGGAATTGAACGGCCTCGTGGATCGACTGAGCGTGCAGTGAGCCTCCTTTGGAATAAATATGGCAGCGTATTATATTTGCATAAATCCGGCTGGCCCAGTAAGTGACCCGCCGACCTGAGGTGGACCGTATGCCCAGACAGAGCCCTTTCCGCATTATGTTGACCCGCAAGGAGCGGCAGATTCTGACGGAGCGCGCCCGCAAATATACGTTGCCATATTATAGCGTGGTGCGTGCCAAGTTGATTCTCCTTGCCGCCGAGGGCCTCGGGAACGACGCGATCGCCAGCCGACTTGATGTGGGGCGCGACGTAGTGAGTCAGTGGCGGCGGCGTTTCTTCGAGCAACGCGTGCCGGGTCTGGAGGAACGCCAGCGCTCCGGGCGGCCGCGAGTTTCCCGCCCCGGCGGTGGTCTTGTTGCTTGAAGCCATCGCCGGTGCACGCGGCGATTGGGGACGTTGTTACCGGATGAGGTATGTCTTGGCTGCCGCGCGGCCATGTTCGCGAACGCTCGCGCGACTCATGCTGATTTCCTGACGACCTAAACCACGGCCCTGCCTTGCCACTCCCGTCTTTGCCGGCTGAGCGGTCTCGCGTGATGAATGCTCGTCATGCCCGCGCACGCGGGCATCCAGGTGGGGTGCGAGCTGTGGCGGCGCACGCCGGCCCGCCCACGGATTCCCTCCCCACGCTTTCGCGGGGGCAAGCTTTTGAAGAGTGCGGCAATGAGGGAGGTGGCAGGCCGCATTCAAATCTCCACCCCTCTGTGTCTCCCCTTGGCAAGGGGAGAAAGGAAGAGGGAAGAGGGGTCATGTGCAGATGTAGGGGTTTGGGGCTCGGCGTCAGGGGATCAGAAACTCTCTGCGGGGCTGCGCGGACATCTTATCCCCTCACCCTGGTCCTCTCCCTGGGGGAAAGGAACATCCCTCCCCGTCTCCCCTTGGTGAGGAGTTTGCGTTCCGGATTGCCGTCTCCTGTTCCAGGTCTTCGGCAAATCCGTCATGCCCGCGCACGCGGGCGTCCAGTTGGGGTGCGGGTCCCTGGCGGCGCACGCGCATGGATTTCCCCCACGCGTTCGCGGCGGCAGGCTGTGGGGAGTGCGGGAAGGTGGACGTGCCGGTGACACATGCGGCACCACGGTTTTGACAACCCGAAATCGGGATGGTATAGGGGGCCGGCCCTATTCCACCACGACGGGGGACGAGCATGGCCTTATTCGGAAAAGACGAGCGAGGGCAGCGCCCTGAGGAGGTACGAGCGCCAATGGCAAACGTCGCCGAACGCCCGATGCCGCGTGCGAGAAACGACGAGCCCGTCCAGGCACACCTTGGCAAGGGGAGTCGCATCGAGGGAAAACTGCAGTTCGAGGGCAGTGTGAAGATCGACGGGGACGTCGACGGGGAGATTCAGGCCCAACAGGCGGTGATCGTTGGCGAGAGCGCCGTCCTCAACGCCCAGATCAACGCACAAACTGTCATTGTCAAGGGCAAAGTAACCGGGGATGTGACGGCGCGCAAACAGGTCGAGCTGCGCGAACCGGCGAAGCTCACTGGCAACATCAACACCCCGAGCCTCGTCATTCACGAAGGCGTCGTGTTCGAAGGGCACTGTTCGATGGGTGGGCGGGCCGAGAGCCGGGCCGACAAGGCGGACAAAAAGGTCACCTTTTTCCCCAAGGAGGAACGGAGCAACACCACCAGCGTCATGATGCCATCGGAGGCCGCCAAGTAGACGACCGGCCTCGATAACTGGCAAAACCGTTCCCCGGTTTGTACTCCGGCAGCGTGCACAACTGTGCCGCGCCTTCAAGCAGGCGCTGGCCGTTGTGCCTCGTCACAATAATAACTGAATAGATGAAGAGCGCATGCTGACTTTTCCACCGGATATTTCTTTCGTCATCCAGATCTTTTCGTTCCTCGTCCTGTGGTTCGGCCTGAAGCGGTTGCTCTTTGATCCGGTGCTCCAGGTCCTCGAGGAGCGCCAGGCACGCACGGTGGGCACACGCCGCGCGGCAGCGGCGGCGCGCGCGACAGCGGAGCAGTCCCAAGCGGCGTGCGAGCGCCGCCTCCACGAGGTGCGCCTCGCCTTGAGCGCGGAAATGGAAGCCGCCCGCGCTGCAACGCAGAACGCCGAACGCGAGCTCCTGTCCCAGGTGCGCGACCAGGCGAGCGCCCAACTCATGCAGCTACGCGCCAGCCTGGCGCGCGAACTGGACGCGGTTCGGCCCGCAGTGGCGTCGGCCGCCGACGCGCTGGCCGCGCGCATGCTTGGACAGGTCATGGGGAAACAATCTTCATGATTTGCGGCGCAGCTGTTGCGGTGCTCTTTGCTGCCCGCGTGGCGACGGCCAGTGAAGGCCCGGCCGCGCACGGCGGTGGCATCCCCGTCGGGACGCTGGTGTTCTCGACCATCAACCTCGCCCTGTTCGCGTGGATCCTGGCGCGGTTTGTCCTGCCCCCGGTTCGCGACTGGGTCCGGGATCGGCGCGGGAGGGTGATCAACGCCCTCGAAGAGGCGGCCGCCGCCAAGGCCGCGGCCGCGCAATTGCTCGCCGAGTGGAACGGGCGTCTGGCGCAGCTGGATGAGACGATCGCCGAGCGGCGCGCGCAAGCACAACAGGACGCACAACGGGAGCGCGATCGCGTCCTGGCCGCGGCGCACAAGAGGGCCGAGGCGATCCGGAAGGATGCCGAACGGGCAGCTGCCTACGAAGTGCGCCGCACCCAACAGCAGCTGCGGGCGGAACTTGTGCGCCAGGCCGTGGCCCGCGCGCAGGAACAGGCGCGCGTGCAGTGGTCGGACGCCCACCAGCGTCGGCTCGTCGCCGACTTCCTCGAGGAGGTCATGCGATGAGCGGCGCCGCCGGGCGGCGTTACGCGAAAGCGTTGTTTGCCCTGGCCCGCGACGGGAAGGCCTTGGAGCCGACGGCGGAACTGCTCGGCACCCTCGCGGCCGTGGTGCGCGATCCCAGCGTTGGGCCGGCGATGAGCAGTCCGCTGCTCTCCCCAAGCCAACGCAGCACGCTGGCCCGAACCGTCTCGCAGGAGCTGGCGCTGCCGAGCTTGCTCGCCCACTTCGTGCAGCTGCTCGCCGATCGCCAGCGACTCGGGGAGTTGCCCGCTATTACCGCTCACTTTCACAGCATGCTCGACCACGAACTGGGCCGTGTCCGCATCACCATCCACAGCGCGCGCGCGCTCGACGTCGAACAGGAACGCGCGATCATTGCGGCTTTCACGAAGCGCACGGGCAAGGAGGTCATCGCCCGGGTGGTCGTGGATGCGGACTTGCTCGGCGGGGTGGCCGTCGACGTCGCCGGGACGGTCTATGACGGGAGTGTCCGCACCCAGCTCGAGCGGCTGGCAAAGCAACTCAGCGGCACGAGCGCAGCGTAGGAGGAACCCGGAGAAGATGGATATTCGTCCAGCGGAAATCAGCGATATCATCAAACGCCAGATCAGCGAGTACGGGCGCGAACTCGAAGTTCGCGAAACCGGCCGGGTGCTGTCCGCGGGCGACGGTATCGTGCGGATCTATGGGCTCGATCAAGCGGCCGCCGGCGAGTTGCTCGAGTTTCCGCACAACATTTACGGCCTGGTGTTGAACTTGGAGGAGGACAACGTTGGTGCCGCGATCTTCGGCGAGGCGTACGAGATCAAAGAAGGCGATGAAGTGCGGCGCACGAACCGGATCGCGGAAGTCCCCGTCGGCGACGCGTTGCTCGGGCGTGTGGTGGACGGTCTCGGCCAGCCGATCGACGGGAAGGGACCGATCGACGCTTCCGAGACCCGCCGGATCGAACTCAAGGCGCCCGGCATCGTTGCCCGCCAGCCCGTGAAGGAACCCCTGCAAACGGGGATCAAAGCCATTGACGCCATGATCCCGATCGGGCGCGGGCAGCGCGAACTGATCATCGGTGACCGGCAGACCGGGAAGACGGCGGTGGCACTCGACACGATCATCAACCAGCGCGGCGGCGACGTGACGTGCATCTACGTGGCCATCGGACAGAAGCGCTCCACTGTGGCGCAGGTGGTGGACAAGCTGACCCGCCACGGGGCCATGGATCACACGATCGTCGTTGCTGCCACGGCCTCCGACGCGGCACCGCTCCAGTTCGTCGCAGCGTACACCGGGTGCACCATGGGTGAGTATTTCCGAGACCACGGTCGCCACGCCCTCGTCATCTACGATGATCTGTCCAAACAGGCGGTGGCCTACCGGCAGCTCTCACTGCTGTTGCGACGACCGCCCGGGCGCGAGGCCTATCCGGGTGACGTGTTTTACCTGCACTCGCGGTTGCTGGAGCGCGCCGCGAAGATGAGTGAGGAACGCGGCGGCGGCTCGCTGACAGCGCTGCCGATCATCGAAACACAGGCTGGCGACGTGTCGGCGTACATCCCCACCAACGTGATCTCCATTACTGACGGGCAGATATTTCTGGAGACCGACTTGTTCTTCTCGGGTGTGCGGCCTGCCGTCAATGTCGGGATCTCGGTATCGCGCGTGGGCGGGGCTGCCCAGGTAAAGGCGATGCGGCAGGTGGCGGGGTCGTTGCGGATCGAGCTGGCACAATACCGGGAAATGGCTGCTTTCGCGCAGTTTGGCTCCGACCTGGACGCCACCACGCAACGGCAGCTCGCCCGCGGCAGTCGACTTGTCGAGGTGC
>JBHHYR010000083.1:0-15234 GCA_046757585.1 Binatia bacterium | reverse complement strand
TGGCGCTGTCCTGACTGCCGCTGTCCTGACTGCCGCTGTCTTGGCTGGCGCTGTCTTGGCTGCCGTTATCCTGGCTGCCGCTGTCATTCGTACAGCCGGGTTCGCCGTTCGTGTCATGGTCGTTCCCATCCACGTCGAATGCGTTACCGGAAAAGGTGCTGTCTGTTTGGTCGTTGGCGAGATAGATCGCGCCTGGGACCGCGAGGTTTCCCTTGCGGAGGTCGACCCGGATCGTGCGCCTGGCCTGTGAGGCGGCGAAGCCCTTGACCGTGAGCGCGCCCCGGTTTGCGGGATCGTTCCCGTCGGCCGACGCTGTGACCTGATACTTCACGTTCACATCGCTCGGCATGGCCTTGACGGCCAGGCCGAAGAGAGTATCCCAGCGGTTGACGACGTGCTTCTGAAAATCGATCACACCCACGGTGTTGATGGCTCTCATCGCATCGATGACGCCTGACTCCGCGGCGTAAAGGGCCTGATTGCCGGTTTTGTAATGTACCGTCGACTTCAGCTCGAGGGTTGCGTACAGGAGGCTTCCGGCGCCAGCCACGAGCAGCAAGATGAGAAGCAGGAAGCTCGAGAGCAACGCGAAGCCGCGTTGAGAGAATGAAGACAAGAACCGTTTCATCATCGTTGTCCTCCCCTGAGGGTTTGCGTTCGTGATCAACCTCCGTTTTGCGCTCCGCAGCTCACTTGCCCGGCGAAGTAGCGATTCCGCACGTCGACATCGGTGGAGACTTGCGCCCGAGAGGCGACCGAGTGATGCGGATTCGTCGCGTGCGCCGACAGATTGAGTTCGATGCGTACACGCCGCACAGCGGCGCGCTGGCTGGCGGTCAGCGCGGGATCAGGTTTCAACTCCTGGCCGGCGTCGTCAAAGTAGCGGATCACGCTGCCGCTCGGATCAATGTTGGTGGCCAGGGTTTCCGGGACGCCGCCACTGACCCGCTCGATTGTGTGTGCGGCTGGATCGTAGCGGTAGGTGACGTCTTCGTTGGGTGCGTCGATGTCCCCACTCTCATTGAAATCTGATTGAATGCGAAGCTGTGTGGCCGTGGCCAAAGCGATGCCAGCGATGTTCTGAGCACAAGTCGGATTCGTACCGGCACGGCGTACCTCCCGGGCAAACAAGTCGACAATGCTGCGCGCGGTCGTCTGCACGTGCAGCTGGTTCACCTGATCCTGCATCGAAAAGAGCTGAAAGCTGTATGCCGACAAGAACCCACCCATGACGAGCAGCCCCAATGTGGTTGCGATGAGGACTTCGTGGATCGTGAAGCCTGCCGACCCGAGACCGTGCGTAGCGTTGCGTGTCATCCGCATGCGGTGCTCTGACACACGTAGGTCACGCTGCGAACGTTCCGGCTGCCACCGTCCCACGTGACATCGACTACGACCTCCAGCAGGCCGAGCGTGTTGGTAGTGTTGACGACCCAGCTGCGGTTGAAACTGCCCTGGGCTTGCCCGAGCGGCGTGAGTGGGTTCAGAGGATCGACATGCTGGCCCGCTCCGAGGTCTGGATTGGCGCCCGGATCAAGGGCTCGGAATTGCTCGATCTTATCCTGCACCAGGGCCGTGGCAGCCGCTGTTTGCTTGCTGACCAGATTTGCGCGAATCACCGAGATCGTGGTCGCCGCCAGCCCCGCACCAATGGTTGAAAGCAAGACGGTGCCCACAAGGACCTCCAAGAGACTTATCCCGTCCTGCGACCGGGGCGCGTTCATGAAATTGTGACCTCTCCGAGGATGTTGGTGGTGAGCGTTTTCACACCGGCGCTGCCAACAACGCGGAGCGTGGTGGAGGCTGCGGCAAGTCCGTTCGGGTCGAAAGTCGGTGCACCACTGGCCCCGGCTTCCACCTTGACAGACTTGGGAAGCGTTGAAATAGAACCGACTGCTTCCCAGGTTCCGGTGTCTGGGTCCAGCCGCTCGCGGCGATAGTGGGTGGCGTTCAGCAACTTGAGGCGGACGGGGGTGTTCTGGCCGATGGCCTGCATGCGCACGCGGGTAATCTCCAGCCCGAGCTGCGTGGCCGTGCTGAGCAACTCATGTGTTTGACGCAACTGCGACAAGCGGGGAACTGCAACGAGGGCGAGGACCGCGCTGAGAGCGACGGTGACCAGAAGCTCCAGCAGGGAAAACCCAGCGGGACTGGATGCTGGTGCGATATAGGCCGGGGTAGGCAGCAGCGGAGCGCAACGCGGTACTGTGCCGATTGGTCTGTGGTGCCGAGAGGATCCAGTTGCGCGCTGTGCCGCATCATGGCCCTGCCTGCGAGGAGCAACCGCCCCTCGGGTGAGCCGGAAAGTCGGTGGCCGAACGGCGTAATTATACATACCCAGTCGGTGGGCACAGCACTATTCATACCGTTTGCGGGGGACGCCGCTCCGCTGGAGGAGGGGGAGGAACGGGTCGTGTTTTCCCGTACCCGTACCGTTATCAGGCTCCCAAGCGGCACAAGATTGCCTCGACGTGGCGTCGTCGTCGCTTGCAATCTGCTTTGGCATCCGGCAAGGGGCGCGAGCAACCTTGGGGTAGGAGAGGCGCCTGGGGGTGACCATGCTTGTGCACATCCGTAACTCGCTCCGCGAAGCCCGGCTGAACCGGCAAGAGATCGCCGGATCGCTCGGTGACATGGGTACGTTCCTGCCCTTGCTGGTTGGGATGGCTGCACAGAACGGGCTCAATTTCGCCTCGGCGTTGTTCTTCGCAGGCTTGTTCAATGTCGTGACCGGGCTCGTGTTCAGGATCCCAATGGCCGTTCAGCCCATGAAGGCGATCGCGGCAGTTGCCCTCACCGAGGGGCTGACAGTCGGTCAAATCCTGGCGGCCGGGGCGACAGTGAGCGCGGTGATCCTGGTTCTGGGCCTAACCGGCCTCATCGACTGGCTCAACGGGGTGATTCCCAAGCCCGTCGTCCGCGGCCTCCAGTTGGCGTTGGGCCTAGCCCTTCTAATGAAGGGGCTGCAGATGGTCGCGGCCACGCACACGTGGATTGGCGCGGACAGTTATCTGACCGGCGCCGCCGGGGCGTTCGTGGTCCTGGCGTTTTTCTTCTCGCCCCGGATGCCTGCCGCACTGCTGCTGTTCGGTGGCGGCATTGCGCTCACCGTCTGGAAGGAGCCGGGGGTGCTCCGCACGTTGGGTGCCCAGTTTGCACTGCCCGCATGGTCCCCTCCGGTATGGGCCGACTTCGTGAGCGCTTTTCCCAGGGCGGCGCTGCCGCAGATACCTCTGACGACGCTCAACTCGGTCATCGCGGTCTGTGCCCTGTCCGTCGATCTGTTTCCAGACCGGCGGGCTGCGCCGCGAACGGTGGCGATCTCCGTGGGTGTGATGAACCTGGTGGCTGCCTGGTTTGGGGGCATGCCGATGTGTCACGGCGCCGGCGGGCTCGCGGGCCAGTATCGCTTCGGTGCCAGAACCAATGGTTCAATTCTGTTTCTGGGGAGCGTGAAGATGGCGGTTGCGCTCCTCTTCGGCGCAACGTTGATGACGTTCTGTCAGGCGTTCCCGGCGAGTGTCCTGGGGGTGATGCTGGCCTTCAGCGGGATAGAGCTGGCGCTCGTGGTCCGCGATCAGACACGCCGTACCGATGCCTTCGCGATGGTCTTGACTGCTGGCGCGTGCCTTGGCCTGCACGACATCGCCTTGGGATTCGTCCTCGGCGTCGCACTAACGTGGGCCTTCAAAGTGTGGCCAGCTCCCGAGAAAGCCTGACACTCAGTCGAGCTCGTTCAGGCACTCCTGGCCGCACTGCTCGTGTTCGGGCCACCGGTTGCAATGGGCGACCCGAAGTTCAGAGTGACCCAAAGCGGCTGTCGTCGCCGCCCGTGCGGCGTCTAGCTCGATTTCCGCGGGCGCCTGGCTCTCAGGGCACGTGACCACCTTGGTACCGCGAAACCGGGTGTACGCGTGTGCTACCACTGGCACCACGACGAAGAGCAACCCTACGGCAGCGATCGGAGCGATATGCGTCAGCCACGCTTCCATATCCAACCCTCCCTACGTCCGAAGATGTCACCAATTGCCGGCCAGCGCACTGACGAATGTCAGGATCTAGCATGCCGATCATCATCGCCTTCCGGCTGGATGATCTAGATCATGCAATCTAGAGATAGCGGCCACATCCTAGGGTAGCCCCGGCTGGTTTCTGCGATGACGCTCGACAAATCCAGCTCATCCGCGTAGCGTAGGGATCATCTGGCACGGGCTGCCAAAGCCCGTGAGTAGATCGGCCTAGTAGAGTAGGGAGGCTGGCATGAGAAAGATCGACTGTGAACACTGTTCCATCCGTGCGCGCAGCATTATCCGTGACTTGCCGCGTGAGGCACTGGACGAGTTCCGGGGCTGCGGCATGACGGCCGTGTATCGGCGCCGGCAAGTGATCTTTCACGAAGGTACGCCAGCCAACGGGCTGTACATCCTCTGCAGTGGGGCGGTGAAGCTCTACCAATCTGACCGCTTCGGGCACGACCACATTCTGCATATTGCACAGCCCGGCGATGTCCTCGGGGAACTCCCGCTCGATCCGACGGAGTGCTACGCGTCGTCGGCGGAGGCCCTGAGTGACGCCCAGCTGTGCTACCTCCCACGGGAGCGCTTGGTGCAGTTCATCCAGAAACACCCGATGACCGGCGTGCGCCTGATCGAAGCGCTGAGCAAGTCTGTGAGCACGGCGCGACGCAAAGTGCGTACCCTGGCGCTGAAGCGAGCGGAAAACCGGCTGGCGGAGCTGCTCGTGCAGCTGGCAGAGGCTACTGGCGAACCAACGCGCAACGGGGCGACACGGATGAAGCTCGATTACTCCCGCCGTGAGCTCGCGGAGATGATTGGTGTGTCCACGGAGACAGCTATTCGGCTCCTTGCTCGCCTCAAACGAAAGCGGGCAATTACCACCGGTCC
This sequence comes from Binatia bacterium, assembly GCA_046757585.1. GTDB lineage: Bacteria > Desulfobacterota > Binatia > HRBIN30 > HRBIN30 > JBHHYR01. The sequence continues at coordinate 10,330 of JBHHYR010000083.1, read as the reverse complement.
GCATGAGCTGGTCATCACTGATGCCGAGAAGCTGGTTCGCCTCGCGAACCACGATAACATCGCCATCCAGTAAGTAAGCCCAGGCGCGCCGTGCTGACATTGGTCAGCCCTCTTCCTGCCCGGGCGCATTCCCGCCTCCCCTACCGAACGGTAGGAAGGGCCAACCTGCGCTGTTCCCGAGTTGGGACACGCTGGAGGATGGGAGGGCACGCCATGGAACTCACGCGCCGAAACTTTCTCCGCTCCGCGGGCGCTGCGACGCTGCTGCTCTCGCTCGACCGCCTCACCTTCGCTGAAGCTCCAGCGGGTACACCCGCAGCAGCCGCTACGGCGCCCGCGGTGCCTTACCGTACCTGGGAAGATCTGTATCGCGAGAAATGGGCCTGGGACCGGGTCGTGCGGAGCTCCCACTTCGTCAACTGCTGGTATCAAGCCCACTGCGCCTGGGATGTGTTCGTGAAAGATGGGCTGGTGTGGCGCGAGGAGCAGGCGGGCGATTATCCCGCCGTGCGGAGGGACACGCCGGACTTCAATCCCCGCGGTTGCCAGAAGGGCGCGTGCTACAGCGCGCGCATGTATGATCCGGCCCGCGTGCGGTATCCGCTCAAGCGCAGCGGGGCACGCGGCTCCGGCAAGTGGCAGCGCATCTCGTGGCAGCAGGTGCTGGATGAGATCGCCGACCTGATGCTCGATACCGTCACCGCCGAAGGCCCCGACCGGATCATCTGGTCGCTGGGCCCGCTCTATACGTTTGGCACTCTTGCTGCCGGCCAGATGCGCCTGTCCAATCTGCTCGACAGCTGCGGACTCGACATGAACACCGAGATCGGTGACGGCCATCCCGGTGCGGCCGTGACCTTTGGGAAGATTGTGGCCGAACGCTCCTTGGATGACTACTTCTTCTCTGACGTCATTCTCATCTGGGGGTGTAACCCGGTGAACACGCAGATTCCCAACGCTCACTTCTGGACCGAAGCCCGTTACAAGGGGGCGTACATCGTGACTATTGCCCCTGATTACAATGCTTCGGCCATCCACGCGGATCAGTGGATCTCTCTCAAACCCGGCACAGACGCCGCCTTGGCGCTCTCCCTGGCGCAGGTCATCGTGAGCGAGAAGCTGTACAACGAAGCGTTCCTGCGCGAACAGACCGACATGCCTTTTCTGGTCCGCGCTGACACCGGACGTTTCCTGAGGCAGAAGGACATGGTGCGGGGCGGTGCGGCAGACGTGCTCTACGTATATGACCAGGCCACGCAGCGGGTCGTTGAAGCGCCGCGTGACACGCTGACCCTGGGACCCATCGTCCCCGCGCTCGGAGGTACCTACGAAGCCAAGACGCTTGGTGGTTCCGTCAAAGTCCGCCCCGTCTTCACCATGCTGCAGCAATTGCTCGAGCGGCACTACAAGCCCGAGCAGACGGCACGGATCACCGGTGTGCGCTCCCAGGTGGTGCGCGGCCTCGCGCACCGCATCGGTAAGGCGCGAGCGGTGTCGAACGTGACGTCGAGCAATCTCACGAAGTTCTATCATGGGAATCTCATGGAACGCGCACAGATCCTGGTCTTCGCGCTATGCGGCCACATGGGCAAGAGAGGAAGTGGGTTCAGTGCCTTTCCATTTCTGACGCAAGATGGCATCGAGACGTTCACTTTCCTCAAGCAGCCCGGATGGATGGGGAAGCTGCGGCTGGTGATCCGATTCTGGCCGCTGATGCGGAAGCTCAAGAAACCGGGCATGACGGACGAGATGGTGCGGTACGAGGCGGGCAACTGGCAGTTCCGCGACGGGGCCATGGTGTCGGGCGTGATGTTCTGGAACATACACGGCGGGTTGCTCGAGGTCAGTGGTCGCTCGCAGGAGTGGGATCCCTATCTCAAGCGGCCCGTCGCGGACTATCTCAAGGAATCGCTCGACAAGGGCTACCAGTACGTGTGGCCGAAGCCGGGTAACGATCCGCGAATCATTTTCGAGTACGGCAGCAACATCTTGCGGCGGCTGCGTGCTTACCCACTGTTACTGAAGACGCTCTTTCCGAAGTTGAAGGCGTTCATCACGATCGACTGGCGTATGACGTCTAGCGCCCTGTCGTCCGACTACGTGCTGCCAGCCGCCGGCTGGTATGAGAAAACCGAGCACAAGTGGGGTACGCCGTTGATGCCGTACCTTCATGCCGGATCCAAAGCTGTCAGCTTCCACGAAGCGAAGTCCGATTGGGAGATTTGCGCTCTGCTCGCAAAGGCGATCGAGCGGCGGGCACGGTCTCGCGGGATCACGAGCTTCAAAGACCGCCATGGCGAGCAGCGGCCGCTCGGCGCCTTCTACGACGACTTCACAATGGGCGGTGCGTACACGGAGCACGACGACGAAAAGGTCGCGGCGGATCTCGTGCAGATGTCGAGCAACCTGACCGGTGTTCGGTGGGAGCAGCTGAAAAAGAAGGGCTACGCCCGCTTTACTGGCGTCGGCCACAGCGGCGTGTCGATCGGCAATGCTTGCGACATCAAACCGAGCGACACCGTCAGTCCGTTCCAGTTTCACGTCGAAAAGAAGCAACCGTACCCAACCCTCACCCGTCGAATTCAATTCTACATCGACCATCCCTTCTACCTCGAGCTGGGTGAGGCCCTTCCCGTTCATAAGGACCCGCCGATGGCCGGGGGACGTTACCCACTCACGCTTTCCGGCGGCCACACGCGCTGGTCAATCCATGGGGCATGGCGTGATGACGCCCGCATGTTGCGCCTGCAGCGCGGCCGGCCGGTCATGTACATGAGCGTCGCCGACGCACGGGCACGCGGCATCCACGACGGCGAGCTGGTGGAGGTGCGCAACGACATCGACCGTTTCCGCATTCACGCGAAGGTATCCCCTGCGCTGCGTCCCGGCCAGCTGATCATCTACCACGCTTGGGAGAACTTTCAGTTCCCGGACGGAAAGGGGTTCCAGAACCTCATCCCGAGCCCTCTTAATCCCGTCGAGCTGGCCGGTGGAGAGGGGCACTTGCGCCCCATTCAGATCTGCATGCAACCAGGTCAGAACGACCGGGACACCCGCGTCGAGGTGGTCCGCCTCACCGCGTGAGGATGCCGGCGCGCGGCCCTGGCCTTCGTCGAGGTAGGTTCACGCGCCCCGGCGATGTACCGCGACGTCCGCGCCGGGTGGCTCGTGGCTGTGTGGGCCTCTACGCCAGAAAACGGCCGCGGTGATCAGGATGGCCAGACCCGAGGTGGTGAACATCGTCCGATAGCCCGCCCACTGGGCGATGGCACCGAGCGCCGGGTTGGCGAGGGTATTGCCGAGGTCGAACATCGCAGTAAACCAACTAACCGCCCGGCCCCGGTATGAGGGTGCGACGAGCTGGACCGTCAGGACGTTTAAGATAGGGAAGGAATATCCATGCCCGGCACCGCACAGCATACCGACGAGGATCAAAGGGAGGAGGTTCGTAACGCGCGGCACGGACAGGATGCCGACCGCGTAGAGAAACAGCGCTGGTATGAGTACGCGGCGCAGGCCGACGCGATCCGGTAGTCGCCCGGTGGCTACGCGTACCGCAACTGCCGTGAGCGCGTAACTCATAAAGAACTTCCCGACGTTGCCACGGCCCTCTGAGTAGGCGAATGGAGCGAAAAAGGTGAAGAGACTTTCGACCGCAGCACCGAACATGAACGTGGTGAACAATAGGAAGATCAGTTGCCGCCAAGGCACGGGGACACTCGCCGATGCCTGTTGGTTCTCGTGGCTGCGCTTTCGGTCGGCCGTTTCTGGCAACGCGAGGCTGAGGCACAGGGAGACAAAGGCAAAGGTCGCTGCGACGATGAAGTAGGTGTGGAAGCCGCTCCGGGTGATCAGGAATTCGCCCGCCAGCGGGCCCAGCCCGTTTGGCAGGATTCCCCAGATGCCAAACATCGCGATGCCTTCCGAACGCCGGCTGGCTGGCACAATGTCGCTGGCGTAAGTGAAATAGGACGCGAAGAGGGAGCCGGCGGCCGTGCCGTACAGGAGCACGAACAGCACTGAGCGTACGCCGAGTTCCCCCACTGACAGTAAGCCGAGCCACGCCGCCACGTGTAGCAGCCCGGCCCCGGCCAGCACCCGGTGCCGCCCTTGTGAATCGAGGAGCCGGCCAACGGGCAGCCGCGCCGCGACCGCTGCAGCACCGGTCATGCCTGCGTACAGCCCAATCGTGAACCTGCTGCCCCCCAGGTGACGGATGAAGAGCGGAAACAGGATGTATAGCGACAGCGCCATGGCGCCGGAGAAGTGAACGCTGCAGGCCAGCCAGAAACGGCGCGTGAACAAGGCGTCGCCACCGCCGCGTGGTGAGCCTACACGTGCCTCGACGGCCATTTGCTGGATACGGGGAGGCGCAAGGTTCTGCCGCCCCAGGAGATTGCAGGTATTCCGATGGCTCTGCTCACGCCTGCGGGCGTGGCATGCGGAAGGGCAGCAACTCGGCCAAGTCCCGCAGGCCGGGCGCTAGCCGCAGGGCGCGCCCGGCGATGGAATCGTCGGTAATGAGCTGCACGACCCCGTCAGCAATCTCTTCAGGCTGCAGCAGCGGAATGTTCGGCGGCAGAGCGACCTCACCGCTTTCCTGGCCGCGCGTGAGCATCGGGGTGTTAACGATACCCGGGCAGATGCAGTTGACACGAATGCCTTCCGCGGCGAGCGAACCGAGCGAGTGTGTGAACATGACCACTCCCGCTTTGGTTGCGGAGTACACGGGGTCGGGCGGGAAGCCGACGAACGCGGCCATGGAGGCGGTGTGGATGATCACACCGCCTCCTCGCCGGCGCAGGACCGGGAGCGCAAGCTGGGTCCCGAGAATCACCGCGCGCAGGTTGACGTCGAGTACACGTTGCCACTGATCGGCCGCTGCCTCGGGGTAGCTGGGAGAGCCAGTAGTGATCCCCGCATTGTTGTGTAGAATGTCTACCCCACCGAAGCGCTCCTCAGCAGCTGCGAGCATGCGGTTGGCATCCGCCTCGCGTGTCACATCGGCGCGTACGGCAGCAGCAGTCCCGCCGGCCTGCTCGATGCGCGCCACTGTCTCACGCGCCCCTGCTTCGTCGAGATCAGCCACCAGCACGGCGGCACCTTCCTGTGCCAGCCGCACCGCTGTGGCGCGCCCGATCCCCGACCCACCGCCGGTAATCACTGCAACCTTCCCGTTTATGTCCATGCCTTCTCCTCCATCTCCGCGAGGCCCGTGCCGTGCGGAGTGCTTAGGGCTTATTCGGAGGCGAGACAAGTACCAGAAAGGACCGTGTTCGGCGATAGGGAATCAACGATCGGCCTGTGCCGGCGGTGTGAACGCTTCCGGCGGAATCAATTGCCGTGCGGCGGTCCCCCTTTGCCAGTACAGCAGTACGCGTGCCGCACCTCTGATGTCAGCGATGCGCATGTCGAGGTCGTATACGCCCGCGGGGAGCGGTTGTGCCGCATGCCAGGATTGGCCGTTGAGCGCGACCGTCTTTCGGCCATTCGTGAACAGCGTCAGCCGATACCCTCCTGGCGCGGGCACATGAAGTTGCCCGCGCCAGTGAACCCTGAACGGATGCGCGAAGGCGCCCGGCAAGAAGGCGTAGTAGGGATACGGCTCGATCCGGCGCAGGGTCTGCCCCTCTACCTGGTATTCAGCGAGCAAGCCGTGGATTTCACTGCGGCGAAACAGCAGGGCGGTGGGCATGCTCTGCAACTTTTCGCCGGGCGGTTTCCACCGCAGCCGCAGCGTTGGCGAGCCCGAGAGGGTCGCTTCTACGGTAAGCTGGTGCAGTCCTTGTGCGAGTGTGCGGGTGACGCGTGGTTCCCGGTCCGAGACCAGTGGACGTGCATCGATCCACACCTTTGCCTGACAGCTGGACTCTTGCACGAAGCCGTAGGTTCCGTCGGTCGGTGCGTACACCGCCCCGGCCCACTCCACCTGCGTGGCGCCACTGGGGAGAGCCTGCCCTTGGCGGAGACCCAGCTCGCTTTCGGTCCGACTGATCATGGGCCTGCCGTCGGCGGCAAGAAACGTCGCTGTGAGTCCATGCGCTGCTGCAGCTGCGCGGTGCGAGACGGGAACGAACGCGACGGTGGGAGGTGCGGGAAGACCTGAGGCGGTGAGGGGAACCCAGCGGTCGAACCACCAGCTGCGAATCGGAGGATCCGTACGGATATCAAGTGCGATACCCGGATAGAACGATTGCATGATGGAACGGGCTGCGATGTTGTCGCGGTCGAGCATGAACATGACGCCTCCTGCCGGTGCCGCGCGCACCGGCAGGACGTTTGCCAGGCTCGTTACGTCGCGCATCGTCAGCCTCCAGGCGCGTGACAGAAAGGCGAGCGTCTCATAGTTGGCGGAGAACTGGGTGGAGAGCACATATCCGGTCCATCCGGGTCCGCGCGCCTTGAGTGCACGTGCCATCTCGACCATGCGAGCCGCCTGAAACGAGCGAAACGCCCGGTTCGTATAGACCCGGTAGAAATAATAGTTGAAATCGATCATGGGAACGACGAGCACGAGCAGCGCGGTCGCAACACCCAGCGCCCGGCGGCGCGCTGCGCGCGGTGCCCACCCCAGTAGCTGCACCACTGGGAGCGCAGCCCACACGTAAAGAGGCGGGCTGGCGAGGAACACGCGATAGACCCGCGGTGCCTGCGTCGAGAGAAGGCCAGGAAGGAGGCCGATGGCCACCCAGCCCAGCAGCAAGAGCTCCGGTGGCTCTCGCCACCGCCGGAGGCTCTGCGTCATGCCGTGGAGCAGGAGGAAAGCGACGACCGGGTTGAGGGCGGGGTCGGAGCCGATGCCAAACCAGTTGTAGGAGGGTCCCTGCTGATAGTGAAAAATCAGTAGAGTGCGCCACAGTGCGTTCCAGAGCGGCTGCAAGCTGCCGCTGTCGCGTACGGCCGGCCACAGCGCTACGCCGCTGGCGCGCTGAGTCAGGGCCGATGGATCCTGGATGTACGACACCACTGCCGGCACGATACAGAACAAGAAAACCCCAGCCAGCGCTGCACCGTCACGCCGCAGGCTTCTTCGGCGGCGGGAAGGCGCGCGCCGCCACGTGGCAGCGAGGAAAATGAGGGGAACGAGCGGCGCAAGCTTCGCTGAATGATAGGTGTAGATGCACAACGCCAATGGCACCCCGGCCGACGCGACCAGCCACCGCCGGCGCCGGACGAGTCCCTGGATCAGTGCGCACAACCCGAGGAGCAGGAAGAATTCGCCGAAGACGATCTGAATCAGGACCTTGGCATGACTGACCTGCAGCGCAGAGGAGGCGAAGAATAACGCGGCAACGAGCGCCACCCGCGCACCGAATAAAGGCGAGACGACGCCGTAGAACACTGGGACAGCGAGGATGCCCGCGGCAATACCGGGCAGCCGGAGCGACACGGGGCCGGGTCCGAACAGCCAGAAGGCTCCCGCAATCGCGTAGTTTGTCAGCGCGTGGAAGGCACTCTTCGCATGCGTGACCAGCTGGAACGGGGAGGTGATCTTACCGTCCAGCACGTCGAAGGCAAGAAGGCCGTTGATGGCATCGTCACCCCAGATTCCCGGAGGCTCCAGCTTGTAGGTACGGAAGAACACGGCAAGCGCACAGATTGCAAGGAGTCCGACACGACGTTGTCGGGTGGTGAGCTCACGGCTCCCCGTCAGCGTCCAGATCGATTGCGGCCAGTGCAGCGCCACCACGCTCACGACGAGGAGCCCACTGCCGATCGCAAAGTGCCCCCACATGAGCACCAGCGCACCGCACAGGCCGCTTGCAAGTGCCACGGCAGCCTCCCGGGCCAGCCACTGGGCCGCGACGCCCGGTCCATGTCCGTCAGCGGGTCCCATCTGCTCCTGCTCTCGGCCTACTATCACCACCGGAGGAGGTACCACTAGGGGCGCTTGGTTCGCGCTCCATGTCGGGCTTGCCGAGCTGTTGAACTCTCAGCTAAGATCCCGCCCGTCTTCACTCCGGCGGTCCGAGCGGTACGCGTGGGGCACGCAGCGGGGCGGCGTAGCTCAGTTGGTTAGAGCGAGGGTCTCATAATCCCTAGGTCCGTGGTTCGATTCCACGCGCCGCCATCTTTTTTCCTCAGAAGTGGGTGCGGACGGCATGTGCGGCGCGCAGGCCGCTGACGTATGCGCCTTGAACGCAAGCGGCAATCGGTGCGCTCGTCGTGGCCGAACCCGCCCAGAACAGGGCACCGGGGCCGGGCGCGGCCAGCTGGGCTCGGGCTCCGGTGCCACCCGGCTTGACGAAGGTGTAGCCGCCACACGAAAGGGGGTCGGTCGTCCAGTCGATCCGGCGGTATGCGGCGAGCCGTGGCATGGCCTTGGGAAAGTGCCGGCGGAGGTCCTGCACCGCAGTGTCGGCCGCTTCCTCCTCACTGCGTTGGCTCAGCGCCGCTGCCCGCGGCCCAGTGCAGTAGGCGGTGATCACAGGCGGCGCGGAGTGAAGCCCAGAGAATACCGGCCAGTAGAGCGTCACGGGCCCCGTGCCGCATACCAGGCTCGCAAGCCACTTGGGCCAGAACGGTTCCTCGAAGCGGAGCAGCAGCTTAAGGACCGGTCCCATCTCGAGCGCCTGAAACGCGCTCCGCTTGCTCTCCGGCAGCTCGGGAATGAAGCGCACGGCGGCCGACTTGAGCACCCCGAGAGGCAGTGTGCACACGGCGGCCCGTGCCGACACTTCCTGGCCGCCTGCCGAACGGACGGCCACCCCCGTCTCGTGCCACTCAATCTCCCTTACTATGAAACGATACCGGACGTCGAGGCCCTGGGCGATGTATGCCGGAACCCGGTCGTAGCCGTCGGCCACCCGGAAGTAGGTGGCTCTCTCCAGCTTGAGGACATTGTCCTCTAGCAGCCCGAGCATCCCGATCTCATCCACGCTCCCCGGCAGGTGAGTGGACAAGACCAGCTGCGCCATCGTCCACGCTCGCCCACGGTAGGCCCGCTTTTCCAGAAACCCGTGCGCGCTCAGGTCAGGTGGCTTGAGCCGCCGGATGGCACGCAAGATGGTGAAGACCCGCCAGAGTCGAGGGTCGAGGAGAAGCCGCGGCAGCCAGTGGGCCCCGGAGCCGATGTTGAACATGCTGTTCCACGTGTACGGGCACCGCCGGACCTCCAAACCGGCGCCCCGCACGTCGGGCCAGAACTCGGCGTCCGCCCCGTGGATGAACTCCGCTCCGCCTTCGACGGGAAGCGTACAGAAATCACGGACGGTGCGGACTCGGCCGCCGACCCGATCGCGTCCCTCGACGACGACGACCGAGAACCCCCCACGCCGAAGCTCCCGTGCCGCGGTCACGCCGGCCATCCCCGCTCCAATGACGACCACGTCTGTCACAGGCGTCAACTTACAATGCCAGGCCGGCCGGGCACAAACCGAACCTCGGGCCTGCAGGTGTCGAATCCCTGCCGTCAGGGGATCTGAGCCTACCGCGACAGCTCTGCGATGAGCTTGGGCGAGCGCAGGTGCCGCGGCAGGTGCAGGGCGAGTAGGTGACTCATGAGCTGCGCTGCTTCGGTCGCCGTGGCTGGGCTCAAACGGTGCCGGCGCCCGTCATGCAGCGACACGGTTTTCATGGCGTCCAAGACCGCCAGCGTGTGCCCGCTTACCGCCAGTACGGGCTGGCGACTGGCGCGACAGGCGGCGCACACGATGCTGCCATGCGTGGGGTCGAAGGATGCTTGTTCTTCTGACCGCAACGGCTGATGGCAGCGCCCGCAGCTCTGCAGGTCCGGGTCGTAACCCGAGTGGTGCAAGAGCCGGAGCTCGAAGCAGCGCAAGAAGGCGGCCGTCGCCGTCCCACGTTCGAGTTCGTCAAGCCCCTCGGCCAACAGGTCGTACACTTCGCGTACCGGATGCGCCTCCGCGGTGAGCTGGTCGACCAGCTCCACGAGGTAGCTGCCGTAGGCGAACTTCGCAGGCTCCGCCAGGGCTTGCGGTGCACGCAGCAGGTCGCAACTTTCCATGAAGACCATGCTCGCGCCCGGGCGTGTGCGAAACTGCACACGGACCCGCGTGAAGAACCCCAGACAGTTGCCGAAACGGCGCCGTGAGTTCTTCGCTCCCTTGGCCATACCAGTGAGCTTGCCGGCGTCGGCAGTCAGGAAGGTAACGATCTGATCCGACTCCCCGTACGCACGGGTGCGCAGGATGATCGCTTCGCTGCTCTGACGCGGGCCCATCTTGGGGAGCAAACCACGCGGCAACGACCTTGACAAGGGAGGGGGGTGTCATTACGTTCTGCGGTGTCCCGCTGGGTGTGACTAACCAAATTCCACGTTTTCGAGGAGGATCATGGGCCACGAAGAAGGCAAGGACGACGTGTCTGC
>JBHHYR010000082.1:0-15397 GCA_046757585.1 Binatia bacterium | reverse complement strand
GGAGCAGCGCATCGGCCGCATCTACCGCCTGGGCCAGAGGCGCCCGATCGACGTCTACAACCTGGTAACCGAATCCAGTATTGAGTCGCGCATTGCCGGCCTGGTGTCTGATAAGAAGGCGCTCTTCGCCGGCCTCTTCGACGGCGGCAGCGACGAGATCCGTTTCGATCGCTCGGGATCGTTCCTCGGACAGCTCGAGAAGATCGTCGAGCCGGTCAGCGTACCGGAGCTGCCCGACGAAACCGAAGCGGAGGATGCGGTTGCGAACCAGATGGAGCGCGAGATGGATGAGCTGGTGAGCGCTGCCGATGAAGCGGAGGACGCGGCCCGAGCGCCGGAGCCGGTCCCTGCATCACCCGCCGGTGGCATCGGCACACGGGACGCCTTGCCGTCCGCTTCCGAGGTATCCCGCCTCTTCGCGCGGCTCGAGATCCGGCCCGCCGATAAGGGCGGCATCATCATCGAGACGCCTGCGGACGCCGCCGCGAGCTTGGCGGCCCTCTTCGAGGGCATGGCCCGTATGCTGCAGCCCGCCGCTCGCGCCGGCCGATAAAGGACGAGAGCCGGCTGAGTGCCGGCGGGGCGACTCACTGTGATTTTCGCTTCCGAGCGTGCAGCGAGCGGGGCAGATGATCCGGTCAGAACGGGGTACCCTGGCGCGGTCAGTAGCAGGATGGGTCCCTGCAGACTCTACAGCAACGATCGTACGCTCCGTGCGATTGACTTACAGGTCGCGAATGCGATCGGCGCGAACCGTGCTGAGAGTACCATCCATCCCCGGGGCAGCCTTGGGACGGATATCAACCGTTCAAGTCGCAGTTGCCCGGCGTCCTGATCGCCACACGCCAAACGCGAGCAGGAGCAAAGCGACAACCCCCAGCACACTGGCTCCCGCTGCCGGGGCCGGCGCCGTCGGCGGACACTTGGCTTTCCCAGGGCCGGCGATCGTGTCGAAGAGCCGGTCACCGTCTACTTTCATTCCAATGGGCGCCGAGATGATGTTCGCGTACGGCCCCGTAAAGCAGAAGTCGGCGAACTCATCTTTCGTGACGAGATGATCACCCTCGTTGTTCCACTCCGCGCCTCGCATCATCAGAGGCCCGCCACTCGACCGCAGTTTCTTACTGTAGTCCGAGTCGAACTTGCTGACCGTCATGCTCCCTTCGATCAGAGCCTCGACTGATGTGTAGGGCTTTTTGTCGGGAATTCCGATGCTGAGATGAGTCCACTCGCCAGGCGACGTTGTCGTCGTCTGAAGAGCCGTGACGCGGTAGCACCACACGGCTCAGCAGGCGACCCCGCCCGCCCCGTCAAGATCTGCAGTCGAGGTGCGGCTGAGGAAATCCACTCGCCAATCGGATGTGGCAACCCCAAAGCTGTCGAAAACGACCGACGTGTTCACTTGCCCCAGTGACGGGACGGCGCAGAGCACAAGAACCGACGCCAGCGCTATCCACCTCAGTGTTCTCCCCGTTTGCCGCATCGGAAGCGTTCCCCAAAAGCGTGCAGTAGCCGGCCCCAAGGCGATCCTATTTCCAGTAACGCCGCTCGCTAATGTGGTCCAGCATGTACACGATACGTGCAGCGCCGTCCGCCCGCCACAGGGGCACGATGATCGTGGCTCCGTTGACCTCGAACGTGGCGCTGTACGGGCGCCACCCTCGCGGAGTCCAGCCCTCCCAGCGGGCGTGGTACACTCGCGGGGCATGTTCTCCCTGGTACGTCTCAAACGGATGGCGTGTACCATCCAAATCAAAGGAGCGGCTGCGGTCGACGTCGCTGCTGAAGGAACGGATCTTCGAATACGTGACGACCGTAACCGTACCGGCTCGCAAGGCGGCGCCCTCGATGCTGCCCGCGGAGGCGCCGGACCAAGACAGTGCGACGGCGACGAGGGACAACGCGCTGACGAGAACGAACGGTACAAAGGCCACCCAACGCCATGATCTCTGTTGCCGATTGGTCATTCTGCACCTCCAATGAGCTGCTGCCGACGTTCATGGCTGCATGGCAGACCATGTGCCCATTGCCAATACCCGGGACTCTCTCGGTTTCGCTGCCGAGGGATGGTCGGAACCCCCGTCGAGCGGCAGCCTGGGAATTTGAGCCGGCCGCGCGCCGGCGCTATGGTGCGGCATGCCTCGAAGGCGGACGGCCTCCCGTAACCCGGGCTCAATGCTGATCTCGGGTGAAGAATGGATTGGCGGTAGGTTGGTATCGCCGTTCTACATCACCGAGGACACACCGTTCCGCCCCGACATGATTCTCTGGCTCGAGCGGCCGAGCGATTTGATCGTCGGGACGACGCTCATCGATCCGCGTGAGCCCCCAGTGTCGGTTGCGCAGACCCTCCTCGACGCGATGAGAAAGCCCCTGGCCGGCCCGCCGCGGCGCCCGCGGCGCGTGCGCGTCGCCGACGCCTCTCTGGCCGCCGAGCTGCGACCCGCGCTCGGCGGCCGCATCCCGATTTTGGTGGCCCCGACGCCGGAGCTCGATCGAGTGATGGAGATGATGGCGGAATCCATGCCCGGGGGCGAGCGTCAAGAGAGCTACCTCGAGGGTGGTCGTGTCTCACCTGCCACGGTAGGCAGGCTTTTTCGGGCCGCACGGACTCTGTACCGGGCGGCTCCGTGGACGGTCGCAGCGGACGGACAGCTCTTGCGACTGGATATCCCGCAGCTCGAGGTCACCGGGGCCTGCGTCTCGATCATCGGCGCGCTGACGGAGAGCCGCGGTCTGATCATCTTCCCCTCGCTCGATGCCTGCGAGAATTTCGCGCAGGCAGGAATGGCGCGACGGAAGGGCGGGCGGAGCGATCTCGGGACGACGCTCCTGGCACTGACCTTCGAGCGTGGTGCCGACCTACCACCGTCGATGCGGCGTGAGGTCGTCGAGCATGCCTGGCCGGTTGCCGGTCCGCGGGCGTATCCCCGTGTACAGGGTCGCGACCGCGACGGCATGTCGCGCCCCCTCACGGAGCGCGACATCCGGATCGCAACGGTGTGCGCGAGCGCGCTGGCGGCGTTCTTCGTCCGGCACCGTGAGATGTTCGAGAGGGGCCGCCTCGATCCGGTGTGCGAGTCGTTCACCGGCAAGGAGGATATCACCGTACGCTTCACCGCCCCATACGAGGCGACGTCGCTGTTCGAGACAGACGATCTCCCGCCGTCTTCACCGGGGCATCCGATGAAAGTCGGTCGCAACGAGCCCTGCCCGTGCGGCAGCGGCCGCAAGTACAAGAAGTGCCATCTGAAGAGCGACGAGGCAGTGCGCTCTCCGGTGCCCGGCAAGGACTGGGTTCACGGGCTGGACGAGCGTGTCGTTGCGGACATGATGGGGTATGCGGCGGAACGCTTTGCCGATGAATGGAAGCGGTGGACCGAGGACTTCGTCGATGTCGAGGCGGCGCTCCGGCTTTCCTTGCCGTGGTCTGTCTATCATTTTCTCGTCCGGGGGCGCCCGGTCGTGGACTGGTTCATCGAGGAGGCCAGCATACGCCTGACTTCGGACGAACGAGCGTGGCTGGAGGCACAGCGACAAACCTGGCTCAGCGTGTGGGAGGTCGTGGACGTGGAGGCGGGCATCAGCTTGACCATGAAGGATCTGCTCACGGATGAGACAAGGCACGTTCGCGAAACGAGCGCTTCCGAAACGCTGGTGAAGCGCGACGCCGTGCTGACCCGTGTCGTTGACTACGACGGCCGGTCGGTGCTCTGTGGTACCCACCCCCGCTCTCTGACGCCGCTGCTGGCCGCCGAGGTCGTACATCGCCTGCGGTCGCGTCTCCGCCGGCGCCGTGCCGTCCCGGTCGAGCGGCTGCGGGGTGAAGCCGTGGGCCGCTACCTCATCTCCCTCTGGGAGAAGTCGGTCGCGACCCTCGACCTGCGGCGTCTCACCCCGCCCAGACTGCAGAACACCGAGGGCGACCAGCTTCTGCTGACGGCTGACCACTTTGCCTTCGACCCGGCTCTCCGCGCCGACGTCGAGGCGCAGCTGTCTACGATCGAGGGCGTGTCACCTCCAGAGGAAGGTCAGGAGGACGGGTGCTACACATTTCTCCGTCCCGGGAACCCGATGCACGGCAGTTGGACGAACACCGTGGTCGGCACGGTGTGGATTGCGGACGGCAAGTTGAAAGTCGACACCAACTCCCGGCAGCGAGCGGACGACCTGCGGGCGCGCATCGAGGCGGTCTGCGGCGACCCGCTCCGCCACCGGGCGCGCGAGCACTCCGACCCTCGGGCGTTGTTTGATCGCGCAGAGCTGCAGCCAGCTCCCCCGCGCTCCTTGCCGCTGGCTGAGGAGGAACGGCTGGTTCGCGAGTCCAAGGAACGCTACTACGCGGACTGGGTTGATCAGCCGTTGCCCGCCTTCGGGGGACAGGCGCCGCGCGCAGCGGTGCGGACACGCCGCGGTCGCGAGGAAGTCGACGCGTTCCTCAAGGAGTTGGAAAACCACGAGAGCAGGTTGCCTGAAGGGCAGAGGTTCGACTTCTCCAGGATTCGCAGGGCGTTCGGCCTCGAGCCATAGGGAAGCCATCGGCGGGCGGGGTTCAACGGCGGCGGGCTCTCTCACGAGCTCACGCCGAAGCGGTGACGAGGTAGACAGGTGCTGGACAGGGACATTCGTCGCGGAGACGTCCAAGGCTCGAGCGGAGCCTCGCAACTGCCCACGCAAACTCGAGGCGAAGACGAAGGAGGTCAACATGTCGGCGAATAGCCCACAGATGGCCAGACCGACCGCGGCGTTTGTCCTTTCCCTCTTGGCGGGCTTGTGGATGCTGGGGTCCGGAACCATTAGGTACCGCTGGCAGGGCATGATGGGAGGCTGGCACGGCGCGGGTGGCATGATGTGGAGCCACGGTATGATGTGGCGCATTGCCCCGACATTTTGGTGGGCGTGGTTTGGCATCGTAGCAGGGGTGCTCGTGCTCACCGGGGCGGTGATCCTTTACACCAGGCCGAATCAGAGGCGCACGTGGGGACTCGTGGTTCTCATCGTGTCCGCACTGAATATCGTCGTGGGTATGGGTGGCTTCTTCGCCGGTGTTCTGGGGGTGATCGGCGGAGCGCTGGCGCTCTCTTGGCAATCCGGCAGCGTTGCAGGTCCCCGAGACCACAGCCAGGGGGCTTAGCCACCCGTTCGCCGGCAATGCGGGAGAAAAAGCACTTGGGCGATCTCGGTGAATTTCGCCGCAAGACGTTTTTCAACGGACTGTTCGAGGACGCTTTGAATGAATTGGCAAACCCGCCGTCGAATGCAACAGTAGCGGTACGCGGTTTCCCCCGCCGCGACCGACCGCTACATGGCTTGTCCCCCCTCACCTGGGCGTAGGTGGCCCGCTCTACGCGGGTCACCTACGTCAGTCTGGCGTGACCAGACAACGGCTGAGCACCGGTCCAGCGGTAGCCTGTCCCCCACAGGCCCCTAACCTCACTTCGGAAGGCACCAGCGGGCCTTTTTCGCTGCCTCCCGTTTGACGACCGAGTTATCGCTGCCTCCCCCTTTGACAAAGGGGGACTGAGGGGGATTTGCTTCGCTCCGTCCCTGGCCGGTAACCCTCGCGCAGCGAGCGATGAACCGCTGTGGCGGGAGAAAATCCCCCCTGGCCCCCCTTTTTCAAAGAGGGGAACTTCGCTCCGCAGTGTCCAGAGCCACGAAATGTGGGACATGACCAGTTTACGAAAGGAGGGGAGCCGTGGTTGCAGGGCCGGGTTTTCCGGAGCGAGGTTGCTGTTCGATCTTCCATTCAGTTTCGGACCAGGGCTAATCTAATGGAAACAGTAGCTGTGCTGCCGATAGAAGACGTAGTGCGGTGCTGTGTGCGGACGGACGCGGGCTTTGAGCTTGCGCGCTCGCAGCTCGTCGCGGGTTGGGTCGCAGGCGGCTGGCTCCGGGATTCCACCGTCGCCGGCGGGTGCCCAGACTATCTTCCCTCGCTTCCGTTCCCGACATACACTCCTCTCGCTGAGGAAAAACTCCGAACGGGGCGTACGAACGCCCAGTAGAACTCGGCACAGAAGGGAACGCCATGAAAGCCGTTGCCGTTTTCCCGAGCAAACGGGACATCCGTCTCATTGCTCACCCCTCACCATTGATCTCCCGGACCACGGAGGTCAGGCTGCGGATGCTGGAGGTGGGCATCTGCGGAACGGACAAGGAAATCAGTGCGTTCCAGTACGGTGTCCCTCCGACCGGTTCCGACTATCTCGTCATCGGGCACGAATCGCTCGCGGAGGTGGTCGAGGTCGGCTCCGAGGTCTCACGAGTCAAGGTTGGAGATCTTGTCGTCCCAATGGTGCGCCGGCCCTGCGGGCACCAGGAGTGCCTCGCCTGTCGCTCCGGCCGCCAGGATTTCTGCTTCACGGGGGATTTCACGGAACGCGGTATCAAGCAGGTGCACGGATTCATGACCGAGTACGTGGTCGACGATGAGCAGTACATCAATCTCGTGCCGCATGAGCTGCGCGACATTGCGGTCTTGGTTGAACCCCTCACGATCGCGGAAAAGGCCATGACGCAGGTGTTGGACGTCCAACGACGCTTGCCGTGGGCTGGTGCGGCTGAGCCCGGCGCGGCGCCGGCGCACCGCCACACTGCCCTCGTCCTGGGTGCCGGACCCGTCGGACTCCTCGGCGCCCTGACGCTTACGCGCCGCGGCTTCAACACCTACGTGTACTCGCGCGAGTCCGCCACGAGTGCAAAGGCATCGATCGTTCGCTCGGTGGGGGCGCAGTATCTGTCCGCCGAGGAGCATCAGGTGGAGCAGATCCCACGACGGGTGGGGAATATCGACCTGGTGTACGAAGCGGTGGGCGCCTCGCGTCTTGCCTTCGAGGTGATGAAAATTCTCGGCACCAACGCCATCTTCGTCTTCACGGGTGTGCCGGGCCGAAAGGCGCCGATCGAACTCGACACGGATCTCATCATGCGAAATCTCGTGTTGAAGAACCAAGTCGTCTTCGGCACCGTCAATGCAAGTCGGGCCGCATTCGAGGCGGCCATCTGTGACCTGCAGGACTTCGGGCGCCGCTGGCCGACGGCGGTACGATCGCTCATCACTGGCCGCTATCCCATCGAAGCCCATGCCGACCTCCTGCAGGGACGCGCCGGTGGCATCAAGAACGTCCTGACCATGACCACGTAGCGCGTTGACAGCCTGCCTCCGTGATTGCTACGGAGAACCAACACTCGTCAAGTGCGACAAGAGCAACTCTTTGACTGCAGCGACGCCGAGGCACGACAGATGCCCTGCAGGTGGCGAACGACTACGCGGAGAGCAGGCCGACACGCTGGCTATTGCGTGCTGCGTCAGGCACCGTCTTGCAGTTTCGGCGCTTCGACCGTGAGCTCACTGCTGTGGCCGCCGAGCCGGCTCGGAGTGTCATAGTGGATCCTGCCAGCGTTCAGCTCCCGGCGACCGGGCCGTCACCGACGATGGCGGCTGCCGTGCGGGCGCGCGTGGCGGACAGCGGCGAGCGCGTTTTTCTGCGTTTCGAGGATGCCAGCTGGACGTACGCGGCGGCTTACCGCGAAGGGTGCCGCTTCGCCAACCTGTTCCTGCGCGCACGCGACGCCACGCGCCCGTTCCATATGGGCATCCTGATGGACAATGTGCCTGCCTTCGTGTTCACCGAGCTTGGGTGTGCGCTTTCGGGTGCCGTTCTGATCGGGCTGAACCCTACACGCACGGGAGCGTACCTTGCCCGCGATATCAGCCATGCCGACTGCCAGTTCATTGTCGCCGAAGAGCGTTACGGCGAGCAGTTGCAGGCAGCGCTGCAGCATGAGCCCGGCCCGCGTGTCTGCGTGTTCGTCACCGATGGGCAGTCAGGTGACAGGCGCCGGTGGCCGCGCGGCTGGTCGGTTCTCGAGCACGAGCTGGCCAGCGTACCTGCCACGGATCCTGGCGTTGCCGTCGAGCCGACGGATCTCCTCATGATCATCTTCACCTCCGGCACCACGAAGGCACCGAAAGCGGTGCTGAACAGCCACGGTCGCCTCATGCTTCTCGGCTGGGGCGCAGCAGTGCACATGTGCAAGTTCGGGCCTGGCGACACCGTCTACGCGGCGATGCCCCTGTTTCATGCGAACGCGCAAATCCTAGCACTGGTCCCTGCGCTGTGCGCCGGCGGGTGTATCGCCCTGGCGCGCCGCTTCAGCAAGAGCAAGTTCCTGTCCGATATCCGGCGCTACCATGCCACGCTCTTCAACTATGTGGGTACGCCGTTCGCTTACATCATGGACACACCGGCCCAGCCTGACGATGCCGACAATTCGCTGCGGTTAGCGTACGGCAACGAGGCGCCGCGGCAGTACATCGAGACGTTCGCCAAGCGTTTCGGTTGCGAGGTCATCGACGGCTACGGTGCCAGCGAAGTGGGAGTTGGTTTCGCTCGTGAGCCGGGCGACCCGCCGCGTGCGCTGGGGCGCGCGGCGGCCGTCAAGATCATCAACGCCCGCGGCGCGGAATGTGCACCCGCGCGCTTCGACGAAAATGGGCGCTTACTGAACGCCGAAGAGGCCGTCGGCGAAATCGTCAATACGGGCGGCGCGTTTCTTTTCGAAGGCTACTACAAAGACGAGGAATCGACACGGCAGCGTACGCGCAACGGCTGGTTCTACACGGGCGATCTCGGCTACCGCGACGCCGCGGGGTACATCTATTTCGCGGGCCGCGACGCCGAGTGGCTGCGGGTCGGTGGTGAGAACTTCCTGGCGCGGCCGATCGAGGACATCCTGTGCCGCCACCCGGACGTCATGCTGGCCAGCGTGTACGGCGTCCCCGACCCCGAGGCTGGGGACCAGGTCATGGCGACTATCAAGCTCGAGACAGGCGCCACCTTCGATCCGGCTGCGTTCGCCGCGTTCCTTGACGGCGAACCCGATCTGCCCCCGCGGTGGCGGCCGACCTTCGTGCGCGTGGCGGAGGAACTGGTGGTGACCCACACGAACAAGGTGCTCAAGCGCGTCTTGCGGCGCGAGAAGTTCCTCATCGACCACATGACCGATCCCGTGTACTGGCGGCCACGCGGGGCGAACGAGTTCCACGTCTTTTCCCGCGAGGACCTGGCCGCGCTGCGCCAGCGGTTCGACCGCGCAGGACACGCGCAGCGGTTGGAGGAGTGAACTGTGGTGATCGCGGGTGGCGCTATCGTCGCGCCCCGGGGCATACGGATGAGCACAGGCGGCCGGAAGGCCGCTGTTGACAGGTTCAGCCGGTACGAGCCGCGGCACTCGCCGCGAAGGCAGCCCTGGCGGCCGCAAGCAGGGGAGGTGTGCACAAGACATCGAGCGCCGTCATGGCCAGCGCCTTGGCGCCGTCGATCACGGCGTGGTGACCTGCTTCTGACGCTGCCCAGTGGGCAAACTCCGCGGAGTGCAACGGTACCGCTGGAGGTGAGACAGCGATCATGGGGTGAATAGCGGGCACTAGCTTGCTGACGTTGCCCATGTCTGTGCTGCCGGCGATCGACGCCGGGATATCAGCGAGGTCGGTCGGCTTTCTGCCCAGCCGCGCCACGTTAGTCGTGTACGCTTCGGTCAGTGGCTCATTGGTCCACATGTCGGAGTAGTCCTCGCCAACCGTCCGTAGCTGCAATCGTGCGCCACTAGCCGTTTCGCCCGCACGAAAGCACGCCGTCACGCGCTCCTTCAACTGTGCGAGACGGCGTTCCGTGGCTGCCCGGACATAGAACAGTCCCGCGGCGCGTTCGGGCACGATATTGGGGGCCTGCCCGCCGTCGGTGATGATGCCGTGGACGCGCTCGGTAGCGCGGATGTGTTGCCGCAGCTGCGCGATAGCGTTGTACGCCGTCACCAGGCCGTCGAGGGCATTGACGCCGCGATGCGGGAACGCCGAGGCGTGCGAGGCCCGGCCGGTATACTCCGCCTCGAGCACCGTGATGGCGAGCACGTGCATGGCGGCCAGGTCCATTCCTGCGGGGTGGACCATCATGGCGGCGTCGACGCCGGTGAACGCGCCCTGCCGCCCCATGAGGATCTTCCCCCCGCCGCCCTCTTCGGCCGGGGTACCGAGGACGACCAGCGTTCCTCCGGTTTCACGGATGAGGTCGGCCAGCGCTGCGGCCGCGCCGACGCCGGCGGCGCCGATGATGTTGTGCCCGCAGCCATGACCGATGCCCGGCAACGCGTCATACTCGCACAGCACTGCGACGCGGGGCTGCCCGGTGCCTGCGCGCGCTGCAAAGGCGGTGGGTAGACCATACGCCCCGCGTTCGACGGCGAAGCCGGTGCGCTCCAAGTATTCCGCCAGCCACGTGCAAGCCCGGTGTTCTTCAAACCGCAGCTCGGGATTACCGTGAATCCGGTCGCTCAGCTCGGTGAGCGTGGCTCGCTGCGCGTCGATCCGCGCGCACGCGCGATCTTTCCATTCTGCGATTCGGTTCGGCATCCGATCTCCACGCTACCCGTTTGCACAGCCAAGGTCGAGGCGTGGCGTTTCACGCCAGGCCGTGCGGCTGGTTGCGGGGGCAGGTTCGGGTGTGTTAACGATTTCCGCGAAGCAAGAGGATCGCTGGAGCACCACAGCACTGCGGTCGCGCGAAGGCGCGCGCGGCATTGTAGCGCCTCCTGGAGGAAACCTAATGAGCGAGCATGGAACCGTCCGTTTCGACGTCCAGGACCGCGTTGCCACCATTACGCTCAACCGGCCGGAACGAAAGAACGCGATGAACCAGGAGCTCAAAGACGAGCTCCGGCAATGCTGGAAGCGCGTGAAAGGGGATCCGGACATCTGGGTGGCGATCGTGACCGGAGCCGGCGACGCCTTCTCGAGCGGCGCCGACGTCGAGTCGCTCGCCACCGGGGGGTTCCCCAAGCCCGATCGCTGGCAGGAGCTGGCGATGATCGAGGGGATCGTGGATCTGCCCACGCCGCGCCGGCAGCGCGTGCATAAGCCGGTCATCGCGGCAGTCAACGGCGTGGTTGCGGGGTTCTCGCTTGATCTGGTGACCGAAGCCGACATTCCCATCGCCTCGGAGCAGGCGTCGTTCGTCGACCCGCACGTGTCCATCGGCTACGTGTCGTCGCACGAGATGGTGAACATGGCACGGCGCGTACCGGTCGCCGTCTGCCTGCGCATGGCTCTGCTCGGCAGCTGTGAACGCATGAGCGCGCAGCGCGCGTATGAAGTCGGGCTCGTTACCGAAGTCGTGCCGCACGCGCAGCTCATGCCCCGCGCACAGGAGCTGGCGCAGATGCTCTGCCGCAACGCGCCGCTGGCCGTGTGGGGGACGAAGATGGTAATCCTGCAAGGGTTGGGGTTGCCCATCCCCCAGGCTGAGGAGATCGCCGCCGGGTACCTCGAAGTTGTCGAGCAGTCCGAAGATCACGCGGAAGGACCGCGGTCCTTCGTCGAGAAGCGCAAGCCCGCATGGAAGGGGCGGTGAGGAGCGTGCCGCCATGGTGATCGTGCTCTTTCGCTCGATGCTCAGCGATGACGCCGGCAAGGACTACGCGGCGATGGCGGACGAGATGCTGGCACGCGCACGTACAATGCCGGGCTTTGTCGACTTCAAGAGTTTTCAGGCTGGTGACGGGGAACGCCTGTCGCTCATCCACTGGGAGACGCAAGAGACGCTGCGCGCCTGGAGCGACGATCTGCGCCACGTTGCCGCACAGCGGCTCGGTCGCGACAAATGGTACCGCTACTTCCGCGTCGAGGTGGCCGAAGTGGTCCGTTCATACGGCTTCGACCGCAACCCGTGACCGCCGGCGTCGCGTCCCCGACGTACCACCCGGAGGTGCCCGACATTTCCGTTTGCGATGCCGGTCCCGACATCTGGCAGGGCTGGCAGGCCCGCGTCTGACTCGCGGTAGCACAGCAGTGCATAGAGGAAGAGGCTCATCCCGGCCATTTCCAGCAGCTCCTCGAGCGTGACGAGAGCGGTGGCGTAGACCAGGGTGTCGACGCCGTAGACCGATGCGTATGCCCCGCTCACCATTTCCATGCCCAGGGCGCCTGCTACGTACAAGGCGGCGGCCACGATGACACGCCGCCGTGTTTCGCGGTCGAGACCGAGTATGAATTTCACGTACAAGGCGCCGACGACGAGCACGACCAGCATGCCGGGGATCACCCAGGCGAAGTAGAACACACCGCTGACATGCAGGGCGTCGCGCAGCCGGCGCATCGTCAGCTCGTGCAGAGCGGCGACCTCATCGAGCGACAGCACCAGGAAGATCCCCGCCAGAGCGCCCCAAGGGCGGGCAGAGGCATCGCCGGTGCGTCTCTTGTCCTGCGCAATCGAGCCCAGAAGCGCAGCACAGGAGAGCAACACCGCCGACTGAAACCACGTGGCGATGCTCTCTTCGTTGTCCAGGTACAGCCTATCGATTATCCCCGATCTCTGGCCGCGCTCCAGCTCGAAGCGATACCACTGCGAGAGGACACTGGCCGTGGTGAGACACACAATCGCCACGGCGAGGAACCAGGCCACTTTCCTAGGTGAAACATCCAGCTTCAATTCGGCCACGTGTCACCCTGCCGCGGCTGGACGAGTTGCATACGACGTGCCGCGGGAAGCGCTCAGGATGGATTGACGTCATCGGCGGCCACACAGGAGCGTTTGGTCGCGCGTGTTCTCATTTGCGACGACCGGTTGTACAATTTGCGGCTCCTGCCGCACGCCGGGGCCTGCGGGCTCCGCGCTATGTGAAGACTCCTTCGGCGGCAAGTGCCGCATACTCGTCTGCCGGCATGCCGAGCAGTTCGCGGTAGACGTACTGGTTATGCTCTCCGAGACACGGAGCCGGCAGACGAATTTCCTCATGCGCTTCGGAGAAGCGGATGGCATTTGTTTCGCACAGGTGCCTGCCGATCACGGCATGTTGGACCTCGCGGAAGTGGTGGCGGTGCGCGAGCTGCGGATCCCGCGTCAGGTCCTCGAAGTTCTGTACCACCCCGGCCTCAACGCCCGCTGCCTGCAGCGTGGTCATGACCTCTTCCGCAGACCGTTTCCGAGTCCATCCGGCGACATGCGCTTCCAGCGTATCCACGTTTGCAAGGCGGCCGGCAGTCGTGGCGAAGCGCGCGTCGGTGGCCCAAGGCGGGTCACCGGCGGCCTGGCGGAAGCGCTGCCAGTCCCCGTCGTCGTGAATCGCGATGACCGCCCAGCGGTCGTCATCTCCGTCCTGTGGAGCGCAGCGAAACGCGCCATACGGCGCGGCGTGCCGCGAACGGTTCCCGATGCGGCCGAGCGTCTCGTGGGTCGCCGAGTATGTGAGAATGTTCTCGCTCAGGCACGTGATGCCGCCTTCGACCTGCGAAAGGTCGATGTACTGGCCCTGTCCCGTGTGCCGCCGGAACAGAAGGGCGGAGGCGACGAGCAACGCCACGAACCGCGGAGACAGCGAATCGGTGATCGTTCCATAGGGACCCACCGGCTCACGGTCCGGCCAGCCGGTGAGATGATTGAAGCCGGCGATCGCCGATCCCTGGCCGCCGAAGCCGGGATAGTTGCGGTCGGGCCCCGTTTGCCCGTTCAGGCAGGTACTGATCATGATGAGGTCGGGTTTCAACGCCCGTAGCGATTCGTAGTCCAGCCCCCACTTCGTCATTGCCTTTGGTGCAAAGTTCTCCGCCACCACATCGGCCCAGTGCACCAGCCGCCGGGCAACGTCCGGCCCCTTCGGGTGCTTCATGTTGAGGGCGATGCCGTACTTGTTGCAGTTCACCATGGCAAACATATGGCTGGCATCGATCCCGCCCGCAGTGCCGGGCGTCAAGCGCAGCAAGCGGATGAAATCCGGGCGCTGGTGTGACTCGACCCGCACCACCGTTGCGCCATGATCGGCAAAGTACCGGGTGCCGAACGGGCCAGCAGCGCCACCACCGAACTCGAGAATCTTCAAGCCGGCAAACAGGGCATCCATCAGATCACCCCTTCGGCGGCGAGCGCCGCCTGCGCCGTCGCGTCGATGCCGAGCATGCCATAGACGTCACCGTTGTGCTCACCGAGCCGGGGCGCGCCGCGCCGCACACCGACACCGCCGAGGCTCGTCTTCGCGAACGCCCCGGGGTACGTCAGCGTCACACCGAGGGTGGGATGATCGACTTCCACGAAGAATTCCCGTGACGCGAGTTGCCGGGAGTCGAGGGTTTCGCGGGCGGTATTTGCGGGGGCAAGCATGAGCTTGCGGTCGCAGGCTGCAGCGAACAGCTCGGCCATTGTCTTGGTCCGGAAAAACGCACCCAACGCCCGTTCGATCTCGTCCACCTCGGGCTGGCTGATGAGGTTGTGGTTATACGCCGACCAATCACGGTTCTTGAGCGATGCCGGCGCCATGCCCTGCTCGTCCATGTATTTGACCAGGGCGATGATGCCCGGAATACGCGCCGGACCACCGCGCAGGGCAAACGACACGTAGCCATCGGCGCAGGGCCACAGCTCGCGGAAGAACGCCCGGCCAGCCCGAAACCCGCCTCCGGCACGGCTTCCCTTGAAGCCGGTGAGCGGGAACTGCGTCGGGCTGGTCATGTTGGGCATCAGCATCGCCTCCTGCAACGAGACATCGACGAACTGCCCTTCGCCCCTCGCCTCGCGGCCCCAGAGGGCAAAGACCACGCCAACTGCCGCTTCGATGCCGCCATGGTAGTACGCGACCGGGAGCGCGCAGCGCACGGTCCGGATTGCCGGTGGGTTACATGTTGCCCCCCATCGCGACAGCCGTAATATCGGTGCCCCGGTACGTGCTGTATGGCCCGTTCTGGCCAAACGGGCTGATGCTGCAGAACACCAGTTTCGGGTTCGCAACTCGCAGCGTGTCGTACCCCAAGTCCCGTGCAGCCAGTGACGACGGGCTTGCCGCTCCCCCTGACTCGATCACAGCATCCGCTTGGCGGCAGAGCGCGAGAAAGATTTCGCGGCCGCGCGGGCGGTCGAGGTCCAACGTCACGCCGCGCTTGCTCGTGTTGAGGGCCAACCACAATATTGAGCGCTCGGGATCGGCCGTACCGCCCACGAACGGACCGCGATGGCGCGCAGGATCGCCGTCCGGTGGCTCGACCTTTACAACATCCGCACCGAGATCGGCGAGCAGTTTGCCTGCGAGAAACCCGGGTTCGTTCGTGAGGTCGAGAATCCGGTACCCGTCGAGATTACCGCCCGCTATCCCTCTCAGCACGGTCGCTGCCTCATCGGCCGCAAGCTACCCTCGATGCGAAGATACCAGCGGGCCGCTAGTGCTGCCTCCTCGGTTGACAAAGGGGACCGAGTTATTCCTGCTTCCCCCTTTGGCAAAGGGGGATTGAGGGGGATTTGCTTCGCTCCGTGCCTGGCCGGTAACCCTCGCGCAGCGAGCGACGAAGCGCTATGGCGAGAGAAAATCCCCCCTGGCCCCCCTTTTTCAAAGGGGGGAACTTCGCTCCGCAGTG
>JBHHYR010000081.1:0-15444 GCA_046757585.1 Binatia bacterium | reverse complement strand
ACCTCCAGCCCCACGAACATGCCGACTCCAGCTGATCCCGATTTGTCACTCACGATCACTGCTGCGCCCGACCCCGTTTCGGTGGGGAATTTGGTTCTCTATATGCTGGATGTCACCAACGCCGGCCCGTCCGCGGTCACAGGCGTAACCCTCAGCTACCCGACGCCGGAAGACGCGCTGCGGGTGCAGGGTGGACAGGCTGGCAAGAAGGCACTCGCCTGCGCCATCCGGGCCCAGGTGCACAGCCGGCCGGGCACCTTCATCACCTACGTCGCTCGCTACAAGAACGGCACGAAGAACAATGCACTGACGTTGTCGTTGCAGTCATCTGATCTGGAAATCCTTAGAGTCAAGCCAGCAGCGATCCAGCGTGATGGTCAGACATTCACCTGGCAGAATTTGGCGCGTACGGCCGGCCTCGTGAAAGTGAAAACCAGGGTGAGTGCGCTTGTCCCTGACGGCACCATTCTCCGGTCCAGTGCCACCGTGGCAGACGGACTGGGAAACGTGGCCACCTGTGACCACGTATCGGTAGTCCGCCGCAAGAAACGCATTAGCGTCAAGCTCAAGGCGCAATCGAAGAGCAAGCCGGGGAATTTCCTCACCTTCGTCCCCCGGTACAGCAACGTAGTGGGAGATAACGTCATGACGCTCACGTTGCCCGCGGGCGTGACCGTCCTAAGCGTGTTTCCGCCAGCGACGAGCAGCAATGCCGGAAAGCTCACGTGGCAGAATCTTCACATGCCTTCCGGTTTGGTGAAGGTGAAGACCCAGGTCGGCAGTGACGTGGCGGCCGGCACCCAGCTGACGGCGAGCGCTACCCTGACGGACGCGACCGGAGGGATCGTCGGTGCTCAGCACACCACGCTGGTGCGTGCGAGGGGTACCGCAGCGCCCACGAACCCCACGGGACTGACCCTTACCGCGCAGAGGAGTGTCCGCCCAGACTCTTTTCTGACCTATACGGCCAGGTACCGCAGCCCCGCGCCAGGCGCCGGGCTGCTGCTCGCATTACCGGATGTTGTGGTCTCCAATAGCGTCCAGCCAGCCCCCAGTAGCACCAGCAGTGATGGGCTCACCTGGCAAACCCTGCCGAGTGCGAGTGGCAGCGTCAAGGTCAACGCACGGGTGGCGGCAGCGGTACCGCAAGGAACGGTGCTCCACGCCAGCGCGACACTGACGAGCGCAGGGGGCGAGGTGCTACGCGCCAGCCGTGACACCGTGGTGAGCGCAGCGATCAGTCCGGGTGGGAGCAGCCCTGCAGCGGCGACACTCTTCCTGAACGCTCCCCGCACTGTGAGACGGGGGCTCACCACTACCATCACGGTCAGCTACCGCAAGCTTGCGGGCACCGGAACCGTGCAGCTCACGCTGCCGCCCGAGCTCACTGTGCAGCTCACGGTGCCGGCCGCAACAGTAGGCGCAGACGGACAGGTCAGTTGGAGCGGCCTGCGTGGCCCTAACGGGTCTGTCAAGGCACGCGTGCTGGTCGCGTCGACCGCACCCGCTGGCAGCGTCCTCGCCTCCGAGGCGCTACTGACCGCGGGCAACGACAGTCAGACAAGCGCAGCCGCTCAGATAACCGTACGCGAGTAGCACAGAACCGCACGGTGCCGCCCTCAAAACGGGGACAGGAAACTTCACGACTGCCCTGGCCACCATGCTGGGTACGGGCGAACGTGCAGGTGATAGTGGTCGGGGATCTGCCGCATGTGATCGTCGAAGTACCAGCCGTGCGGGTACATGGAATCGGCTAGCTTGCCGAGCGCGGCTTTCATGGCTGCCCGTTCCTGCGCCGTAGGAGTTCTCCGATGGGCCCTGAGCACGGCCATTGGTACGTCACACGAATCACAGGTCAAGACAGCGAAGCGGCACGGTGTGTCATATTCCGCGTACCATTTCGTCGTCCGCGCCAGCTCACACAATTCGCAAGTGGTCACGCGCCTCTATCTGGACCCGGGTGGGATAGCTGGCGCACGCTTACCACCGCCGGCTTTCACCAACGTTCAGGACCCACGCGCGCTCGTTCCATACGCCCAACCGCCACGCCTCAGCCACGAAACGGCGCGGGGGCTCGTCGAGCGGCTCGTCCGTCAAATCGAACGTACCAAAGTGCATACCGACGACACGTGTCGCACCAACATCGCCCGCCGCGCGCAGCGCTTCTTCGGGTGAGAGGTGAACCGCGCGCATCATGGCCGCTGGCTCATACGCACCGATGGGTACGGCAGCCAGGTCAATCGGGCCAAGCCGCCGCCGGATCTCGGCGAATCCTACGAAGTACCCCGTATCGCCGGCGTGGTAGAAGCGTCGGGTGGGTCCCTCGATCACCCATCCCGCCCACAGTCGGCGGTTGGCACCAACCAGCGAACGTCCCGAGAAGTGCTGGGCTGGAACGCAATGGATGCGAACTGCTCCTACCGTGGTGTACTCCCACCAGTCGAGCTCGACCGCGGTTGCGCCCGCCTGCCGCACGAGCTCTGCCATTCCAAGTGGTACCACGAACCGTACACCGCGGGCAGCAAGCGCTCGCACCGAGGGCAAGTCGGTATGGTCGTAATGATCGTGTGACAAGACGGTGAAATCCACGGGCGGGAGCTGTTCGAGGGGAACCCCCGGGGCGACGAGCCGCTGCGGGCCCGCGAAGGATACCGGACTCGCACGTTCCGAGAAGATCGGGTCCGTCAGGAACGTGACCCCATCCATTCTCACCAGCATCGTCGAATGCCCAATCCACGTAATGCTCGGATTCTCCATGATTGCAGCACGGTCGAACTGCACGAGCGCAGCTGCTCCGGGACGCGTCGTGAAAGACGCCCAGAGCTTCCGCAGGAAAAACGGCACTGCGACTCCTAAGCCACCCCGGTCACCCGGACCGTCGAGATTCATGAAGCGACCTCCCTGCCGTGGAGCTCCCGTGCTTGCTGCGTTGGAAGCATCCAGCCCAACGAAGAGAATGAGCGCGGTAACCGAAATGAGGCCCGAACAGCACGACCTTCGTGGGCAACGGCGCAGCGTCTTCCTCCGACTCTTTCGCAGACTAGCAGACTGAGGGGACCGGCAACAATATGTCTTCTTACGCCTACAGCCTCGCATCTTGTGCTACCATTGCGTAGGCTTTACCAGGTGATTTTACCTGCGTGGGGAGGCGGAAAACTTCTCACGCGGGACTTCATCCGCAGTGACTGACGCACGTGAAAAGAGCAACAGCCGGAGGCGGCGAGCTCCAGCCATTCCGGCGGAGGTCGAAGCTAAGCTGTTGGCACGCCAGGAGGACGAGCTGCCAGCCATCGCTCGGCTGAGGTGTCTAGGGCCCTACCGCCTCCGCCCGCGGCGAGCAGCGCACTTGCACTCGGTTTATGTCGACACGTCCAATCTCACCCTCGCCCGTCACGGGGTCGCGCTCCGCCTGCGGCGCGTTGGGGGGCGCTGGGAGGCCACGGCGAAGTGGAGCGGCCACGTGGCCGGCGATGTACACGAACGCCCTGAGCTAACGCAGGCGCTGCCACGTGCACCGCGGATCCCCTTCGTCTTGGGTGCGGGCCGGCTCCAGCGACACCTCGCCGCGCTGGTCGGCGGACGGCGGCTCATGCCCGTCCTGGTCACCGACATTCACCGCCGCCGCCTTACCATCCTGCGGTCCGCCTCAGTGGGGAACGCCGCGGCCGTTGCTGAGCTGGACCTCGACCGAGTGCACCTGCACGCGCCGGCACAGCGTGCCGTCGTGGGAGCATATTACGAGGCGGAAGTGGAACTCCTGCACGGCACGCGAGACGAGATTGCGGACCTTGCGCATCTCCTGCGCACACGTTTCGGGTTGGCACCTTCTACCAACTCGAAGTTCGCCTGTGGCATGACCCTCCTGTACGGCCCGCACGTGCTCGACACCACCCAACCGAGACCGGTGTGGACACGTGACACGCTCGCCGAGGCCACACGCAAGGTCATTGGTCTGCAGCTGCGCCGGTTGCGCGAGCACGATCCCGAGGCCCGGTCTGGCCGAGACATTCAGGCACTGTACCATATGTGCGTCGCGTGCCATGCGTTGAGGCGAACAGCATGCACGTTCAAATCCGCTTTCCCCGAAGACCTGCAAGAGTATCTCCCGCGGGAACTGAAGTGGCTCCTTGGCCTCCTGGAAAGCCTTCATGATATCAGTGCAGAACTGGATTGCACGCGACACTACCGGACCCGGGTCCTCAAAGCGCGGCACGACGCACTCGCCAGCTTTCATGAATATCTTGAAGTCGAAGAGGTGCGGGTGCGCCGCGCAGTGCGAGCAGCACTCGACTCTGCGCGTTACTTTCGCCTTCTAATCCGTCTCGAAGACTTTACGCTCGGCCTCCGGCGTCACCGCAGGCACGCGGCCGCGCGGGTAATGCCGGCCGCCCCGGTAGCACGCGCAGCGCTCGAGCGGGCTTTCTGGCATTTCCGCGAACGGGGACGCAGCGCCAACAGGTCTGCGACACATGCGCACTTTCGATCTCTGCAAACTCAAGCGGCTTGGCTCGGTCACCTGCTTGACCTGCTTACTGGTACCGGCGGTGAACCAGAACGCCGGCTGCGCACACACCTCGCTCGGCTGCAAGATCTGCTCACAGGGCCCCAGCAGGCCGCCCGATCCCGGATCTTCGTCCAGCGCTACACCAAGCGTGCTCGTGTCGCCCCCAGCCATCAAGAGGGTGCGGCGCTGCAGCTGTTCCTCGCGCGGCACGACGCACGGAACGCATCTCAGCAGTTCACGAAGGCGTGGCGCTATCTCTCGGGGACGATCGCTATAAGGGACCTCGCGGCCGCCCTGCAGGGCCTGCGTACTGGGCAGAGGAAAGGGGCGCCCCCGGCGAGACAACTTTAGGGGAGGAGCTGACGGTACAGGCCTCCGGATCGGCGGCTCGAAATCAAGGTGGCTGGAGCAAGGTTGTCAGGCACGTTGCATATCCCTATATTATTGCGAGTAAGGAGGTTGCGATGCGCGTGTCCATTACGTGGTGTGTTCCCTGAAACTATCTGCCACGCGCGACCAGTCTGGCCGCGTCGTTGAAAGAACGCTTTGGAGTGGAAGCGGAGCTCGTTCGCGGCAAAGATGGCGTTTTCGACGTACGTGTCGACGGGAGGCTCGTTTTCTCAAAGCACGAGCTCAATCGTTTTCCCGAGCCGGGCGAGGTGGAAAGCGCCATCGCGCGCTTGCAAGCGCGCTGAGCCGAGCGGTCCACTCGTCGCTTGACGCGGTGTTCCTCGTCCCACGAGGGTTTTGCCGTCCCCAAACTGTGGGCTGGGCCACGCGGAAGAGGAGCCGTCGCTTTACCGGCCAAATGTCTGTGCGGAGGGGTCGATCGCAGGAGCAAAGCCGGGGTGATGTGGTGGCGCCGCCCGGCACGGCAAGGCGCGAACGATCGTGAACCGTTTCAAGTGAACTTGACCCGCCGGTGCGCCGCGTGGTTTGCGGACGTCGCCACAGCGGGTGGCGTGCACTACCATGCGACCACCTCGCCGAGCCTTCGAATACCCCGCCGCCAATGACGCGGCTAAGCGCAAAGTGTTTCCCGGTAGGCGCTGCAGAACTTCAGGGTTGCGCACGACCACATGCGCGCCCGAGGCGCCTGCGACGTGGAACCAGAAGTCGCTCGGCGAAGCGAGCTTGAACGTGAGGATATCGTTATCAGCCGCTGTGCGACCTGCAAGTATCACGAGGCCGTCCGGAGAGACGAAGCGCCGCGCTACCGCTCTGCCCTGCCATATGCCAACGTCTGCGTCAGACAGGTCGTGCGAAGCCCTCCGTACTGGATCCTTACAGATACGTGCTGCTGCGCATGCCTGCCGTTTGCTCACATCTCCCCCCGGCGCACGACATGTTCCATAACCACGTCGTAGCAGTACCCGCAGTCAGGGTCCGCCAGCTCCATGTTACACGGAACGTCATCATACCACGGGTAGCCACGACACACGAGTGGACGTTCCTCGTACGCCAGGCACTGGCCGTCAGCGCCCAGCCGATCGCAGGAATACAACTGCGCCTCGTCCGGCAGGCGGCTCGTGTAGAACGGGTTACGCTGCATGGCTTCCTCGCGCGTCAGCACATGCCAGTGCTTGGCGGCAAAAACAGCGTCAGACGGAATCCCCAACACACTGGCCACAGCGGCCATGGCGCGCACGGCCTCGGGCGACTGCTCGAGCGTCAACACGCGACAGCAGGCACCGCAACGATTGCACAGGGACATCACCGCTCCTTTTGCCAGAGGTCCCACATCGGCGCCAGACCCGTTGCTGCGACTCCTGCGATCGCCGGTTTCACCTCTGGGGTGACAGTAGCGGCAGACTACCGGGCAGTCCGGTCTGCTCGGCTACGCCAGATCTGCCTTCGTCGTGATATACGGTTTGCGCACGGAGGAGGCGCGTGACGCTGCTCACCGCTCACAAGATTCTGATTGCGAGTGCCATTGCAGTGTTCGGCCTGTACGCCGTGTCGGAACTACGGAGCTATTCGGCTGGTGATCCGTCAGCCTTGCTGCGCAGCATCGTCGCTGCCGCGGCTGCCGTCGGTCTGGCCGTCTACCTGCGTTGGGTCTGGGTCCACCGGCCTAGCGATACACGGCGTCGTCAATGACCCGGGGGGTCGAGGAGCTGCCGCGCGGGCTGGCAGCGATCATCGCGGGGCTGTGGGTCGCCAGCGCACTGAACGTGCTGTACTGGATCGTCTTCTTCACGAGTGGGGCGGTGTACCTGAGTTCGGATCCGGCATACCTGACCTTTGAGCGCACTTTCTTCGCGGCTGATGTGTGGCTCGGTACCACTTGCGTGCTCTGCGCCGAAGGTCTCCGGCGGCAGCGGAGCTGGGCAGTCCTATTTGGCATCGCCGCAGGAAGCGCCTTCGTGTATCTCGGGCTCATGGATATCTTGTACAACCTTGCACACGGCACCTACCGCCAGCTGCGCGGCGAAACACTCGCTGAGATTGGAATCAACCTTACCTGTTTCACCTTCGGACCACTGTTGATGTGGTACGTGTGGCGCCACCGGAGATGGCTCGACACTGAAGAGATTTCCACCTTGCGCGCTGAGGACGAACACCATACCGTGTGAGACATGGGCGACCGTCGTGTGATGCGCTCCGATGATCATCGGGACCCCGGGCGCGAAACTGCCGTCCCACGGCGGCGATGAACCATGCGTGCCGCACCTCCCCTCGACCGCCCGGTTCGTCTGGCGGTTCTGCTTTCCGGCGCTGGCACGACTCTAGAGAACCTGATCGAGCGTATCGCCAGCGGTCGGCTCCGTGCGGAAATCGTCGTCGTCATCGCGTCACGTACGGAAGCCGGAGGTCTGCGGCGGGCGCGCAGCGCGGGCATTCGGGCGGTCGCCGTGCCGCGCAAGGAGTTCGCAGATATCGACCGGTTCAACGATGCTCTCCACGCCGAGCTTGAACAGCACGAGTTCGACTTGATCGTCCTCGCCGGGTTCCTGTCACCCTTCCAGCTTCGCAACCGGTACATGGGCCGGGTGCTGAACATTCACCCCGCCTTGATTCCCGCCTTCTGCGGGCGGGGCTTTTATGGCAAAAAGGTACACGAAGCGGTGCTCGAAGCCGGCGTGAAGGTCACCGGCTGTACCATCCACTTCGCCGACGACCAATACGACCACGGTCCGATCGTGCTGCAGGGGGTCGTCCCGGTGCTCGACAACGATACGCCCGACACCCTCGCAGCGCGGGTGCATGAGATCGAAGCTGAGCTGTACCCGGAAGCGATCCGCCTGTGGGCCGAGGGAAAGCTGAAAATCCTCGGACGCCGCGTCTGCATTACGGATTGAGCGCCCTGGCGACGGGGCACTCAGGATTCCGCGCTCGCCAGCGATTTTGGTGATTCCTCGCGTCGCGGTTTGGAGACCTTTCGCTTCACGCCGGGAGCCAGGATCACCCCCATCAAACGGCCCTCCATGCGAGGCGTACTCTCGACACTCGCCACGTCCTGCAGTGCTTTACACATCCGCATGAGCTTCTCGCGACCCAGGTTCTGGTAGGCCATCTCGCGACCACGGAATCGTAAAGCGAACTTCACGCGATCGCCTGCTGCCAGAAACTCACGTGCCTTCTGGATCTGCCGCTGCATATCCCCGATGTCAGTTCGGTATCCCAGGCGTAGCTCCTTGACCGTGGTGGTTGCCTGCTTGCGGCGCGCTTCCACTTGTTTCTTGTGCTGCTGATACTTGAACTTGCCGTAATCAAGGATACGGCACACTGGTGGATCGGCAGTGGGTGCGACCTCGACCAGATCAAGCTGCGCTTCTTCAGCCCGGCGCAACGCCTCTTCAGTCGACATGACGCCATACTGGGTGCCATCCGCTCCCACGAGGCGAACCTGCGGGCTGCGTATGCGGCGATTAATCCTGTGTGGGTCTGGGGGTGGTGGAACAAACCGTCTAAAGCCTCGTCCGCGAAATGCCAAATGACCTCCTTTCCGCCGTGCTCCCTAACCGAGAGCGGCGCTACCTTACACCGCGGCGCTGTTCGAAACAATAGGATCTACTCCGGACTCTCCGGACTGCCACTGTCGGATCAGCTCATAGAGTACGATGGCGGCTGCAACCGAGGCGTTGAGCGACTCCACCCGCCCGCGCATCGGAATCGAAACGCCCACGTCACAGAGTTTCGCAAGCAGTGGCCGCATCCCGGTTTCCCCTCCTACCACCACGACGACCCGTTGCGGCGCTTGGAAACGGTACAAGTTGAGGCCATTTCTCGGCATCAGCCCGACGCACCAGTAGCCTCGCGCCTTCAGCGCGCGCAGCGCGCGTACGGTGTTCGTCACTCGACACACCGGCACGAGCGCCGCCGCCCCGGCCGCGACAGCCTCGACGCTTGCCGTCACCCCGACTGCCCCATCCTTCGGTGTGATGACGGCACCGGCGCCGGCAGCGTTCGCCGTTCTCAGTAGCGCGCCAAGGTTGTGGGGGTCCTGAAGGTGGTCGGCCACAACCAAGAGGCGTGGCGTTACGGGGCCGTCCAGCACCCCTTCCAGGTCCAGATAGGGAAACGCCCCGGCGGTCGCGACGATCCCCTGATGCCGGGAGGTCCCGGCGAGACTTGTGAGCCTATCACCGGCGCACGGCTCCCGCGGGACACCCGCGGCAGCCGCCAGATCCAGAATTGCCCCCAATTGGGAGCGGAACCGTCCGTCGTAGTGTACGACTTCGAGACGCCGGGGGTGCGAACGTAACCATGCTGTCACCGGATGGACGCCGTAGATGCGGCGCGGGCGTCCGATCGGTGGCTGACGTCGATTTACAAATCGGGTCTGTTTCACTAGCATCCTCCCCTCGTGCACACGATCAATCGCTACATCCTGCGTGAGATGTTGGCTCCTTTCGGCCTCGGCCTTGCGGTCTTCACACTCGTGCTGCTGATCGCCCGAATCCTCAAGCTGGTCGAAATGGTGGTCAACCGGGGTGTCCCCTTGCTCGACGTCGTCAAGCTCTTTTCCTGTATTCTGCCGGCCTTCCTCGAGGTCACGGTACCAATGGCCTTGCTGCTGGGCGTCATCGTCGCATTCGGGCGTCTGTCTTCGGACAGCGAAATCATCGCCCTGAAATCATCTGGCGTCAGCCTCTACCAGCTCGTTCAGCCGGTTGCACTCTTGGCCACCGTAATCGCGATCGTGACCCTCGGTCTCTCGCTCTACGCGCGCCCCTGGGGCAACTCCAGGCTGCGCGACGGGTTGTACGACATCGCCAAGAAGCGGGCCAGCGCTGGCATTAAGGAGAAGGTTTTTACCGACGACTTCTCCGGCCTCGTGATCTACGTCGACCACATCGAACCCCCGGGGAACACCTTGCACGGCATCCTCATCTCCGACGCGCGTGACCCCGTACAACATAATACCATATTCGCAAAGATCGGCATTCTGGTCCCAAATGAATCACTCCACATGCTCGTCCTCCGGCTCTTGGGGGGAAGCGTCCACGCCTTCCGCCCCCAGGACCGCAGTTACCAGCGCACGGAGTTTAGCATCTATGACATCACGCTCGATCTCGACACGGCACTGGCCAGCTTGCGGCGGCGCCACAAGGATCCCAGTGAGATGACTATACCCGAGCTGCAAGCCGCGATGGCGGCAAAGCACGCTGCCGGGCAGCCGGCATTCGGCGAGGCCGTGGAGCTGCAGCGGAAATTCTCCATCCCCTTTGCTTGCCTGGCGTTTGCAGCCATCGGGATTCCCCTCGGTATCCGGCCATCCCGCGCCGTGCGTTCTCGCAGCTTTACCCTGAGCCTGGTGATCATCTTCCTCTACTATCTCCTCCTGCGGCTCGGGCAGAGTCTCGGCGAGCGTGGCGTGCTCCAGGCGGGTCTCGCGATGTGGTTGCCTAACATTTCGCTGACGCTCCTGGCACTCGTCCTGTTTGTGCGCGCGGCCCGCGAGAGCCATATCACGCAGGCCGCTGGCATCGAGAACTGGTTGATCGCGCTCCGTATGCGCTGGGCCTCTCTACCAGGAACCAGGCCCAGCTGAGGCCATGCCGTTGGCACGCCGTACACTGCTTCCGGTCACGAGCCGTTACGTCATACGTGAGTTGATAGCCATCTTGGTACCGACCGTGCTGACCTTCGTGCTGCTCTACCTCGTCGTCGACTTTTTCGATCGCCTCGACATCCTGCTCAGGAATCATGCTACCCCGCTCGCGGCATTCCGGTACTTTGTCCTCAAGATTCCCCTCATCCTGACGCAAATCATGCCTGCTGCAGTTCTGACTGCAATGCTCCTCAGCCTTGGAATGCTCTCGCGCCGCAATGAAATCATTGCTCTTCGCGCCGCCGGGATCAGCTTGGCGCAGACGGCGTTACCGCTGCTGGGAGTTGCAGCGCTCATCAGCCTGGCAATCCTAGCATGGAACGAATCAATCGTCCCCTATTGCACCCGGGAGTACCAGTACGTGAACAACGTGGAAATCCGCAAGCGTCCGCAGCGGGGCATTCTGAGCGAGCGGGAAATCTGGTACCACGGTGCGGACGGATTCTACAACATCGAGCATATCGATCCACATAATCAGACGTTGTTTGGTCTCACGATCTACCGTACGGATTCGACGTTCAACCTCCAGAGCATCATCCAGGTTGCTTCAGCGCGATGGACCCGCGAGGGATGGGTAAGCACAGGAGCTCTTGAGCGCACCACAGACCCGGCTGGTGACGTCGTGACGCGACGGCTTGGGCCTCACCAGCTCGTCCTCCACGAAACACCCAACGATTTCCTCGAAGTGCGCCGCGAACCGGACGAGCTGAGTTATCTGGCGTTGCGCCGACGTATCCGAGAGCTCGCCAGCAAGGGAATCGATGCGTCAAGCTACCTGGTGGATCTCCACCTGAAGCTCGCGGTACCGTTTGCCACGCTCGTGCTAGCCTGGATGGCGGTGCCCCTCGCAGGCCGCGTGCAGCGACATCCGAGCGTCGCAGCGATCGTCGGAACCGGCATGGTCGTCGGGTTCGCCTTCTGGGTCGTGCTGGCGCTCGCCAACTCGCTCGGCCTCAGCAGCGTTCTGCCGGCTGCCGTATCGGCCTGGGCTTCCAACGTCATCTTTGCCCTGCTGGGCACGGCCCTTTTCGCGGGCAGCGAATGATGCCTCAGCGTTTTGAGTACTGTGGCCGTTTACGCGCCTTGTGGCGGCCGTATTTCTTGCGTTCGACCTCTCGCGGGTCGCGCGTCACGTAGCCCGCCTTCTTCAGCGCTGGCCGGTATTCCGCATTCGCTGCTATAAGCGCGCGCGTAATACCGTGTCGGATCGCCGTCGCCTGAGCTGACACACCTCCACCTCGAACGTTCGCAACGACATCGTACTTCCCTGCCGTCTCGGTCAACCCGAACGGCTGCAGAATAATCATGCGGGACGTCGGCCTTCCGAAGTACTCGGTGAGGGGGCGGTCGTTCACCGTGATTGTTCCGGTACCGCTGACAATGTGTACTCGGGCCACAGCACTCTTCCGCTTGCCAGTCGCGGCGTAGGTCGATGTTCGCTCTGTCATGGTGCGCTCCCTGAGGGCGAGAACGGCACGGGTTGCTGTGCCGCGTGGGGATGATCGTGCCCCGCGTAGATTTTGAGCTTGGTCACGAGTTGCCGGCCGAGGCGGTTTTTTGGAAGCATACCGCGCACTGCTTCGCGAAGCAGGCGATCGGGGTGTTCCTGCTGCTCGCGCCCAGCCCGCCGGGCGCGAAGACCACCAGGGTAACCGCTGTGGCGATAGTACACCTTGGTGTCAAGCTTCCTGCCAGTCAGCCGGAGCGCCGCCGCATTGATCACGACAACGAAGTCGCCAGTGTCCTGATGCGGTGTAAACTGGGGGCTATGCTTGCCACGAAGAATGGTCGCGATCTGCGTCGCAACGCGCCCCAGCACCTTGCCCCGTGCGTCAATCAGATACCAGCGGCGCGCCGCCAAGGCTTGCTTCCGCTTCGCCATGTATGTGGTCATCGTCATGGTTGCCATCACACACCTACTATACTCCGCCGGCCCAGCAGAAAACCCCTCCTCGGGAGGGGTTTTCTGTACCGCACCAAGTGGCGGGGTGGACGGGACTTGAACCCGCGACCTCCGACGTGACAGGCCGGCGTTCTAAACCGAACTGAACTACCACCCCAATAGAGCAACATCCGCAGGAGCTTGATTCGTTGAGTCGCCACCCCTTTCGCTTCACTTGCGTGTATTCCACCGTCGCGCCGGGTCCCCGCGCACAAGAATGGGCGGTATCCGATTTGAACGGATGACCCCCGGCTTGTAAGGCCGATGCTCTCCCGCTGAGCTAACCGCCCAACTGCCGACGAGTCCCACGCCTCAGTTCAGGGCATCCTTCAGCGTCTTGCCGGCTTTGAACTTCGCCGCACGTGAAGCGGAAATTTCGATACTTTCTCCCGTCTTTGGATTTCGCCCGGTGCGCGCCTTACGGGTAGAGACGGAGAAAGTGCCAAACCCGGACACGTTCACCTTGTCACCTCGCTTCAAAGCCACGACGATATCGTCAAACAGCGAGTTCACGGCCCGCTCCGCAGTGGCCCGCGGCAGGTCCACCTTGCTTGCGACAGATTCGATCAGCTCAGCTTTCGTCATGGCACGCCTCTCCCCCCAGCGGTAGCAGCGGACCGGCGTATAACAACGACCGCCGGCGAAGTCAACAAAGTGTCAGTGTGTCACGACATCCGGCTCAGCCGGAGGGGCGACGAACGCTGGGGGTTCGGTGTCTGCAGAGATCACTGGCTTTCTGAGAAAGGCGGCCGGATCTTCCAAAATGAGAGCCTTGCGCAAGACCTGATCCATGTGATCCACGAGGTCGATCCTGACGGTTTTCATGACGGCGGCAGGAATGTCCTTGATATCCTTCTCGTTCTCAGCAGGAATGAGGACCGTCTTGATCCCACCCCGGTGCGCGGCCAGCACTTTTTCCTTGAGGCCCCCGATCGGCAAGATACGCCCCCGCAGCGTGACTTCGCCGGTCATGGCGAGGTCATAACGAACGGGTATCCTGGTGAGGGCGGAAACCAGCGAAGTCGCCATCGTAATGCCCGCAGACGGTCCATCCTTGGGGATTGCACCTTCCGGTACATGAATGTGGATGTCGACCCGCTGGTAGAAGTCCACATCCAGGCCGAGTTCATCCGCCCGGGAGCGCACATAGCTGAGGGCGGCTTGCGCCGACTCCTGCATCACGTCACCAAGCCGCCCCGTAATGATGAGCTTGCCCTTGCCTGGCATCACGGTGACCTCAGTCGCGAGCAATTCACCGCCCAGTTCCGTCCACGCCAGTCCCGTCACGACACCAACCTTGTGGTCGCCCTCGACCTTTCCAACGCGGAACCGTGGGGCACCGAGGTACTTGCCGAGGCTCTTTCCCTTCACCTGCACCTTAGCACTGCGCTCCTTCTTGACCACCTCGACCGCAACCTTTCTGCACACCGCAGCGATTTCACGCTCGAGATTTCGGACGCCGGCCTCCTTGGTGTAGTGCTGAATAATGCTCATCAGCGCGTTATCGGACAATTCCACGTTATCCGGGACCAGTCCGTTCGCCTCACGCTGCTTGGTGATCAGGTATCGCTTGGCGATGTTGAGTTTCTCCACATCCGTGTACCCCGCAATGCGAATGATCTCCATGCGGTCTTGCAGTGGGCGCGGGATGCGCTCAAGCGTGTTGGCCGTCGTGATGAACATCACCTTCGAGAGGTCGTAATCCACGTCGAGGTAATGGTCGTTGAAGGTCGCGTTCTGCTCTGGATCCAGGACCTCCAGCAGGGCCGATGATGGGTCACCCCGGAAGTCCGTGGACATCTTGTCGACCTCATCCAAGAGGAACACGGGGTTCCCCGATCCTGCTTTCTTCATGCACTGAATAACCTTGCCTGGCAGCGCCCCGATATACGTTCGCCGGTGGCCCCGTATTTCCGCCTCATCCCGGACTCCACCTAGAGACACGCGCACGAACTTGCGCCCCGTAGCGCGAGCAATGGATTTCCCGAGGGAGGTCTTGCCAACGCCAGGGGGGCCCACCAGACACAGGATCGGACCCTTGGCCTGCCCGACGAGCGATTGCACCGCGAGGTACTCGAGGATTCGCTGCTTCACCTTATCAAGCCCGTAATGATCGGCTTCCAGGACCTGTTCAGCTTCCTTGATATCCAGCTTCTCATCGGTATAGTCGTGCCACGGTAAGGAGATCATCCAGTCGATGTAATTGCGGACCACGGTCGCTTCCGCCGACATCGACGACATCATCTTCAACTTCTTCAGTTCCTTGTCGACCTTCTCCCTCGCCTCCGCGGACATCTTCTTCTGCTTGATCTTCTCCTCCAGCTCCTGGATCTCGTTCTTAAACTCGTCCTTCTCTCCGAGCTCCTTCTGAATCGCGCGCATCTGCTCGTTGAGGTAGTATTCCTTCTGTGTCTTCTCCATCTGCTTCTTGACGCGGGTCCGGATCCGCTTCTCCACCTCGAGAATCTCGATCTCCGAGCGCATATAGCCGAGAACCTTTTCGAGGCGTTCAGCTGGGTCGGTGATCTCGAGCAGTGCTTGCTTGTCCTCGATCTT
The DNA here is from genome assembly GCA_046757585.1 of Binatia bacterium. Lineage (GTDB taxonomy): Bacteria > Desulfobacterota > Binatia > HRBIN30 > HRBIN30 > JBHHYR01. The sequence goes on along the minus strand of JBHHYR010000081.1, from coordinate 384 downwards.
GATACCGAGATGCGCCACGATGGTGTCCGCGAGGCGGGCGGCGTCATCGATCGAGGCCACGGACATGATCATTTCAGGGGGAATTTTCTTGTTCAGCTTGACGTAGTTCTCGAACGTGGAGTTGACTGATCGGATGAGGGCTTCGACCTCCGTGGTCTTGTCGTACCGCTCCTCGATCTCTGCAGCGACGACCAAGAAGAAATCGCTCCGATCGAGGTAGCGGAGCACACGTGCGCGTGTCTTCCCCTCGACCAGGACCTTCACCGTCCCATCCGGTAACCGCAAGAGCTGAACCACCGTACCCAAGGTGCCGACCGGATAGATGTCATCTTCCGTCGGATCGTTCGTCTTCGCTTCACGCTGCGCGGCGAGGAGGATGTACTT
>JBHHYR010000080.1:0-15591 GCA_046757585.1 Binatia bacterium | reverse complement strand
TGGTCACGAACGTCACCCGCTGTGTCAGGTCGCGTTTGGCCGCCACCATCTGTGCGGCACGGGTCACCTCCGCCAGAGGATTGGTGATATTGCGGGCGCACAGGAAACCCACTCCAAGACACAGCAGGAGCGCAAAGCCCATGCCAGTCAGGCCGGCGTACAGCAGATCAGCGAGCTGCGCGCTGAAATCGGCCATCGGCGCGATGGCCACGATCTTGGCACGGCTGGCAGGAATCGCAACGAAGCTCACGATCTTTGTGTGATCCACACGGTCTGCGAGGTAGCCTTCGGCGTTGGTCAGAACCCTGGTGCCCACTGCCGGCAGGATCTCTTCCCCCTGCAGACGTTGCAGACCGGATTCGCGGCTGGCCGGGTGCGTGGCGAGAATGTTCCCCGCCGGGTCGACCAGATAGAAGTATCCTCTAGGGCTGACTGGAAACTCTGCGGCCAGCATCCGCCAGGCGTCAGAGAATCGCCCGGTCGCCGAACGGGGCAGCACGGAAATCAAATTCGCCAGTTCCCGCATACGACCCAACAGGCGTGCTCCTATTTCCTGCTCGATAATATGCGCGGTCCTGGCGTATGCCATGAGCCCAAAGAAGCCCAAGGAAGCTACCACAAGCGCAAGACTCGAAGCGAAGATCTTGAATTTCAGCGACACCCGTTCGGGAGGCGGGAGGTCGTGGCACGCAGTTGCCGCAAGCCCAGTCAGTGGTCGCAAATCGTGCTCCAGGAGAAAGTACTCCAACACACTCCACAACAACGCTGACGTTACGCCGCAGGCAGAGCTGATGGCGACGCCTTCCCAGGGCAGACGGGCAAAATGCCGGAGCTGGATCGCGCCGATGGCATAGGCGGCGATGCTCCCGAAGAAAACGATGAGGCTGACTTTGAACGGGTAGGCGAGGATCTTGCCGTGATAGGCGGCGGCCTGCTGCGCCCCCAGATTCTTGCCCGCCTCGAGGTGCCGGGCGTAGCGCTCGATGGGGCGGAACATGGGGCGGAAGACGATCAGTGGAATGCCGAAGGCAAGCGCCTCCCATGCAAAACAGAATATCTCCCAGCGCATCTGCACGGGGTTAAAGAGAACGGTCGAAATGATGTAGAGAAACCCGACCCCCCAGGCGAAGAACCCCAGAAGGATGAGCTGCGAGATAATGAATTTTCTCTTAATGCCGTGCAATACTGCCATCTTACATGGCGCTCAGCAATCGGCACGCCAGGGCGCACTGCCCCGTGTGGCCAAGGCAGCGGGAAGGAGCAACGCGGGCATTGCTACGCTGCCAGCGCACGCCGGTACAGATCTGTAAGGTCGTCGTTGCTCTAGACGCGGTCCCACCGGCACGGCCATGCCGGCGCTGCGGGGGCTTTGCAGTCCCTTCGCCTGTGCTACGCGTCGCGTTCGCCGTAGTACGGCATGCGCACTTTCTCGTCCGCCTGGGAGCTAGGTGTGGCACCGGCGACCATCATCTGCGTGATAGGTGCAATCACTGTGGGATCGGTCATCACGTTCAGGCAGGCGGGGCGCCCGCTGCTGAGCGCACGCTGCAACGCCGGCACGAGCTCAGCGGGATGCTCGACCTGTTCCCCGTAACAGCCCAGCCCCGCAGCTGCCAGGTCATAGCGCGTCGGCGCCAGCGCGGTTGCCACCGTCCTATCCTTCCCGTACATCAGCTCTTGCCCGTGCAATGACATGCCCCACTGCCGGTCGTTGTTGACGACCGTGACGATGTTCAGGCCATGCCGCACCATGGTGTCGAACTCCGCGAAGTTGAGCCCGACGGAGCCGTCGCCGGCCACGCACACGACCTGCCGGTCCGGATGTGCAACCTTTGCAGCCACGGCGAACGGCATACCCACGCCAAGGCAGCCAAGGTACCCGTGCGAGAGCCAGTGGCCGCCCCCATGCACCTCTGCCGCCATATCCATCCAGGCAGCGGTCTCACCCCCATCCGCGACGACGATCGCGTCCGGCCCGACCGCGGTAGCGATGGCATGCGCAAGGCGGTAGGGGTGAATGGGCGGCGCCGTCTGTGCCAGCGCGTCTGCGAACAGCGTGTTGGGCAGGGTGCGTGCTTGGGCCACCGCTTGCTGCCAGGCCGAGCGGTCGGACCATTGTTTCTGGCGGGCCTCCACCTGCAACGCGCGTAGCGCCTCGCGGCAATCGGCCGTGATGCCCAGTTCGACGTCGCGGTTCCGCCCGATCTCCGGCCCCTCGATGTCGACTTGAATGAGACGCGCCGCGGCGGGAATCAACAACCCACTTCTGCCGCCGGTGAACAGGCCGAGCCGCGCGCCAAGCACGAGCACTACGTCCGGGGGGGCGCCGCCCATCTGTGCCAGGACGCCGAGCGTCATGAAGGAGCGGCCAGAGAGGCGATGGTCGTCCGGGACCATGCCGCGTGCTTTGGAATTCGCGAACACCGGAATCCCCGTCTGATCGGCGAATGCCCGGAGCTCCGGGCCGCCACCAGCAAACCAGCACCCGCCCCCGGCCAGAATGGCGGGCCGTTCGCCAGAGTGCAGCCACTCGATCGCTTGCTTGACAGCCGGTGCCGCCGGCGCCGGGGCTGCTTGCGGGCGGACCCGTTGCGGGAAGAAGGTGTCGGACTCTTCCACGCGTTTGAACAGCACGTCCGCGGGAATTTCCAGGAAGACGGGTCCTGGGCGGCCGGTGGTTGCCACGCGGAGCCCTTGTGCCACGAGGTCCGGGATGCGATGCGTGTGGGTGATGCGGTGGGCCCACTTGGTGATCGGCCGCATCAGCGCCAGTTGGTCGATGCCCCCCTGGAGCGGGAGCGTCTCTGCGTCCACGAGCGGGGCCGCCCCGCCGACGACGAGCATCGGCACGCAGTCCAAGTATGCGTTGGCGACACCTGTGACCACGTCCGTCACGCCCGGTCCCGCGGTGACGATCGCCACGCCGGGCCTGCCAGTAGTGCGTGCCCAGCCGTCCGCTGCATGACCAGCGGCTTGCTCATGCCGGGTGTCGATCAGGCGGACACCGTGGTCGAGCGCAGCTTGAAAGATGGCGTCAAGATGCCCGCCATGCAACGTGAAGACTTCGCGGATGCCCTGATGCTCGAGCACGCGGATGAGCATTTCACCACCGTCGATTCTTGCCATTGGAATCTCTCCTCCACCTATCCTGGGCGGTGCGTCAACGCGAGCGCTTGCCCGCTGCAGGCGTATACCGTATTGGCGGGCCGGCACGCCAGAGCCGCGGGCGTCCCCCGGTGCCAACACGCCGGCCGGGGCTACTCCACCACGCCCGTGACCAGGAATTGCGGCAGGAACAGGAGGTACGTGCCGGCGGCCACTGCCGCTTGGCAATCGGCGGCGATCGCATCGGCCTCGCCGGCAGGCAGCCCGCCGCCCGCCTTGGCGTACTCCAGCATGTTGAGAACGATGGGCAACAACAGGCCGCGCGTGTCGGGCCGCGCGAAGACCTTGGCGGTCACATCTCGAAAACCGGCCTGCTGGAACGCGCCGTACAGCTTGCGACCTGCGAGTGGCTCCTTGTACGCCGTGCGGGCCGCCGCCAAGAGCCGGGCGACGCGGTCAGGGCCAAGCGGCTCCACGATGAGCGTGTACCAGTCGCTGTCGATGGCATGCGCGCGGCCACCCCGCTTGAGCACGCGGCGAAATTCCCGCAACGTCGCGTCGATCGAGGGGACGTACTCCAGCACGTTCTTGCACAGAACCCGATCAACACACGCATCGGGGAGGGGGACCCGATCGTCCTGTACGTGGTACCAGGTGACCCGCACCGCCAGCTGCTCCGATTCGACCCGGGCGCGCGCCCGGCGCAAGAACTCCGGGTTCAGATCGCAGCCGATGACGTGCCCGGCGGGGCCCACGCGTCTGGCGATTTCCGCTGCCAGGAAACCCGGGCCGCATCCGTAGTCGACTACGGTCTGACCCAGGCCCAACTCCGCGCCGGCGATCAGCGGCTCCATGTTCGGCCGCCAGCGGAATATCTCCTCGTACGCTGCCAGCCGCTCCGGCTCGATCTGCTCCCAATGGCGGCGATAGTAGGGGGCGCTCTCGCTCATGGTCGGGACTGGTAGCATGCCTGCGGTGCCTCGCCAAAACGGTTGCCGGGGCCCACCTGCGCCGCGCCGATCATCGACGCCGACCGGCGCGAACACCAGCGTGCCCGTTGGTGTGCTCGGCTCCCGCGAGGACCTCGCGGGCATGCCATGTGTGCGGCGACTGTGTATACTCGCACGCTGCCATGGTTTCGGAGCCGCGCCACGCTATGATCGTAGAAGCCCGGTCCGTTTCAAAGCGGTTCGGGAGCCGCGTCGCGGTCGACGAGCTCGATCTCAACGTGCCGCGCGGCCTTTGCTTCGGCCTGCTGGGTCCGAACGGTGCTGGAAAGACGACGACGTTGCGGATGATCTATGGCGTTACGCGGCCCGACAGCGGTACGATCCGGGTGTTCGGGATCGACATCGCCCGCGAGCCGCGCGCCGTCCGCGCGCGGCTCGGTGTGACCCTGCAGCAGAACGTTCTGATTGAGCCGCTGTCGCCGGTGGAGAATCTGCGGGTGTTCGGCCGCTACCACCTGCTGCGCGAGCCGGAGCTCTCGCGCCGCATCGACGACCTCATCGGCTTTCTGGAGCTGGGCTCACACGCGCGCGTGCCGGTGCGAGAACTCTCAGGCGGTTTCCAGCGACGGCTGGCGATTGCCCTGTCGTTGATGAATGGTCCGGAGTTGCTGATCCTTGACGAGCCGACCACGGGCCTCGACCCGGCGGTGCGTTTGGCGCTGTGGTCGCGGATGCGCGAGCTACGGGCTCGTGGCACGACGGTCCTGCTGACGACACACTACATGGACGAGGCGCAGCGGCTCTGTGACCACGTCGCTATCGTCGCGGCGGGGAAGATCATTGGCGCCGGTGTGCCGGCGACGCTCATCAGCGGCCGCCTGGCACCGGAGGCGGTCGAGTTCGACTGTCCGCCGGCTGAGGAGGCCACGTTGCTTCAGGGTTCGCCCGTGCCCTGTCACCGACTGCGCGCCGGCAACCGCCTGATGTTGTACCTCGACGACGCCACCATGCTGGCCGAGCACATCCGGCAGCGCGACCATGGCGACCGTCGTTCGCTGGTCGTGCGACCGACGAACCTCGAGGATGTCTTCCTCTCCCTGACCGGGACCAGCTTGGAAGGGGGACTGTGAGCGTCTCCGTTCCCCACGCGCTGTCCGTGTGGCGCCGCAACGCGGCCATGTACCGGCGGACGTGGATGTGGAACATCTTGCCGAACTTCTTCGAGCCGGTGCTCTATCTCATGGCGATCGGCGTCGGTGTTGGTGCCTACATCAACCGCATGGGCGGGATGTCGTACGCCGCGTTTCTCGCGCCGGGCCTCGTGTGTGTTGCGGCGATGAACGGCGCAAGCTTCGAGGTCACGTACAACATCTACGTGCGACTTACCTTCGAGAAGGCTTACGACGCCATGCTCACCACTCCGGTCGAGCCCGACGACATCTTAGCTGGCGAGGTGCTGTGGGCGCTCACGCGCGCATGCATCTACGGCGGCAGCTTCTTTGTGGTGATCGCGCTCTGGGGTCTGGCACCCCTGCCCTCGGCGCTGCTCAGCCTGCCGCTCATTCCGGTCGCCGGCCTCCTTTTCGCCGCGATCGGAATCACGTTCTCTCTACAGATCGAGACCATCGACCTGTTCAGCTTCTACTTCAACCTGTTCTTAACTCCGTTGTTCCTATTCTCCGACGTCTTCTTTCCCCTGCGAGAGCGCTTGTCGGGCGGCTGGCTCTGGGTTGCGGAGGTGCTGCCGCTCCTCCACCCGGTTCGCATCACACGGGCTGCCTTCCGCGGCGAGGTGTCGCTCACCGCGGTGTGGGACCTTGCCTATATGCTTGGCGTGTCTGCGGTGCTGCTGGCCTTGGCGCGCCGCAGCGTGGTGCGACGGCTGACGAGCTAGCATCCCCGAATCACGGACGGCGACGCGTGCGCGAAAGCGCGCAGGGCCAGGCGGCGGGGCCGCCAGGATAGGGCATGCTGGTCCTCGATCGTGAAATTGCGGCGGTGGGTGTATGGTGGATTCGCCGCTGTGCAGCGGCTACTGTCTGCTGTCTTCCAAGATGACGAGCGCACTGACGTGGACCCGAATCGGGAGCGGGCTCAAGGCGGAGTTGCGGCCACTGCTGCAGCTGGCTGGGCCGGTCGTGTTGGCCGAGCTAGGTTGGATGACGATGGGGTTGGTCGACCTCGTCATGGTGGGGCGCGTCGGCGCTGAGGCCATCGGTGCAGTGGGCATTGGCGGGACGTTGTTCTTCACGATCGCGCTGTTCGGGATCGGGTTGTTACTGGGACTGGACTACACCGTGGCGCATGCGTTCGGCGCCGGGAGGCTTGACGACGCGCATGCCTGGCTCGTTCAAGCGCTGTATCTCGCCGTCTGGACTGCGCTCCCGGGCATTGTTCTTGTGCAGTGGGGCATTCCCAAGCTCGAGGCGGTGGGGGTTCGACCAGAAGTGCTGCAGCAGGCGATCGCCTACGGGAGGGCCTTGAGCTGGAGCTTGTTGCCGCTTCTCTTGCTCACGGCCGTACGCCGGTACCTGCAGGCGATCGGGGTGGTCAAACCAATCATGCTCGCGGTGCTCAGCGCCAACTTCATCAACGTGGCGGCGAACTGGGTGCTGATTTTCGGTCACCTTGGTTTTGCGGCCAGGGGTGCTGAAGGCGCTGGGTGGGCGACATGCGTCTCTCGTTTGTACATGGCGCTGTGTTTCTTTGGGTACCTGCTCTTCTACGACCGCCGTCATCAGACGGGCCTGCTGGCGACTTCCCTGCGCGTGGACGGAGTTCGGATGCGACGGCTCGTAGCGCTCGGATGGCCGGCCGCGATTCAGACCTCGCTCGAGTGCGGTGTTTTCGCTGCCGCCACCGCTCTCGCGGGCAGGTTGGCACCCGCTGCGCTCGCGGCGCACCAGATTGCACTGACTGCGGCCAGCTTCACCTTCATGGTGCCCCTCGGTGTCTCTGCTGCGGGCGCCGTGCGCGTCGGGCAAGCACTCGGGCGCCGAGAGCCGCATGCGGCGGAACGCTCCGGCTGGACGGCGTTGCTCGTCGGTGCCGTCTTCATGATGTGCGCTGGCCTCGGGTTCGTCCTGTTCCCCTCCGCCATCCTCCGCGTGTTCACACCGCAAGAGGCCGTGATCTCCGTTGGCACCTCGCTGCTGCTCGTCGCGGCCATCTTTCAGCTCTTTGACGGTGTGCAGGTGGTGGCCACCGGAGTGCTGCGGGGCACCGGCGATACCCGCACCCCGATGCTTTCGAACCTCGCCGGTCACTGGCTGCTGGGCCTCCCGGTCGGCTACGCCCTGTGCTTCGTGTGGGGCTGGGGGGTGACCGGCCTGTGGGTCGGCTTGTGCCTGGGATTGATTGCGGTGGCTCTCGTGCTCCTCTGGGTGTGGTCGCTGCGCGTGCATGTGCTGGCGGAGGAGTACGCCACGACCGGTCAGGATGAAGGTCGCACCATGCGTAGACCAGCGCCCGCGGCGCCAGCGCCGAAGGGGGTGGTGCTCTGAGCGCGAGTGCCCGTGCGTCTGTTCCTGCCCTTCTCGGGCGTGGTCGACGTTACGCGCGGTGCATTGGGGCGCCGTGCCGCCGATCAGTTCGTCTCGTTCTTCTGTAGGGCGCGTACGAACAGTGCCAGACCTTCCTCCCACGGCGGCAGTAGGATTGCGGGGTCCTGCAGCGTGGTGAGGGCGGAGTATCGCGGGCGCTTGGCAGGCCGAGGGAAGTCCTGTGTGGCCGCCGGTTCGACGGGGGTTGCGATGCCGAGACGTTGGTACAGGGTGCGTGCCATATCAAACCAACTCGTCTCTCCGCGTCCGGCCAGGTGGAAGGTTCCGTACGCCTCAGTTTCAACCAACATCGCCATCGCGCTCGCCAGGTGCGGTGCATAGGTGGGTGAGCCGACCTGATCGTGCACCACACGCACCACCGGGCGGTGCGCCAGGGCGCACATGGTCTTCGGGAAATTGCGGCCGACCGTATGATACAACCACGCGGTGCGCACGATGTAGTGCCGTTCGTTCAATGCCCGGACCGCGTCCTCGCCCGCTAGCTTGCTTGCCCCGTATACGGAGCGCGGGTTCGGACGATCAAACTCGTGATAGGCGCGCGTGGCCGTACCGTCGAAGACGTAGTCGGACGACACGTGAAGCAGGGGGATGCGCTGCGCCGCTGTCACCACTGCGAGGTTGCGGGGCCCCAACGCGTTTCCCCTGTAGGCCGCCTCGTGGTCGCTCTCGGCGCCGTCAACGTCGTTGAAAGCGGCGGCATTCAACACCAGGGCGGGTGTGTGCGCTTCCACGGCGTCGCGCACATCCGCCACCTTGGTAATGTCCAGTTGGTGGCGAGTCAGCGCAATGACGTCATGGCGGTGCAGCGCCACCTGCAGCGCCTGGCCCAGCTGCCCGGCCGCACCGGTCAGGAGGATTTTCATCGATGCTCCTCGAACACCGGCAGCGCATCGCCGACGGCTGCCAAGGACGAAGCGGCGCGGTCGGCGGCGGAGAGAATCGGCTCGTCGACGGGCCACTGGATGCCGATTTCGGGGTCATTCCACAGGAGACGCAGTTCGTCGCTCGGGTCGTAGAAGTCCGTGCACTTGTACGCGATCTCCGCGACGTCGCTGGTGACACAGAGGCCGTGGGCGAAGCCCCTGGGGACGAAGCACTGGCGGAAATTCGCGGCCGAGAGGGTCACGCCGATCCAGCGGCGAAACGTTGGCGAGCCGCGCCGAATGTCCACGATGACATCGAAGATCGCTCCGTACAGCACGCGCACCAGCTTTGCTTGCGGATGGCGGCTCTGCGCGTGCAACCCACGCACGGTGCCCCGCACCGAACGCGACTGGTTGTCCTGGACAAAGGTTTCCTCAATGCCCCCTTCACGGTACTTGCGCGCGTGATAGGTCTCCAGGAAGAAACCGCGGCTGTCACGGTGGACATCCGGCTCAATGATCATGACTCCCGGCAGTTCGGTCGGAAGGAATCTCATGGGTTCACGGTTCCTGGTTGACGATACGCGTCAGGTAGTGGCCGTACCTGCTGTGGCGCATACTCTGCGCGAGGCGGCGCACGTCGGCTTTTGTGATGTATCCCATGCGCAAGGCGATTTCTTCGATGCATGCCACCTTGAGCCCCTGGCGTTCTTCGATCGCCTGGATGAACGTTGCAGCTTGCAGCAGGGATTCATGCGTGCCGGTGTCGAGCCACGCGATCCCGCGGCCAAGCTTTTCGACGGAGAGGGTACCGGCGCGCAAGTAGGCGAGGTTCACGTCAGTAATCTCCAGCTCACCACGCGCCGACGGTGTCAGGTGGGCGGCGATGTCAACGACCCGGTTGTCGTAGAAATAGAGGCCGGTCACCGCGTAAGCCGACCGCGGCCGGGCCGGCTTTTCTTCCAAACTGACCGCCTGCCCCTGTGCATCGAATTCGACCACGCCGTAGCGCTCGGGATCGCGTACCCAGTAGCCGAATATGGTCGCGCCGCTGGTGCGACGCGCGGCGCGCTGCAGGTAATCCTGAAACCGATGGCCGTAAAAGATGTTGTCACCGAGGGCCAGGGCAACACAGTCCGGGCCAATGAACTCTCGACCGATCAGAAACGACTGCGCGATTCCCTCGGGTTCGGGCTGGACGGCGTATTGAATGTCGAGGCCTACCGCCTCGCCGTGCTGCAGGAGGCGTTTGAAGCTGTCTTGCTCATGGGGGGTCGTGATGACGAGCACGTGCCGGATCCCGGCGAGCATCAGCGTAGAGAGCGGATAGTAGATCATCGGCTTGTCGTAGATCGGAATGAGCTGTTTGCTCACCGCGCGCGTCAACGGGTACAGCCGTGTCCCTGAACCGCCTGCGAGGATGATGCCCTTCATCGCCGCGCTCGCCTTGTATGGCCGCCTGCCATGGCGCGACGTAGCGGCCGGGGATACCCGTACAGTGCCGCGTTCACGATCACCCGTCCTTGCCTCGCAGGCCCAGACGCTCGCGGCCGTAACGCCCCGCTTGCACTGCGTCGCACCAGGCTCGATGGTCGAGATACCACTGGACCGTTCGTCGCAGGCCGGTGTCGAAGTCATGCTGCGGCGCCCAGCCGAGTTCTCGCCGGATCTTGGCGGCGTCTATTGCGTAGCGCCGATCATGACCGGGCCGATCCGGCACGAAGGTCTTGAGCGCTTCGTAGCCCTGGATGCCTCGAGCGGCGAGCGCCGGGTTGTCCGCCGCAGGCCACAGTTCGCTCAGGAGTGCACAGATCCGGTCGACGATCTCCACGTTCGTGCGCTCGCTTCGACCGCCGATGTTGTACTTTTCTCCCGGCCGGCCGTGTTGCAGGACACGCAAGATGCCCTCGCAGTGATCTTCGACGAATAGCCAGTCTCGAATGTTGCCGCCATCGCCGTAAATCGGGAGAGACTTGCCTTCGATGGCGTTCAGGATCGTCAGGGGAATGAGCTTCTCGGGAAACTGGTACGGTCCGTAGTTGTTCGAGCAGTTGGTGATCAAGCTCGGCAGTCCGTAGGTGGCCCGATAGGCACGCACGAAATGGTCCGCTGCGGCCTTGGAGGCTGCGTACGGCGAGTTGGGGGCGTACGGCGTGGTTTCGGAGAACAGGCCGGTGTCCACGCTGCCGTAGACCTCATCGGATGACACATGCAGAAACCGAAAGCGCCTGCGGGCCGCCTCGTCCAGCTCGGCGACGTACGTGCGGGCGGCCTCGAGCAGTACGCACGTGCCGACGACATTGGTGTGCAGGAAGCGGCTCGGATCGTCGATCGAACGGTCGACGTGCGATTCCGCCGCAAAGTTGACGACCCATGTGGGACGTTGCTGGCGGTAGGTCGCCTGCGCAGCAGGGCGGTCGGCTATATCGGCCTGCACGAACACGAAGCGTGCATCGCGGGCCACGTCTTCCAGGGTGCGGCGGTTCCCGGCGTACGTGAGATTGTCGATCACCACGATGCGCATGGCGGTGCGTGCCAGGGCTAGACGCACGAAGTTCGACCCGATGAATCCAGCCCCACCGGTGACAATCATGGTGTCCATGCGGCGCTTACGCCTCCGGGCATGATTCTCTAGCACGCTTGTGCCCGTTTCGGCGAGCCCGGGCGCGTGGTCGCCCGGGGCCCCCCTGCGGCGCACGCTGATCTGCGCCGTGACGCGCAGGACAGGGTGGGGGGCGGGCTGCCAGCCGGCAGACAGGCGGGCCGAGTTGAGGTCATTGATGGCCTGGGCTAGGGTACCGCTGATGCGGGGATTTCTCACTGGTATCCTGTTGGCTGCGATGAGCGCCCATGCCGCTGCGGCCGTTCCGTCGTACGTCGAGAAGACTCTCGCGCAGATGAAGGCAGCCCTGGAACCCGATCGGTCGAGCATCCGCAAGATCGTGCTGGTCCCCAGTCCAGTGCACGCCGAAGCCGCACAGTTGACCGCGCGCCAGGTTCGCAAAACGTTGAAGGACGGCAAACGGATCTTGACCGTCTTCCTGACGCCAGCGAGCGTGAAAGGGTTTGCTGTGCTGACCTGGGAGCGGCCGGGCCAACCCGATGTCGAATGGGTGTACCTGGCACCGGTGCACCGGTTGCTTAAGAACGCCGACCTTGGTGCCATGCCGTTTCTGTACACGGAATTCACATTCCGCGATCTCACCGCGATCAAGCTCGGTACGACCACGTTGAACTTATTGGGGGCCGAGCAGCTAGCGGAGAAACGCACCTTCAAGGTGCGAGAGGTACCGCGCTTGCCACGCCCGTACGCATACCGTCTGACCTGGATCGCGACCGATTCCTACCTGCCGTTGAAGCGTGAGTACTACGACGCGGCGGATACGCTGGTGAAGACGGAACTCTTCGCTGACGTCGACACCGTCGACGGCACCCCCACTCCGCTGCGGGTGCGCATCGAGGACAAGCGCGAGGGCCGGTACAGCGAGCTGCTCGTCAGCGAACTGCATTACGATGCACAAGTGCCTGACGCGCTCTTCAACCCCGCGAAGTTCCTGACCGTGGCGGACAACCCGTTCTGGCAGTCCGTTGGCCACTGAGGCGTGGGCGTGGAAGACCGCGGGGCGGCGTGAGCCGCGGCCTTTGCAGCTGCGGCTAGGCCGCGCGCGGGCGCGACGTGGATGGTTTCCCAGGTCGGGATTCCTGTTGCGCCGGGGGGCGCGGCTTCCGGTGAGTGCGGACCCTGACACGCAGCGTGATTTGCTGCTAGAGTGCGGGCTCGATGATTATCGTCATGAAGGCTGACATCCTTCCGGAGTCGCGGGAAGTCGCCCAGGTCCGGCGGCTGGCGGAAGGCTATCCCGACGTTCGAGCCGTCGCCCGCAAGATTCAGGGCACAACCAGGGTGCTGACCGAGGTCTACCTCCTGGGTTCGACCGCAACCATTCCGCAGGGACCATTCGAGGAGTTCCCGTGGGTCGAGAAGGTCATTCGCATCCGCGAGCGCTACCGGTCGATCGGCAGGCACGCTGGCCAGGCCACTGCTATCGGCTTCGAGTACAACGGGGTGCACTTCGGCCAGGACGACTTTCTGATCTTTCCGGGATTGTGCGCCGTCGATACGCGAGCCAACACCGAGGCGCTATTCCGCGCCCTGAAGGATATGGGCATCGTGACGACACGGGCCGGGGCTTACAAGCCGCGCACCAGTCCGTATGACTTTCAAGGGCACGGAAGAGCCTGTTTGCCGTATGTGTTCGAGCTGGCCGGGCGGTACGGCATCAAGGTCATCGCCATGGAAGTCACTCACGAGTCGCAGATCGAAGAGATCCACGCGGCGCTGGTTGCTGCGGGACAGCCAACGGGAGTGATGCTGCAGACCGGCACCCGCAACGCGCAGAACTTCGAGTTGCTCAAGGCGGTGGGGCAGCAACAAGAGTTTCCGGTGCTGTTCAAGCGCGGTATGGGCATCACGCTCGATGAATCCCTCAACGCCTGCGAGTACGTTGCCAACAGCGGTAACAACCGGATCGTGTTTTGCCTGCGCGGGATGAAGAGCAACCTTGGCGATCCGCATCGGAATCTCGTCGATTTCGGCCACGTGCCGGTTGTGCGTCGCCTCACGCGCCTGCCGGTATGCATCGATCCCTCGCACTCCGTGGGGAAGAAGGATGCGGCGCCCGATGGCATCCTCGACATCCAGCACGTCACCGCACAGGGCATCATTGCTGGCGCAAACATGGTTCTGGTCGATCTCCATCCCAAGCCGCAGGTAGCACTCTGCGACGGGCCGCAGGCCCTGCGGCTCGACGAACTCGAATACTTCCTGCGCGACGCGCAGCTCGTGCGCCAGGCGTATCTACAGCGTTGCAAGCTGCGTGCGGACTTGCGCCCAGGGATGCCCCGTCGGGCACGCAGCGCTGGCCGCCGGTGAATGAAGACGGCCTGTGCAAGAACGCCAGTGCGGTACGGACACTCGATAGGCGGCGGATCGCGGGCGCCGGTTACCCGCGCGGCGCGCAGCTGGGGAATTGCCCGCTGACGGCGATGGCCAGGCGGCGTACGCGAAACGCCAGCGGCTGTGACTCACCGAAGCGACCGAGCCGCCGGGTTGGACGCAGGAGGAAGGGCACGGCGGCCAGGGAACAACTGCTCGAGTGGCTGCTTGCTCATTCGTACCGGCATGCGTCCAGCGACAAGTTTGCGCTCTCGTCCGGGCGGCGCAGCAACGTCTATATCGATTGTAAGGCCACCACCATGCGGGCCGAAGCGGCTCCGCTGGTCGCGCAAGCGTGCAGCCCCTTCATCCCGCCGGAGGCGGAGGCCGTCGGCGGTCTCACCCTCGGTGCCGACGCGATCGCAGCCGCGATCTCCTTTTACGTGTCCCAGACAACGCACCGCAAGCTGCACTACTTCACCGTGCGCAAGGCGCCCAAGCGGCACGGCCTGATGAAGTATATTGAGGGATGCCCGGGCTCGAGGGTCGTTGTGGTCGACGACGTCGTTACCACCGGCGGCTCGACCATTGAGGCAATCCGCCGGTGCCGCGATGCGCGCATTCGTGTTGTGGCGGTGATTGCGTTGGTCGACCGGGAGGAGAGCGGCGGTATGGAGGCGGTCCGTGCCGCTGCGGGGCCGGATGTGCCTGTGTCTGCGCTCTTCAAGAAGTCCGAGTTGGAAGCGCGCTGGCGGCTGCGGAAACGGGGGCGCGCAAGGGTGCCGTCGGCGAGACGTCACGCGGTCGCGATGTGAGTGCTCCCGCTTGCAGGGGGGGATGGGCGTCTTGCGGTGGAATCCCGAGGAGGAGTGTCATGCACCCGCTTGCTCGCCGGCACTGCGCGTGCCAGTGTCTAGGCATGCGGCAGCGCTGGGGTCGGTTCGAGGTGGCCGCGTGAGCGCCACGCGGCCACGCACGATTTTTGTCGCAAGCCCGCGCGGGTTCTGCGCCGGGGTCTCCTATGCGATCGATATCGTGGGCCTCGTGTTGGAACGCTACGGTGCACCAGTCTACGTGCGCCATGAGATCGTCCATAATCGCCATGTCGTCGACCGACTCCGCGCGCAGGGGGCCCGCTTCGTCGATGACCTTGCCCGGGTTCCCGAGGGTGGCTTGCTGATTTTCAGTGCCCACGGCGTGGCGCCGGCGGTGCGCGCGGAAGCGCGCCGGCGCCGGCTGCGGGTGATCGATGCCACCTGTCCCCTCGTGACCAAGGTGCACCTGCAGGCGCTGAGGTACGCGCGCGAAGGGTACGAGATCTTGCTGGTCGGCCACCGCGGCCACGTCGAAGTTGAAGGGACCCTTGGGCATGCGCCGGATCGAATGCACCTGGTTGAGACGGTCGGGGATGTGGCCCGCCTCGACATCCGCGATCCCGCAAGGGTCGCGATCGTGACCCAGACCACCCTCTCGGTCGACGATACACGCGCCATCGTGTCCGCCATCCGGCGGCGGTTCCCGGGTGTCCGTACACCGCCGAAGGACGACATCTGCTACGCCACACAGAACCGACAAGCGGCCGTGAAGCAGCTGGCGCGGCAATGCGAATGCGTGCTCGTCATTGGTTCGCCTGCCTCCAGTAACGCGAATCGCCTGGTTGAAGTCGCCGAGCATGAGGGAACGATGGCCCGTCTCATCGAGGATGAGCACGATATTGAGCCCGCATGGGTAGCACAGGTGCGGACCATCGGCCTGACCGCGGGCGCCTCGACACCGGAAGCGCTCGTGCAGGCCACGACCGCCCGGCTCCAGACGCTTGGCTTCGGGGAGGTTCGGGACCTGCAGACCGCGGAAGAACATGTGACCTTTCCTCTGCCGCGCTCGCTCCGCGATGAGCAACCGGACTCCCCGCTGCCTAAGCGCGGCATGATGATGTCGTGAACGCAACGGCCAGTGGTGCGGTTCCGCCACGCAGGTGTCCAGCGTGGCGGCGCAACGGGCGCCAGAGTTCGAGCGTCGCCTGCGGATACGACCGAGCTTCAGCGCCGATTTTCTTCTGCAGCGGCCTTGAACGGTGCCACGTGGCGCCGTATGACAGATGCCGCCGTGACGCTGGGAGTGGAAGACCAGATGCTGGGACAAGGGACGCAGGACGATCAGATGACCGAGCCGCA
>JBHHYR010000079.1:0-15870 GCA_046757585.1 Binatia bacterium | reverse complement strand
GCAAGGGGAGAAAAGAAGAGGGGTTCTCTCCCTCCCCTCGCCCCCAGGCAGAGGGCTAGGGTGAGGGGATGCGATGTCCGCGTAGCTCCACAGAGGAATGATCATCCAACCCCCTCACCCCGACCCTCTCCCGGAGGGCGAGGGGGAAGAAGAAGAGGCAATCCGAAATCCGAAATCTCTCTCCCCTTGGCAAGGGGAGAAAAGAAGAGGGGTTCTCTCCCTCCCCTCGCCCCCAGGCAGAGGGTTAGGGTGAGGGGGTGCGACATCCGCGCAGCTCCACAGAGGAAGGATCATTCAATCCCCTCACCCCGACCCTCTCCCGGAGGGCGAGGGAGAAGAGACGAGGCGATCCGAAATTCGAAATGCCTTCAGAACTTCACCTTGGGCACCTGCTTCGCCTCTTTTGGCGCTTCGAAGTATTTTTCGGCGGTGAAGCCGAACATCCGAGCCGTGAGGTTTGCCGGGACCTTCTTGATGTACGTGTTGTAGGCACGCACGGCTTCGTTGTAGCGCCGCCGTTCGGTCGCGATCCGGTTCTCGGTGCCGGCCAGCTCGTCGGAGAGTCGGGCGAACTGCTGATTGGCCTTCAGATCGGGATAGCGTTCGGCAATCACCAGCAAGCGGGACAGGGCCGTGGTCAACTGGTTCGCCGCGGTAATCTTCGCGGCACGGCTGCCGGCGCCGATCAGGCGCGCACGGGCATCCGCCACGTGGTCGAAGATTTCCTTTTCATGCTTGGCGTAGCCTTTGGTCACGGCAACGAGGTTGGGAATCAGATCGTTGCGCCGCTGTAGCTGATTCTCGACCTGTGCCCAGGCGGCGTCGATGCTTTCGCGCATCGACACCATGCTATTGTACCCGCAGCCGCTCAACACCGTGAGCGCGCCGCAGGCCGCCACCAGCACCGTGATCTTCCGTCTCATTGAGCCCTCCCGATGTTCCGTTGCGCACCAGACCCCGGCACGCCGTTCACCAGCCGCCGCCGGCGCCACCGCCACCGAAACCACCCCCACCGAAACCGCCGAAACCACCCCCGCCGCCGCTGAATCCGCCCCCGAAGCCGCCGAACCCGCCGCGGGAGAAGCCGCGAGCGCCGCCTAGGAACAGCAGCGGGAACAACGGGAAGCGGAAGAACAAGCTGAAGAACAGGATGATCAGCAGCAGAGGCAGAAAGGCGGCGCCGGCCGCGCGCCGGCCGCGACGCCGCACTGGCGCGGGACGCACGCCAGTCAGCCGCACCCCGGCTTCGCCGGCAATGATCCCGGCCATGGCTTCCG
This sequence comes from Binatia bacterium, assembly GCA_046757585.1. Taxonomy (GTDB): domain Bacteria; phylum Desulfobacterota; class Binatia; order HRBIN30; family HRBIN30; genus JBHHYR01. The sequence continues at coordinate 14,593 of JBHHYR010000079.1, read as the reverse complement.
TTGCCGCCCGGATCCCTGCGGCGTAGTCGCCGCGGCGGAAGGCCGGGCGCACCAGGCGGTCACGGATTTCCCCGACCCGGCCGTCAGGCAGCACGCCTTCCACGCCGTAGCCGGTCAGAATGAACATCTTGCGGTCCTTGACCGCTACCAGAAAGACGATACCGTTGTCCTTCCCTTTTGCGCCCGGCTTCCAGGCTTCGGCAATCTTCATTGCATAGTCGAACGCCGTGAGTGGCGCCGTGGAGTTGACGACCACGACGGCAATTTCGGCGCCTGTCTTCGCCTTCAGCTCGCCGATCAGCCCGTCGAGGTAGCGCACCGTGGCGCCATCAATCACGCCGGCGTAGTCGGAGACGAATCCGCGCGCGACGGGTACCGTCGGTTCGGCCACAGCGGCAGCCGGGCGCGCGCAGCCCAGCAGCAGACAGCAGCCCGCGAGCAGTGCCGGCATCCCCCTGAGCGTTCTTCCCGTCATGAGGCGCTGCGAACGCGAAAGGGCCGCCGTTTCCCCTGGGGGTTCAACTGCCGGTGCCTGCCTGCGCCGGCGCTCCTTCCGGCAGCATGCGGTCAATCAGATCCACCAGGCGCTCGACTTCGCCGTGGTATGCGCTGAACGTTTCGTCGGCGCCGGTAGTCCACTGTGCAGTTCCTTGCTTGATGCGGACCAACTGGCGCATGGTCGGGAACGAGACGCCAAAGTGTTCTTCGAACTGGTCGAGCACGGCGAGTGAGCGTGTATGCGCCTGCGCCGTGCGCAGCCGGATGAGGTTGCGCATGATGACGAGAAACGTGGCCGTCGACTCGAGCAGCATGGCTTCCAGCCGTTTGCGGCTGCCACCCGTCTCCGCGTACAGAAGTCGTAGCCGCAGCAGCTTGCCGCGCGCTTCGTGCTCCGACTGATAGCGCAGGTGGCGGCTATCGATCGGCAGGCCGCCAAACACGTCTTCGCCGTGGAGCAGCCGGTGCTGCGCCTTGATGTCGAGGAACTCCATTGGAAAGACGTCGCGACCGCGGTCGAGAAAGCGGCGGTCGAGCATGAGCGGGGCCGCCACCCCCAACTTGTGCCACTTCGGCAGACACGGGCGCAGCGCCTGCAAATGGGCGACGCCGAGCTGTTCGAGGACAATCGCGACGTTCAGATCCGAGCGTCCGGCAACGAAGTCGTCACCTGCCGCGCTGCCGTACAGCACGACGCTGACCAGGTCCTGGCCGAACGCCGCCTTGGCCTCCTCGGCGACCTGCGCCACCGCCTTCTCCGTCTTCGGGTCAAGCATCGGCCCAAACTATAAAAGGAAGTGCGGCGGCGAACAAGGCGCGCCATCTGTCGAGCACCCGCAGCCGGCAACCTACGCCCCACCGGCTGCCAGAGCGGTAGCAATTTCGTCGTGGGTGGCATTGAGCAGGGCCCCGACCGCGCCGCTGGTTGCGTCGCCCGCAGGTACCACAGGCGGCGCAATCGGGCGGCAGAAGCAGATATCGATATCGCGCCCGGGGCGCAGGCGCCACCACGGCAGTTTCGCCAGCACCGCGTGGCTGCCTGAGACGGCGCTCGGCAGCACCGGTAGGCGGTTGTCAATGGCAAAGTGGAAGGCACCCTTCTTGAACGGGAGCAGTTGCCCCGTACGGCTCCGGGTCCCTTCGACGAAGAAGATCACCTGGCCACGGATCTTGCGTGCCGCGGCTTCGGCCATGCTCCGCAGTGCGCGCCCGCGGTCGCCACGATCCACGACGATCTGCCCCGCCGGCCGCAGCGCCCACCCGATGATCGGCCACTTCAGCAACTCGCGCTTGGCCACGAAGCGAAACGGGGGTGGAACCACACGTACCAGGGCGAGGATATCGAAGAGGCTAGCGTGGTTGGCGCAGATGACGTGCGCGACGTTCCAGTCCACTGGCACCAACTCCCGCACGCGCAGGCGGATGCCTGCAAGCGCAAGCAGGCCCGCGCTCCACAAGCGCTGGGTCACCCAGCCAGCCAGGCGCGTGTTGGCTTCCAGAACGCGGTCCAGCACGTCGTGTCGCCCGAGCCTCGCCCAGGCCAGGCCGTACCAGTAGCGGGAGTACAGCGCGACCACCAGCGGCGTGCCGACGATGGTCGTCCACACTCCCGCCAGAAACACCCGGATCACATTGAGCAGCGTCGTCATACGCGTTCGTCACGAACCGCGGCGGGCCGCACGGGTTTCAATCCGTCTGCAACCCGTAGAAGCGCATTGCGCTCTCGCCGAGGATTTTCGCCTTCGCCTCGTCGGGAATGTCCGTCCGCTCGCGCAGCGGCTTCGAGCTGTTCGGGAACTCGCTGTCCCAGTGCGGGTAGTCGCTGGCATACATGATGAAGTCGGCACCAAGCACCTCCGTGGCAAAGCGGACACCGGCCTCGTCCGGCTCGCAGCTCACGAACACCTGGCCGCGCCCAATGTATTCCTCCGGCGTATGCTTGCATGCTGGTGTCAGACGCCCGCGCTTTTCGAGGTGTTCGTGCATGCGTTCGACGAAGTACGGCACCCATCCCACGCCGGACTCGAGCAGGCCGACACGCAGCGTCGGGTGCCGCTCCAACACGCCGCCGAGGACGAGGGACGTCAGCGCCACCATCATATCGAACGGGAAGCTCACGCAGTGCACCTGTAGGTAATTGTCGAAGCGTTGCGCGCCCAGCATCGGCAGGTGCACGCCGGGAGCGCCGTGAATGCCTACGGCCATATCGAGATCGGCGGCAGCCGCAAAGAACGGGGTCAGGTCCGGGTGGTCGAGGTTACGTGCCCGCAGGCAGGCCGGCAGCATGACCCCCACCAGGCCCAGCTTCTTCGCGTCGCCGAGAATCCGGATCGACGCGGGCACGTCTTCGATCGGCACCAGCGCCACCCCACGCAGGCGCCGCGTGTCATAGCGACAGAGCTGCGCCAGCCAACGGTTGTAGGCGCGTGCCATGTCCGCCGCGAACCCCTGATCGTCGTACGCCGGAAGGCCCAGCGCCGCGCTGGGGAAGAACACCATCGTGTCGATCCCCTCGCGGTCCGCGTCAGCCACGACACCTGCGGGCGTAAACGGGTTGATGCCGCGGTCCAGGCACAGCCCTTCGGCTGGCGGGCAGCCGGCGCCAGGCCCGGAATCCTGCGGGTACCGGCGCCCTTCGATCAGGAGGGACGGACCCTTCTCGCCAACGGTGAACTGCACCTTGTCCGGGAAGCGGTCCATCATCTCTTGCATGAACGTGTGTCCCTCGACGACGTGCGCGTCACTATCGATCACCCGAAACGACATTGGAGCCTCCATGGGCCGCGCTGGCCGCAGGGCGCGGCACGCCGGTCCGTTCATAGCGCCAGCCGGACTCGAGCATCCACAGGCGGTGCCGCGGGCCCGGCTCGTCGATCCGCCCCGTCTCGTATCCGGCGTCCTCAGCGTACAACGTGCACGCACCGTCCGCGACAGCGTGCAATCGGGGCACGAACGTCTCGAACCGGCGGCACGCGACTGCGGCCAGTGCCTCGGCCGCCGTGCAATAACCGGCCAGGCCTGTCAACGTCACAAACGTCGGCGGCGGGAGGTCGAGCTGACCTTCGCCATGCGCCGCCAGCGCGGCTGCCGGGCGGATCCACCGATGCGCGTGAATCTCGCTGCCATCCACCTGCACCGTGTCGCTGGCAGCCCGGGCTGCGAAGAACCACGCATCGAAACGTTTCGGCAGCCCTGCGGGTGTGATCCAGCGGCTCAGCGGAACCAGATCGTCGCGGCGCACCGTCACGCCAGCCTCTTCGCGCGCCTCGCGGACCGCTGCGTTGCGGGCCGCCGCCACGATATCGGTCGGGCCGGCCGTACCCGTATAGTCCTCGGGATCGACGCGGCCACCAGGAAACACCCAGGCGCCGCCGTGGAACGCCAGACGCGCATTGCGGCGGACCAGCAGCACCTCGCAGCCGCCAGCGCCATCACGCAGCAAGACCACTGTGGCCGCCGGATGGGCTACCGCCGGGACATGTTCGGACATCCTAGCGTTCTAGTACAACGACAGGCCGGCGGCGGCAACTTCAGTTCTCCCGCCGGGAGGCGAGCGCTGACGTATTCCCCGAGGTCCCCCTCCTTTCGAAAGAGGGGGTTGGGGGAGGTAGAAGTGCGCCGGCCACGACCTCTCCCTTTGCCCCTTCCTTGGCAAGGGAGGGGGGAATCCAGCAGCACTTGGACACTGTACCGCTCGCCGCGAACCTTGTAGGATTTACGACACTGTGACCCATCCGATCATCGCCGATGAGCTGAAGCTCCTCGAGCAGGTCACGACCCTCCTCAACGAGCCTCGTGCGGGGGTGGCACCGCGGGAAGCGCCGCTCGAATCGGAGCTCAGGCGGTTGCGTGAGTTGCTGCGGGACGGCGTCAAGGCAGAGGATCAGGGCGCGCTGCTCGAGCAGTGGAATCGGCAGTCCGCTCTCCTGGAGCAGCTCCGTGCGGCGCGCCGGGCGCCACAGGTGGACCGCCGCTCCCCGTACTTCGCACACCTGCGGCTGCGTGAGGACGGGCGCACCCGCGACATTCTCCTGGGCAAGGCGACGTGTATCGAGCACGGCGTGCGTATCGTCGATTGGCGCCATGCGCCCATCTCGCGCATCTTCTACCGCTACGAGCAGGGCGAGCAGTACGAGGAGGAAATCGCGGGACGCGTGATGAGCGGCGAGGTGGCAGCGCGCCGCACGGTGGCGATTCGCGATCAGGTGCTCCAACGCATCGAAGCGCCGGAGGGCATCTTCTGTACGGATCCGGCGGCCGCCGATGGCTGGTGCCACACGCCGGTCGAGCCACCGCGGCTGGCAGGCGGCGAAGGAGCGGCCGTGCGCGCCCACTGGGCCGGGGAAGGCATACACAGGCGCTTGGGCACCGATCCGCGCGGCATCCGGCAGCGGGCCGACAAGCACTTGCCGGACATTGCCAGCCTCATCGACCCGAAGCAGTTCGCGCTCATCACGCGCCCCTCCTCCGGCTTCGTGGTCATTCGCGGTACGGCAGGTTCGGGGAAAACGACCGTCGCGCTCCACCGCATTGCCTTCCTCGCCTATGAAGACCAGTCAATCGACTCGACGCACACCCTGGTCGTGGTGTTCTCGCCCGCCCTGCGTGACTACGTCAGCCAGTTGCTGCCCGCCCTACGTGTCGGGCGGGTGCAGGTGCGCACCTTCCACGAATGGGCGGCGCAACAAACCCGGCGGCTCTTTCCGCAGCTGCCCCACCAGGTGCGTGAGGATACCCCAGCACTGGTGCAGCGCCTCAAGCTGCATCCGGCCCTGCTCGTCGCTCTGCAGCGGCAGGTCGCCCGGATGCCCGGCCTCCGCACCCCGGAACAGGTCATCGATGATTGGGCCAGTGTGCTGAGCCAGGCCGCACTCCTGGAAGAAGTGTTCGCACAGTGTGCACCCGACGCCTTCTCGACCGACGAGCTCGTGCGGGCAGCCGCCTGGAACCGCGACCGCTACGACGAGTTGACCGCGTGGCGGGGGGGAGACCATGACGTGCAGGCCGAGCTCGACGCCGAGGACCACGCGCTCCTGCTGCGTGCCTGGCAACTGCGCATGGGACCGTTGCCCGCGCGTGGCAGCCGGCCACTGCGCTACCGGCACATCGCCATTGACGAGGTGCAGGACTTCTCGCCGGTGGAGGTCCAGGTGCTGCTGGGCTGTCTCGACGAACGCCGGAGCATCACGCTGGCCGGCGATACGCAGCAACATCTCATGCAGGATGCGGGGTTCACCTCCTGGACGACCTTCTTCAAGGCTGTGGGCCTGGAAGGGACGGCGGTCGATACCCTGGAGATCAGCTACCGCTGCTCGCGCCAGATCGCCGGGTTTGCCGTTGGGGTCCTCGGTGACCTGCGTGAGGGGGATGCACCGCCACGCACCACACGGTCGGGCCCGCCCGTCGAATTGTTCCGGTTCACCGATCACGGCGCCTGCGTGGCGTTCCTCACCAGCGCGCTCAAGGAGCTCGCGCGCCGGGAACCGCTGGCCTCGGTCGCCCTCCTGACCCCCTCGCGCGAGCTGAGTGCCGTGTACCATCACGGTTTGCTGCAGGGAGAGGTGCCACGGTTGCGCCGCGTGGAGCATCAGGACTTCACCTTCATGCCCGGCGTCGAGGTCACCGAGATCGAACAGGTCAAGGGGCTGGAGTTCGACTACGTTGTCCTGGTCGAAGTGAGCACCAGCAATTTTCCGGACACGCCGGCCGCGCGCCGTCTCCTGCATGTCGGCGCCACACGCACCGTGCACCAGCTCTGGCTGACCAGCGTAGGAACGCCGTCGGTCCTGGTTCGGAACCAACTCCCCGGAGCAGTGCCCGGATAGCGCTGCGCTTGGCCGCCGCGGTGGCTCCGGGGGCCAACAGGAATCTCTCAGCGCGGGCAGCCGTCCGCAACCCAAACTCGAAATGCCGAAGTGCAACGTCGATGGGAGACATCTATGCGTGGCGACAAGAAATCGGTCGGAACCCCCGCCGTCATTCCCGCAATCTTCCAGCGGGAATCCACTCCGCCCCCCCCTGGATGCCCGCTTGGAAACTGCGGGCATGACGGAATGGAGTCGAAAGCCCAAAGTGGCCAGCAAAATCTTCGCGCGGCGACAAGAAATCAAGCAGTCGTAGCTCAGCGCGAGAGATACGCCAGGAGAAGCAGGCTTGCGGCAAGAACGGCGCCGGCGCCGGCAATGAGCCAACGCAACGCTCCGGCACCTGCGGGGCGGTGTCCCCGCAGCATGCACGAGCGGCAGACGGCGCGGCGTACCGTGAGCCCCATCACCAGCTCGACGCAGTCACCGCAGCATGAGGCGGCGCACGCCGCACACACGCCGGCCGCCGGCGCGTGGCAATACACGCAGTACACATCGTCAGGCGAAAAGGGCTGCGCCTGGGTCATGCCACCGCCCCTACCATGCCGGAGCACCGGATGTGGCGCATCCGCACTGGACACTGCCGAGAGCCACTGTGGTGATCGTGGCAAACTGGCAATCGACGCGCAACCAGGGGGCGAAGCGCGTTGGAACGGCACCCATTCACCTCGCTCTTGCCGCGAAAGGAAGCCGATGGCTGGTTCCAGCAAAATACGCTACTGAGCAGGCGCCCATGCATGATGATCCGGGAGGCACGGAGCGCACGCAGAGCGGGGTCGAGATGGGCGGCGAGCACTCGGCACTGCCCCGCGCAGGTGACCTGGTGGCGGCCGCCAGCCTGCTGGCGCTGCTCCCACTGCGCCGGCTGCACCCACAGAGTGCCGCGGCCGGCCGTGCTACGCTGTTCTTCCCGCTGATTGGTCTGTTCATCGGCGCCGTCCTGGCGGCCGCCAACTGGGCCGTTGCCGGCCGGCTGCCGCCGTGGCTTGCGGCGCTCCTCCTTGTCGCGGTCTGGGAAGGTCTCGGTCGTGGTGAACCGTTGCGTGCCTGCGCAGCAAGCCGTCCGGCGCACCTGCCTGGTCCGTTGCTGATGCTGGGGATCGTGTTTACCAAGGCAACCTGTCTGGCTGTAACGACCGGGCTCCGCCCGGCAGCACTCCTGTTCGCACCGACCCTGGCGCGATGGGCGATGGTCGTGCTCGCCGTTGGGGCGCGTGAGGCGCAGCACCCAGGGCGCAAATTCAACGGGGCAATCACCTTTCACCAGTTCGCCTGGACCAGCGTGTTCAGCTTTGCGGTGGTCTTCGTCACAGCCGAGGCGCTGGGAATCATAGTCGTCGTCTGCACGGCCGCCATGACCCTGGGGCTGCGCCTGCTTTTCCACCACCGTGCTGGCGGTGTCTCATGGGACATGCTCCTGGCCGGTGGCGCGTGCATCGAGACGTGTGTCCTAGCCCTCTTCGCACTGCTCGGCACATAATCAACCCGTCCCCGGTCTCCGTCTCCCGTCTCCCCTCCCCGGCTTTCCGCCTCACCCCTCCCGCCTCACGCCTTCCGTCTTCTCCCCCTGCTTTCGGGCTCTGGTCTCTCGACGTTGGTGCAGGTATAGAGCGTTCAGTGGCCAAGTACGAAGACTTGATCTGTGGCGAGAACGCGTTACCGGCCACGACGGGCCGGGCGTGGGTGTTTGGGGATCACATCACTCGCCGCCAGGTGTTAGGGGACGCGTATCTGCACCGCAGCCCGGCCGTCGCGTGCGCCGGGGTCATGGCCGCAGTGGACCCGCAGTTCGCCCAGCGGGTAGCTGTGGGGGATTTCCTCGTTGCCGGCCTTGATTTCGCTGCAGACGCCACACGGTGCGGCATTGCTGCGACGTTAAAGGCGCTTGGCATTGCCGCCGTCATTGCCCGCTCGTTCGGACCCGCCTTCCTCCGCGACGCCCTGCACGCCGGGCTTCCTGCTGCGGTCGTCGAAGAAACCGGTGCGATCAAAACTGGCGATAGTCTGCGGCTCGATGTGGAGGCGCACGTGGTCGCCAACCTCAGCTCCGGAGACCGCTACGTGATCCGCAACCTCGACGACGATGCTCTGGACATGCTGCGCGCCGGGGGGCAGCCGCACCACGGCTGACTGGCCAGGGTGGTCACCGCGTGCGCCAGCTCGCGCCGAGCGCGCTCAGCGACCTTCGCGGGGCACGGCACAGCCGGTTGGCATCTGACCCGCTTCCGGGTGAGCGTCGTCCGGCAAAGGGCGAATCACCACCTGGCGCTCGCCGCGGCGGATCTGGAACAGCTGCTGCTCCTCGAGCTGGAGACAGCTGAGCTTGTTCCAGTACACGACGCCGGTATCCAAGCCGATCTTGTAGGGTAGATCGACCAGGACCTCGCGCTGCGGGGTGTGGCCGAAGAGCACGGTGAACGGGAACGGGTGCGGGTGTGCGATGAACGCCTCGCGAATCCAGAGCATATCTTCGGTGCTCTGTTGTTCCAGCGGGCGTGTCGGTGCCAGGCCCGCATGCACGCAGAGGAACCGGCCATGCGTCGAGCGTAGCTGGCAGGAGAGCAGAAACTCGAGATGAGCAGGGGGCAATGCGGCGGCCACGACGTGCGGCGGCTCGCCAGCCAGCCCGTAGCTGCGCAGCGTCGCCTCGCCGCCGTTGCACAGGAAGGCGTCGCCATACAACCCCCCGCGGTCCAGAAAGCCGAGAAACATGTCCTCGTGATTGCCCCGCAAGAAGACGCACTGCGGTCCTTCGCGTTGCAGGCGCAGCAGACGGGCGATCACCTCCTTCGGGGCTGGCCCGCGGTCAATGTAGTCGCCGAGGAAAACGAGGGTGTCTGCGGCGGTGGGCGCGAGAGCGTCGAGCAAGCGGTTGAGCTCGTCGGCGCAGCCGTGCACGTCGCCGACCACGAATGTACGTGTCCGGCTCATTTCGGGTCATGGTGTTCGGCCACCGGCGCCGCCGCCAGCAGCTGGCGCACGCGCTCCTCGTCGCCGATCACCTGCAAGGCCGCCCGATAAGGATCGATGTCGCCCCGCGCGACCTGGTCCAGCAGATCGCTGAAGCGTCCGTTCTGCACGCCGGCTTCGACGCGACGGCTAACCTCGTCGCATAAGACAGCAAGGAACTGCTGGCGGCGCGCCGCCGCGTCCTGTGCCGCGCGCGCCGTGCTGGCGTGCACTTGTTTCCGGTGCCGCATCACGGCGTCGAGCAGCTCCGCGATCCCCTGCCCCGCCGTCGCCTCTGTCAGCAGCACTGGCACGTTCCAGGCGCCAGCGGGGCGGAGCTGGAGCATCCGTTCCAGCTCCGTCTTGATCTGCGCTGCCCCCTCGCGGTCAGCCTTGTTGACGACGAAAATGTCCGCGATTTCCAGCAACCCGGCCTTCATGGTCTGCACCGTGTCTCCCGCTTCGGGAACCAACACAACGATCGTCGTGCCAGCCACGCGCATGACAGCCAGCTCGGTCTGTCCGACTCCCACGGTTTCGATGAGCACGAAGTCCTTGCCGGAAGCATCCAGCAGCATCGCTACGTCGTGGGTGGCGCGTGCCAGCCCGCCGTGCATGCCGCGCGTGCTCAGACTACGAATGAACACCTGGTCATCGAGGAAATGGCTCTGCATGCGGATCCGGTCGCCGAGCACAGCCCCGCCGGAAAAGGGGCTCGACGGATCCACGGCAATGATGCCGACACTGTGATGGGCGTGCCGGAGGCGGCCGACGATGCCATCGACCAGCGTCGACTTTCCTGCCCCCGGGGGGCCGGTGACGCCGATCGTGTAGGCGTGCCCGCAGCGGTCGTGAATCAGGCTCAGCACGGTGGCCGTCTCGGGATGCCGATTCTCGACCATAGTCATGAGGCGCGCCAGCGCCCCCCGATCACCCGCCAGCATCCGTGCGGCCAATTCCTTCGCGCCCATCGGTTCCTCCGGAGCACAGGAACCGGCGCACCAGCAGTCCGTCGCAGTTCGACGCTGCGGGGATGAGCCATCCTCACACGGACGAGCTGCTGCCGCTTTGCCGGAAGTGCCCCTTCACGGCGTATAACGCAGGGCCGACAGCGGCGCAACGCCGCCTGGCTGCAGCCGTCTCACGGCTCGCCTGACAGCTTGCTGTCACGCAGCGCGCGTGTTAGCGCTCAGCGGCATGAGCGCGCTGCGCAGCCCGTTGCTCCCGACCGGGGTGCTCTTGGTGGTGCTGGGCCTCGGCAACTGGTACACCGGACACCACAAAGGAGCCGAATACGCGGCGCTCCTGGCGAGCGGGCGCCTGCCGGCGCCGGTCGAGCATGTCAGTGACTTCCACCAACTCAATGCACGGACCGCGGCAACCCTGCTGAGCGCGCTACAAGGCGGCAGCGACGATTACACCCTGGCAAACGCCAAGCTCGATTTCTACAACGTCGTGCAGAGTGGCGGCCAGCTGCTGGTGTTGCTCGGGCTCTTTTGCGCCGCCGGGGGCATGATCCGCTTCTGGCACCGGCCGCGTGACGCGGAGCGGGACGCCGCATCACAGTCTGGCGTGTAGCCACGCGGCGTCTTCCGAGTGCGTCACGAGCGACCGATCGTTCCCATGAGCCACTTGGCGTGCCGTCATGCTCAGCCACCGCCAGCGGGAACGCCGGTGCCCCTCAGGTGGGAAGGCTAGGCGCGATGGATGCATTTGCGCGCTGCTTTCTGCTTGTGTTCGCGGAGCTTTACGTGGGCGGTATGCTCGCCCTCAGCGTCCCACCCTTCCATCAAATCGGTCGTGGCTTCTACAAGTCGTCGGCAGCGGTGTTCGGGAGCATCGGATTCCTCGGCTTCGCCGGCCGGGTGGCACTGCTCTTCCACAGCCCGGCTGGTCCGGCGGCAGCGTTACGCGCGCAAGGGCTCGAGCTCACCGTGTGGGCCATCTCATTGCTCGCCGCAGTGGCCTATTGGCGCAGCTTATGGGGTGAGGATTTCCGCGCTCGCGCACGCCACTACGCGTGGGCATGGATGGCAGGACTCGCAGCGCTGGCGATTGGGGCACAGGCGTTCCGGCTGAGTCCGTTCATATCCATTGAAACCGTTCTGTATCCTCTCAGCTTCGTCGTTTCAGCCCTGCTGCTCGGGTCGGTGGTCACCGGCATGTTACTCGGCCACTGGTACCTGATCGACCGGGGCCTTCCGATTGATCCGTTCCGGCGCCTGCTGCGCTTGTTCGCCGTCATGCTGGCGGCGCAAGCAGTCCTGCTGCTGCTCGACGGGACTCTCATCGAGCTCGCCGGCGCTGGCGCCAGCGCAGCAGGGCTGGCGCAGCTCTTTCAGAACCACGCGCCGTTGCTGGCCGCGCGCTTGCTACTGAGCCCGGTTGCCGCCGGCGGGCTCGCTTGGATGATCTGGAAGACGCTGCAGATTCCGCACACGATGGCCGCCACCGGGCTCTTTTACATCGCAATCCTGTCGGTCCTGGTCGGCGAGTTCATGGGCCGGTTCATCCTCTTCCGCACCTCACTGCCTCTCTGATCTACTACTTCCGAGAATCTTCGCGGGGCGCGAGGCCGTGTCAGTCGGGGATACGGATCACACTGACGCGCAAGCCACGCGAGGTCCAGCTGACGTCGTAGCCCACGCTGAGCCCCTCGTACAGATCGGCGAAATGGTGGTGCGGCCCGAGCATCGTCACCGACTGGAACATGAAGGGAATATTCCGGCCGCTGCGGGAGCGGATGGTGCCCCGCTGCGCGTTGCGCGACAGCTTGTACACCCAACCGCGGTAGAATTTGTCCACGGTTTCCTCACGGGCGGGCGATTCCACATCGGTGCTCATGTCGCTGCACGGGCTACATGGACCCTACGACATCATTATCGGCCGCGGGAACCGATGAAGCAAGCGACCAGTCGCACGTGCCGGCGCGAGCGCACACACTGAGTTGCCTTTGTCGGGCGACGGCGGTAAGGCAACCGCGCTGCGCGTTGTCTCATGTCGGGAACGGATTTCTTCGGCCTGTGGCTGCATGTCCTGGCGCTGGTCGCTTATGGCGGTGCGACGCTCGGCGTGCTGGTGATGGTACTGCCCGCGGCCAGGGTCGCGAGCGACCCGGCGGCGCGGCGCCGTGTGCTGGCGCGTGCGCTGCGGGTGTACGACCCGCTGGCCATTGCGGCGCTCGGGGTGTTGGTGATGACCGGCGCATTCAACCTCACGGCTTACAAGGAAGCGTTGCGGGGCGAGTTTTTCGCCCGCATGGGCTGGCTGCTGGTGTGGAAGCTCACGGGCGCCTTTGCGCTCATCATGACCGGGACGTACATCACCTTCGGCCTAGGTCATCGCATTGTCCGCAGCGAGATGGCGGGCGAACCGGTCGATGCCTCGTGGCTGGCGAGCATGAGCCGCCGCCTCGTGTATGCCGGTGTGCTGGCTTTGACGCTGACGGCGCTCACGACGTGGCTGGGCCTCGAGCTCGCTCATCCCCACGGATAGCTTGGGCGCCGCAGACCCGCCGGCTTGCCCGCCGCTTTGTGAACGCGGGGGCAGATCCGCTACCATGCGTGCGCCGGGAGGAGACCACATGGACGTGTTCAAGGACGTGCGCGCAGCGACGGGCTTCGCAGCGGAGACGATGAAGAAGGTGAACCTGTTCGACACCGAGCGGATGTTCTGCGACGTCTACGGCCTGCACCCAGGGCAGGAGCAGACGGCGCATGCGCACCCCGGTTCCGACAAGGTCTACTTCGTGCTCGAGGGCTGCGGCCGCTTCCGCATCGACAACGAGGAACGCGACGTCGGCAGCGGCTACGCCGTGCTCGCGCCAGCCGGCGCGCGCCACGCCGTACGCAACCCCGGCCCGTCGCGCCTCACGCTGCTCGTGTTCATGGCACCAAAGCCGTGAGCGAACCGGAGGCGCACATCCAACCGCTGCCAGCGGACGCAGCCGGACCCTCGACCGGGAGCGGGGCGGCTGTGCGGTTGCGGGGCGGTGGGCGCGTTGCTAGAAACAAATATTCAGGTCATCATTAATAGGTATTCAGGAGCCAGAGAGCCATGCTGATCCCCGCCACGCAGCTGCGCCCCGGTATGATCATCAAGCATCAGAAGGGCCTGTTTCGTATCATGAACGTCGTACACGTCACGCCGGGCAACTGGCGGGGGATGGTGCAGACCAAGCTACGCAACCTGCGCTCCGGCACGCAGCTCGAAAACCGGTTCCGCTCGGAAGACAAGGTCGAGCGCGTCACCCTCGAGCAGCAGGAAATGGAGTTCCTCTACGAAGCGGACGAGCAATACCACTTCATGAATACCACATCCTTCGAGCAGATCGCTCTCGACCGCGACCTCCTGGGTGACGTGGTCAAGTACCTGCCGGCGAACTTGCGGGTCATGGTCGAATTCTACGAAGGCAAGCCGATGGGAGTCTCGCTCCCGAAGACCGTCGAGCTGGCGGTGAGGGAGACGGATCCCAGCCTCAAGGGTGCCACCGTCACCAACGTGCTCAAACCCGCAACGGTCGAAACGGGCGCTGTGATCCAGGTGCCCGGTTTCATTACCGTCGGCGACGTGATCCGCGTCGATACGAACTCCGGCGCGTACCTGTCCCGCGCCAAGTAAGAGCACCCCGCGGCTCCGGCGCCGCACCCACGCGTCCCCTCCTTTTACAAACTGGTCATGTTCCACATTTCGTGGCTCTGAACACTGCGGAGCGAAGTTCCCCCCTTTGAAAAAGGGGGGCCAGGGGGGATTTTCTCCCGCCACAGCGGTTCATCGCTCGCTGCGCGAGGGTTACCGGCCAGGGACGGAGCGAACCAAATCCCCCTCAATCCCCCTTTGTCAAAGGGGGAGGCAGCAATAAAGGGCCGCAGCGACAGACGGGAGTGTTTTACTTGACGGCAGCCCCGCGAGAAGCATACAAGGGCCGTCGCAACGGAAGGTGCGGGGATGCAGAAACGATCACGCTTGCTGGCCATCGCCGTCGTCGGCGCCCTGGTGCTGCCAGGGTGTGAGTTCGGGCGGCACTACGTCAACAAACCGTGGGGCAAGGGAACCTATATTCCAGCGCTGGTGTGCGGGGCTATCGGTGCGGGCGTGGGCGTGGCCATTCAGAATGAACGTGCCGGAACCTCGCGGTTCACCAACCAGACCACTGGGCAAACCATCAGCAAGTCGGACGACAAGAATCTGTTCGAGGGGGCGCTGATTGGCGCGCCAATCGGTGCGGCCGTCTGTGGGCTCCTGGGACATTACCTGCTGGATCCGGAGCCGGTGACGCCGTC
>JBHHYR010000078.1:0-16203 GCA_046757585.1 Binatia bacterium | reverse complement strand
CGGGAGTTGACGGCAACCACCGGGTTGCGCTGGTCGCCGGCCCGGGCCAGGTTCTTCTGCTCCGCCTGCAGCCGAATGCTACTGACGCGCCCGAAATCGATAGCGCACAGCGCCGTGATGTCGGCGATTGTGTAACGCTCTCCGGCAATGAACTTGCGGTCGGCAAGTACCTGCTCCAGCCAGGCGAGCCGTTGGGTGACGGTGTTGCGGCATACCTCGCCGTACGCGGGCACCTGCGGAATGCGTCCCTCGAAAAATGCGTGGGTGTTGCGGAACACCTGGGCTACCGGTATGAAAATCTCCAGTTCCATTCGGCGCTGCCACATTTCCACGATGGCCCGGTCGCGGGCGCCGATCCCCATTAAAGGCGGCTCGGGATGCGTTTCCTCAAAGTACCGGCAGATCGCCACGCTTTCGGCGATGCAGGTGCCGTCGTCCAGTTCGAGGACAGGCACCACGCCCAGGGGATTCTTCTTGCGGAATGCCGGCGTCCGATTCTCCGCCTTGATAATGTCCACCTGTTCGTACGGAACTTGGATTTCCTTCTCCGCGAGAAAGATCCGCACGCGACGCGGATTCGGAGCTGTTTGACTGTCGTATATCTTCACGCTGTCCTCCTCAAAGAATGGCACCCGTTCAGTCATCGCACACGCCTCGGCTTCTGCCCATACCGTGGTGCATGCAGGGACCAACTTTGACCCCAGTGTCCGCAGGACTACCACAAGGCCCAGGCCCTATCCAACTAGCAGCCAGCGCACGGCCAGCAAGGCACCGAGAACCCCTGCAACGTCTGCGATGAGTCCGGCCGCCAGCGCGTGGCGCACGCGCGTGACACCTACGGCCCCGAAGTAGACGGCAAGTACGTAAAACGTCGTCTCGGTGCTACCCTGCAGAGTGGAGACCAGGTAGCCCACGGCCGAGTCGGGGCCCTCCGCCTTCATGATCTCAGCCATGACGCCGTACGCGCCCGAACCCGACAGTGGGCGCAGAAGTGCCATCGGCAGAGCTTCCGGCGGGAATCCGACCATCTGGGTGAGGGGGCGAGCGGCTGTGACGAGGAGGTCGAGCAGACCGGAGGCGCGGAACATGCCCACAGCGACGATGATCGCCACGAGAAAGGGAATGATCCGGACGGCGATTTCAAAACCTTCCTTTGCGCCGGCGATCATCGCGTCGTACACGGCCACGCCCTTCGCAAACCCGTAGAGCAGCATCGTAGCGATGAGGAGTGGCAGCAACCAACTCGAGGCAGCCTGGCGGAACAGGTCCCCGAATGCTTCGCCACCGGCGATTCCGTGTCGCAGATAGAGAATGAACCCGACGCTGATCGCTGCGAGAGTCGTGATTGCGAGTGTGCAGCCTGCCCGTGTTGCCGGAAACTCGCTACCAAGCGTCGTGTCGTCGGGTAACTCGATGTCGGCGTGCCCCGCCCTCGCCCCGGACGGCGCATAGGCACTCGTCGGCGGGTACAGTCGCTCGAGCAGCTTGGCAGCCAGGATGCCGACGAGGGTGGACAGCGAGGTCGCAAGCAGGGTTGGGAGCCAGATGCCCGCAGCGTTGTGTGAGCCGATGGAAGCGCGCAACGCGATGACACCCAGCGGTGCCAGCGAGACGTTTGAAGTGTTGATAGCCAGAAATAGCGCCATGGCGTTTGTGGCGACCCCGTTCACAGGGTTCAGCCGGTTGAGCTCGATCATTGCCTTGATTCCGAACGGCGTCGCCGCGTTGCCAAGCCCCAGCATGTTGCTGGCAATGTTCATGATCATCGCGCTCATGGCTGGGTGGTCGTTGGGTACATCGGGGAACAAGCGCACCATGACGGGCTGCAGCCAGCGGGCAAGCGTATGCAGCAGGCCCCCTGCCTGCACGATGCGCATCATTCCGAGCCAGAATGCCATCACGCCGATCAGTCCCAGGGCCAACGTCACCGCGGATTTCGCGGATTCGATGGACGCGGTGGTCACCGCGTCCATCGTGCCCATAAACGCGGCGGCGACGACCGATGCGAGAACGAGAGCGAGCCAGATGGCGTTCATCATTGCAGGTCAGATTCCACACGGACGGCGAACAGCCTGGGCCTTAGTGCCTAGCATCTTCGCACCCTCCCGGTGAAGCACGACAGCAGCGCCGGGGGCTGGGTTGCATTTCTCCGGAAGGGTTGACGCCCGATGCTTGACGAATCGGGAGCGATGCCTGCCGCGGTGCCGTGGACCTATCCGCCCGCTACCGGTGGAAAAATACTGAGTATGTCGCCATCACTGAGCGTGCGGTGGAAGTCGCGGTCGTGATCACCGTTGACCAGGATCATCTGTGCGCCTTCGTGCGGGATGCCCATCCGTACAAGCACGTGATCAACCGTGGCACCGTTCGGCAGTTCGAGCGTGCACTTCCCGCGCGGGGAGCCAGGCGGCAGCTTCTTGCGCAGGCTGGCAAACAGGCGCAGTTCGATCTTCATGACGTAGTCATTGCAGGTCTGAGGAACGCCACGCTGAGAAGAAGATCGATCCGTCCAACACCGGATCTCGCCACGGCTCCAAGATCTGTCGCTGGTGCACTGATCTATTGCTTCGGTTCCTGTCGGGTGGCCGGGGCCTTGTAGATGCCGGGGGTTGGGGTGCGGGGCAGGGCGTCGAAGTTCGCCGGGCGCGTCCCCACGAAGGTTGCATGGTGTGGGCCTGCGTCTGTGCGCGGCCCGAGGTTCTTGAAGCGGAAGCCGCGTGCGGCGGAGGGGACGCCGATGGTCTTTCGGGGCAGCAGTGTGGTGCCGGCGCCGCTTGCCACGTAGACGCGTCGCAGATCCCAGGGACGCTCGTGCAGGTAGTGCTTCCACTGGGCCAGGTCGACCTGAGTCTGAATGAGCCCTTTCAGCATACCCACGTCCGCCAACATCGTCGTGTCGTCGACGGGGCCGAGGATGATGCCGCCGACCAGCCGCGTGTCGTCCCACACGAACTTTCGATACACGGGCCGGCCCGCGTTCCACACCACGGTCACGTCGTCGCTCTCTTGCCAGTGCCCGAAGCTAGCGCAGTGGAGACCAGCAACGTCGAGGATATTCATCGCCAAGCTGCCGGCGTACACCCGCGGTTGCCCGGCCATGTTGGCCCCCGCAATCCTGCCGTGGTCGACCGCCGTCGGCTGGATCGCATGGATCACTGGGGGCCCGCCGAGCAGGTTGGGCCCTTGGGCAACGTCACCTGCCGCGTACGTGTCCGGGACGTTGGTCTGCATACGCGCATCGACGATGATGCCGGTCTCAACCCGCACACCCGAGCCATCCACGAACGCCAGGTTTGGCCGGATACCAGTCGACAGAATAACCACATCGGCCCGCAGCTGCTGGCCGTCGGACAGCGCCACGGTTTTCTTCCGTGTACCGGCAATGGCGCGCACGCTACAGCCTGTGTAGACATCCACGCCACGCTCCCGCAACCAGGCTTCGGCCGCCTCGGCGCTCCGGCGGTCGAGCATGCGGGGCAGAATCTGACCCTCCAGCTCGACCACTGCCAGCTTCCAGCCGAGCTTGTGCAGGGAGTTGAGGATGATGAGGCCGATGAAGCCGGCGCCGACTAGCACGACCGACGGACGCTTCGTCCTGGCCGATCCCATCACGGCCGCTGCGTCACCGAGTGTCCACAGATTATGCACGTGCTTGCCGTTGGCGCCTGGGATCGGGGGCTGGGTGGGTGACGAACCAGTCGCAATCAGCAGTGTATCAAAAGGAATTGCCGTGCCGTCATCCAGATGGACCGTGCGCCCGGTAGCGTCGATTCGTCTCGCGCGGCAGCCGAAACGGCGTTCGACGTGCAGTCGGTCGAAGTACTCCTCCGAGCCGGTGGTGAGATGACCTTGGGGAATCTCTTTCGCCAGGAAGTAAGGCAGCGCCATGCGTGCATAGGGCGGCTCGTCGCAGACGAGTGTGATCGTGGCATCCGCGTCGAAGTAACGGATGGTTTCGATGGCATTGATGCCGGCGGGGCCACCGCCGAGAATGAGATGGTGTGACATCGCCACTGTGCCCCCGTTTTCTGCGCTCTGTGCCGCTGCCCGCTTGAAACCGTTTGCCGCCCGGTGATCAGCCCCCCGGGTATCCACGAGCGCCATGCAGGAAGATGGTGAGCCGGTCGCCGGCCTCGAGCGGCGTATCGAGGCCAGCGAGGAAGGCAATATTGCGGCCGTTGACGAGCACTTCAATATCACGATTGAGCTGCCCGTCGGGGAAGAGAATCGTGGCCGGCACTGGCGCCTCATTGAGCGCTGCAGCCACCGTCGTGCCACACAGGCGGTATTCCCCACTGCCGAAACGACGCAGGCCGCCCAACATCTTGAGTACCGGCATTGCTCACCTGCGTGCCAAGTCCGGCGTCACGCCAACCCCAGCTCTCGGCGCTTCTCGGCGCTCACTTCTCCGTCCGTGGTCCAGCCACGCAGGCGGTAGTACTCCGGGAGCATCTCACCCAGCTTATTCACCAGTCCCTTTGCCGGACCCGACGGGATCGGCTCTTCCAGCAGTCGCTTTGGGAGCGTATCGCTACCCTTGCCGAGACCGGCACGCTGGTTCCACAAGCGCTCGAGGTTCCAGATGCGTTCGCCGGCTCGCGTGAGCGTCGCCATCGTGTAGGGTACTCCAGTTGCCGCGACGAGCTGCGGCAGCATCTCCTCCAGGCCCACGCCGAAGGTCAGAAATAGACACAGACCGGTGGCGTCGACCGCCGACGTAATGTCCTGGAAGACCTTGGTGATCTCGGCCTTCCCCTCGGTGGCGTGCGGGTCCATCTTTGTCGGGATGCCGAGGATCTCCGGCGAGACGGTGTACGCCTTCAGGTGACAGGCGCCGCGATTCGACGTTGCGTAGCCGAGGCCCATGCCCTGAATGGCCCGGCTGTCGTACGCCGGAAACTCTTGTCCGCGCACGCCCATGAAAAACTCCGGGTGGTTGAAACGAGCAGTGAGCCGTTTTGAGCCTTCGGCCAGCAGGTCGCCGAAGCCGGTGCGGTACGCCGTCTGCTCCGCCAACGCCACCAGGGCCTCCGCGTTGCCGAAACGCAACGGCATGCCGGTCAGGGAATTCGTGATGATTTCCTTTTCGTACAGTTCCATCGCGGCAGCCAGCGTGGCGCCGAAGCTGATCGGGTCCATACCGAGGTCGTTGCACAGCCAACCCGCCTTGATCAGAGCGTCGAGGTCGCCGATCCCGCAATCGGCGCCCATTGCCCAGGCGTTCTCGTACTCCGGCCCTTCGCCGCTGATGTTCCAGTTGCGCGGGTGCGTATTAACCATGTACTTGGCGGCGTCGCCGCCGGGCAACTTGGTCACGCGGCCACAGGCGATCGTGCAGGCGAAGCACGCCTTGTTGGCTACCAGCCGCGTTTCGGTGAGGGTCTCCCCGCTGATGTCTTCGGCCTTTTCGAAGACGGTTTCCGTGTGGTTGCGTGTCGGCAGCGCCCCATGCTCATTGATGACGTTGACCAGCACCTCGGTGCCGTACGTGGGCAAGCCCTCAGCGGTGACTGCGGAGTCCTTCAACTTCGCCTTCATCGCCCACGACGCCGCCATGTAGGCGTGCGGGTCGGCGAGGCGCACGCCACCGGTGCCGCGCACAGCGATGGCCTTCAACAGCTTGGAGCCCATAACTGCCCCGACGCCCGAACGTCCGGCGGCGCGGTGCAGGTCATTGATAATGGCGGCAAAGCGCACCAGGTTTTCCCCAGCCGGCCCGATGGCGGCAACGATCGTATCGGGGACGCCGGATTCCGTCCGGATCCGCTCCTCGGTTTCCCACACCCCCTTACCCCAGAGATGCGCGGCAGGCCGTAGCTCCACCGCATCGTTGTGGATCCACAGGTAGCAGGGATGCGCGGCGCGTCCCTCGACGATGATCATGTCGTAGCCGGCGAACTTCAGCTCCGGTCCCCAGTGTCCGCCGGAGTTCGACGTGGTGATCGCGCCCGTCAGGGCACCCTTGGTCACCACCATGTAGCGTGCAGCGCAGGAGGCATTGGTGCCGGTGAGCGGTCCGGTGACGAACAGAAGCTTGTTCTTCGGGCTGAAAGGATCGACGCTTGGGTCACCTTCTTCCCAGAGGTATCGCGCTCCCAGGCCGCGCCCGCCCACGTACTCGCGCGCCCACTCCGCGCGCAGCGCTTCCTTCTTGATGCTCCCGCGGGTCAAGTTCACGCGCAGGATAGTGCCGGTCCACCCGCCGCACATCAGACACCTCCTTGCGCCGCGTCACTGGCCTGCATCTCCGCATACGTCTTGTCGAGTTCCGCCGCCCACGGGCCGAGCCAGTCGCCTGCAGGGGTTTCGACGTATTCGATGGCCCCAGTCGGGCACGCGTGCAGGCAGGCTGGGTCGCCGGCGCAGAGATCGCACTTGACCGCCTTGCGGCTCTCGGGGCTGTACCACACCGTGCCGTAGGGACACGCCAGGGTGCACAGCCCACACCCGACACACAGGTCCTCAACGACCACCTTGGCGGCCGCCGGGGAGATAGCGATAGCGTTCACCGGGCAGGCCGTTAAGCACCACGCCTCGTCGCACTGGAAGCAGGTATACGGGGCATAGCTGGCCTGCTCATCGAAGAGATGGACCCGGATCAACGAACGAGCTGGCTGGAACAGGCCGGTCTGCACGAACGAGCAAGCGAGTTCGCATTGAATACACCCGGTGCACTTCTGGGGGATGATGCGCAGTTGCTTGGCCACAGGGACGCCCTCCTTTTCGCCGCGCCCCGATCCTAGCCCTGGTCGGTTCGGCGGAGCAAGAGGCGACGCGGCGGATCTCGCGGGGCGGCTACCGGAGGCGCTCGGTCCCCTCGAACGCCGAGACGTCGGGTCGGCACACGTAGCGCACCGGGGGGATGGTGACGCTGGCCAGGCAAAACATCGCCGAGATCGGGCAGGTGAGCTCGACCTGTGCAGCGCCGACGGCGGTGGGCGCAAAGCGCATCACGTGCGGCGCGCCACGCTCTGCGCGGGTCGCATCATGGTTCGGCTCGACCTGCACGAGTCGGAATCCTAAGGGCGTGTGCGCCGGATGCATGCTGGCGACGAACTGCAGGTCCCGAGGCGCAAGCGGGATCGGATTTCGGAGCGCGAGGTCGAGTACTAGGGACCGATCTTGGAAGACACGCGCGCGAATCTCATGATAGTTGCGTCGCAACTGTGGCGTTCCGGGTCGCAGGCGGTAACCCCAGCCGCGTGCAAGCGCAGCAGCCGCGGTCTCATTGTCGATCAGGCCGCCAAGCAGGTAGCCGCGCGGGCGCAGGCCGCTGCGACACTCGATGCGTGCCTGGGCCAGCTGGAACGCACCCCAGGGGCTTTCCGACACGCGATAGACTGACCACGCAACCACAGGCGGCAGGGTGGGGTGCAAGGCTGGCGGTAGCAGCGTCTGCAACGCTCCGCAGTCGATTTCATACAATAGCTGCAGCAGTTCGACGTGCTCGAGGACCACCGGCGCCGTATCGAAGCTGTTCACGGTCGGGGCCTCACGTTCGATTGCAGCTAGCTCTGCCGTACCGTTCAGCAAGATACCTCACCATCGAACGCGGGCATGACCTCGCGTGCGAACAATCTCAGGCTGTCCAGCACCTCGTCCTGTGCCAGAACCTCGGCCGCGTTCAGCAGGAAGTTCACCTCGTCGACGCCGATCGATTCCCATTCCTTGATGCTGTCAATGATGCGTTTCGGATCGCCGATGCACGCACCCTCGGGGACTTTGGAGACGTCCCCGGGACTGCCTGCCTCACGGCGGGGTGCGGGTGCCAGCGCGCCCAGCGACTGATAGGCAGCGGTCGGATAAGCCTCGCGGGTCGCGAGCAGCTGCGCGTTGAGCAGTCCGAAATACCCCAGCATCTGCAGGCCCAGCCGTGCGGCCACCTGCGAGTCTTCATGGCAGTACAGAAAGTTCAGCGTCGCCACGCGATCGTTCACCGCGCCCACCGGATTACAGAGCTGAATACGCCGGTGGTATTCGCGCGTGCGGCGTTCCTGCTCCGCGAAGCCAGCAGCCGCCACACCGAGGGAGCCGAGACCACGATCCGCCGCATCGAGCTCCGTCCCCGGGCTCGTGACGGTGACCCACATTGGCGGATGTGGTTGCTGCACTGGCTTGGGCAAGACCGCCCGCTCTGGCATGGAGAAACACGACCCCCGCCACGTGCAGCGTTCCTGAGTCCACATCTTCGGGAGAACGTGTACGTATTCGTCCCAATCCTTCTTCGTTGCATCGGGATCGGCCTGAAAGCCGCCGAGCTCCGTCCACGTCGACGACCGCGCGGTACCGAACTCCAATCGCCCGCCCGAGAGCACGTCGAGAAATGCGGCGCGCTCCGCCACCCGGACCGGATGATTCATCTGTGGGACGCAGACCACGGCACCGTGACCGACGCGGATGCGCTTTGTCTGGATCGCCGCCGCTGTGAGAAAGAGCTCGGGGGCGCTGCAGTGGGAGTATTCCTCGAGAAAGTGGTGTTCCACCGCCCAGACTGTCTGGAACCCGAGTCCGTCGGCTAAGCGCACTTGTTCGAGCGCGTTCTCGAAGACTTGTCGTTCTGCTCCGCGCACGAAGGGCCGCGGCACCGAGAGTTCAAAGAAGATGCCGAACTTCATCTGGACTTCCCAAGACTGGTTGCTGTATAAGGTTTGCGCGTGCTGCGCAACTGGCAACCCCGCACCACCGCTCCGGAGCTGGCCGCCCGCTACGTCGCGGACGGCCAGTGGACGGATGCCACTCTCGCAGCGGTTCTGTCGGAAGCGTTGTGGGCTCGTCGCGAGCTGACGGTCCGCATCTGGTCTGAGGTGCGACCGTTCCAGGGCACCGTCGGCCGAGTGCACGACCTGGCGCGGCGGATGGTCAGCGGCCTGCGTGCCCGCGGGATCAGACCCGGCGACGTGGTCGCCTTTCAGCTGCCGAACTGGGTCGAGGCGGCGGCGACCTTCTGGGCCCTGGCTCAGACGGGGGCCGTGCTGGTGCCGATCGTTCACTTTTACGGCCCCAAGGAGGTGTCCTTCATCCTCCGTCAATCGGGCGCCCGGGCGTTCATCACCGCCGACCGCTTCCGCCATCTCGATTACGTTGCGTCACTCAGTGCCGTCCGGTCGGCGGCGGCGGACCTCGAGCTCGTGGTGGTCGTTGGCGACGCGCCACGGACGACCACCAGCTTCGCCGCGCTCACGGACTACGAACCGGATGACCGCCAGCCGGACCTCGACCCCAACCGCCCAGCAATCGTCGCGTACACATCCGGTACCACGTCGGACCCGAAGGGCGCGGTTCACACCCACCACAGCATCGTCTCGGAGATCCGGCAGCTGGCGGCGCTCCAAGCCCCAAACGAGCTGCCGTCCCTCATCGGCGCACCCGTGGGGCATTTTATCGGCATGCTGGCTGGCCTGCTGCTTCCGATCGCCCGCGGCGTGCCGATCCACCTGACCGACGTGTGGAATCCGGCGCTCGTCCTCAAGGCGGTGGCGACGGCCAACCTCACCGCGGGAGGCGGTTCGACGTATTTCCTGACCAGCCTGCTCGACCACCCGGACTTCGGCCCCGCACACCTCGAGCGTATTCGCTACGTTGGTCTCGGCGGCGCGCCGGTGCCAGCTGCCATCGCCGACCGGGCAGCGGCGTTGGGCATTTCCATTTTCCGATCGTTCGGCTGCTCCGAGCATCCGTCGATCACTGGTTCCGCCCATGATGACCCGCCGGAGAAGCGCAAATACACTGACGGCGCGCCGTTGCCGGGCGTCGAGATCCGGCTGGTCGACGGTGCCGGGCATGAGGTGGCGCGCGGCGAGCCAGGGGAGATCCTTTCGCGGGGGCCCGATCTGTTTGCGGGTTACACTGAACCCACCCTGACCGCCGAGGCGTTCGACGCCAATGGGTGGTACGCCACCGGCGACATCGGTGTGCTTGACGAACACGGCTGGCTCACCATTACCGACCGCAAGAAGGACATCATCATTCGAGGCGGCGAGAATATCAGTGCCGGTGAAGTCGAGGAGTTGATGGCGCGGATACCGGGCGTCGCCGAGGTGGCGGTCGTGGCAGCCCCCGATCCGCGCCTTGGCGAACACGCATGTGCGTTCGTCCGGCCCCTGCCGGGCACCTCCGCACCCACGCTGGCGACGGTACGCACTCACCTCGAGGCAGCCGGGCTCACCCGCCAGAAATGGCCGGAGGAAATCCGCGCGGCCACCGAGTTCCCTCGGACACCATCGGGGAAGATCAAGAAGTTCGTTTTGCGCAATCAGCTGCGCGCGGCGCTAAAGAGCGCGTAGGTGCTCGAACGCCGGACGCAACGCGGGCCGCGGGCCACGGCTGCCGCGAGTCGGCAGGACTGTGGACGACCCTCGGAAGCGTTAGGCGTCAGACTTCGGCCGAGGTGTGTAGTACGGCCTGCCTGCGGCGATCCATTCGGACATGAGGTCTGCCATCTCTAAACTGGCCATCGGATCGATACCGCGGATGCGTAAGCCGGCGCGCCGAATCGTCCAGTCGTGTGGCGACAACCGTCCCGCTTGCTCCAGGTGGGCAGTGGCGGCCGCATCCCGGCGCTGCTTGTGGAGGTGCCACGCGAGCGTGAACTCGGCCCGCGCCAGCTGTTCGTCTGCGGTGGGCATCATCAACTGGGCTCGGACCTGGTCGGGCTCACCGGCAGTGCTGCCGTCGACGATCCAGCTCGTCAGAGCCTGCATGCGCGGGCCCGATTCCAGTCCCGTGAAGTCTTTGAACAGATCGTTGGTTACCGCGACGTCGTTGGGTCGTACGATACGTCCGGTCTCGTCGATCCACACCATCGTGGGGATGTTGATCATTCCATACAGATCGGCCACCAGATGCTCCGTGTCGATCAAGCTCGGGTGCTGCGGGGCCGCCCGTTCGATGTACGGCCGCGCGTCCGCGGCATTCTGATCCAGCGCCACGGTGATGACGGTGAACCCCAGGTGGTGGTGGCGTGCATACAAGTCCTGCCAGACCGGCAGATCCTCACGACAACCTCACCAGGAGGCGTAGGCGATCAACAGCACCTTCTGGCCGCGGTAATCGGAAAGCGAGTGCAGCGTACCGTCCAGGCCCGGAAGCGTGAATTCAGGCGCCTCGAGTGACGCGAGTTGGTCGGCGCGTGTCGACACCGACGCGCCGAGGACGGCCACGTGCTCGGCCAGATCGACTGCAAGGGGCCGGCGGAGTAACTGCGCCAAGCGGCCCAGCTCTATTCTGGTGCCGTCGAGCAGATCGGACCCTTCGAGGGGGATGCACACAGCATCCTTGCAGAGCCCTTGCGGGGTCACTGCCCAGCCCAGCGCAGCCTCCACGTCTTCTGCGAAGACCTCAAAACGCTCTTCGGCCGGCATCACGCGCACGGTGGTTGGACGTCGTTCGTCAATCAGTGTCAATGAGCTCGGCGGCATTGTGTCTCCTTCCCGACGAGCACCGCGCGCTAGGCACGGAACTCCCACGCACCCGGGCCTCGCCCTCACGACTGTTTGCAGATGGCTCCTATACCACGGACGCCCGCCTCTGGCCAGCGACGTTACGGCACTTGAGTTCGCCTGCGTGGTGCCGTAGCGTTCGCCCATGAGCGTGCGACTGAGTCGTGACGAGGCGTGGGCCGTGCTGGCGGCTTCGCACACGGGTATCCTGACTACTTTGCGCGCTGATGGGATGCCGATTGCACTGCCGGTGTGGTTCGCGGTGCTCGAGCGGCGGATCTATGTCGGCACTCCGTCGCACACCAAGAAGGTCGCCCGGCTGCGGCGCGACCCGCGGGTCTCGTTCCTCGTTGAATCTGGAAAACGTTGGGCCGAGCTGCGAGCGGTGCACCTCACTGGACGGGCCATCTTCGTGACCGATCCGGGGCTGATGCGTCGCGTCGGTGATCTTTTCGATGCAAAGTATGCGGCATTCCGCACCGAGGGGTCCGCGATGCCCAGCGCGACACGCAAGTACTACTCGGTACCGCGCACGCTGATCGAAATCGTTCCTGACGAACGTATCCTCAGCTGGGACAACCAGCGGCTGAGGCTGGGGGATTAGGAAGGGGGTAACGTTGGGCGACCCCGGACGCCCTGTTGGGGAAAACTGAGCGTGTCGGATCGAGTCATCATCGAGGTCGGGTTGAACGAGAACCAGGACCGCCGGGCGAATCGCCATGTCCCTTACTCGGCCGCGGAGTTGGCAGCGGACGCCCGGCGCTGCTACGAGGCGGGCGCTGCGATCGTGCACTATCATGGTCGTGGCCCGGCTGGCGAGCCGGCGCTGAGCGATCCGAGCCTGAATCTGGCGGCGCAGCGGCGCATTACAGAGGCAACGCCGCTGATTGCCTACCCCAGTTACGGCGCTGAAGTCCGTGTGCTGGATTACTACGACATCGGCACCCCCGCACCGCAGCGTTACCAGCACGTTTCGGAGACCGTGCGGGGGGGCGTGCGCGTCGAAGTCGCGCCGGTGGACCTCGGCGTATTCGACAGCAATGCTCGCTGGGACACGCAGGCCGGGCGGCTGGCGCCGTCGACAGGGCTCCTGATGAACACCGGTAGCGATCACCGGTGGATCCTAGACTTCTGCCGCCGGAACGGGATCAAGCCTCACTTCAACGTCTTCGATACCATCCACCTGCAGAACCTGCTCAACCTGATCCACTGGAACTGGGCGGGCAGCCCGCCGCTGGTGGTGAAGCTCTTCCTCGCCGGTCGCAGCGCCACTCCGAGCACGTTGCTGTTCTACCATCAGCGCTTGCGAGAGCTCTTCGCGGGGGTCGAGCTGATCTGGATGCCGCTTGTCTATGGAACGGATCAGTTTCCGCTCTGCACTCTAGCGCTTGCGTTTGGCGGCCACGTTCGTATCGGGATCGGCGATCATCACTACCGTGAGCACGGGGAACCTACGAACGCTGCACTCGTGGAGCAGATGGTCACCGTTGCCCGCGCCATAGGGCGCGAACCCGCGACACCCGACGAAGCACGTGCACAGATGGGTCTCGCGACTCGTCGTGCCGCGCCCAGTACAAGATCAGCTCAAGGCCCCGGAACCCCTCCGCCGGGGAGTGTTCCGCGTTCGTACTAGGTCTTCACTCCCGCGCGCCTCCGAGAATCCACTGCCGAATGGCGTCAACGTCGAGGGGATCGAGCGCGTTGCCAATTGGCATCCGGTCTCCGAACCGTGGTGTATCGCTTGCCACCTTTTCGAATAAGTAGCTGCTGTCAGGGTCACCGGCCACGACAAGCAGATCCCGAACTTGTGTGCTTGGCACACCAACCAACTCCGCGAAGGCGCGGCCGGGCTCGAGGTTGAGGCCTGCAGCGCCGTCGCCCACGTGACAGTTCACGAAGGCGCAGCTGGCCGCAAATATCGGTTGGATCTCGTTTGTGAGGTCGGGAAATGGAGGCACCGTCGGGGCCACGGAGCCTTCGAGCTCCACGAGCACCGGGTCGCCGCCCACGATGGCGGTGTCTGCCGGAATGATTGCGATACCCACGAGCTTGAGAGTGCCACCGGCTAGGTCGAGCGGCTGTCCCTGCGTCGTGAAGGGGCCGGCGGCCGCGGCCCCAGTCGTGAGCGTGACGGGAAGGCTGATCTCGACGGCGCCCCCGATAGCGGTTTCAGTGAAAGTGATCGACAGCTCGATTGTGCC
Organism: Binatia bacterium; assembly: GCA_046757585.1. Classification (GTDB taxonomy): domain Bacteria; phylum Desulfobacterota; class Binatia; order HRBIN30; family HRBIN30; genus JBHHYR01. Next base: position 2,564 of record JBHHYR010000078.1, on the reverse strand, counting down.
GTCGCTCCGGTTGATCGTGCCGCTGCCGTCGTGCTGAATGTCGACATCGACATCACCGAACTCGCCGGCGGGAATCGTGATGGTGTTGAACTCTGCCGCCGGTACGGTCAGGCGCGAACCGATCAGCCGCAGGGGAATTGGCGCTGGCGCGCCGACAAGGATCGACTCGATTTCGCCCAGTGCTGGGTCGGAGAGGACAAATCGCGGCCGTGTGAAGAACGTGGTGGAAAAGCCTTGGGCCGGCGGGGCTGGCGGGGGAGGGGGCGGCGGAAGCTCTTCGTTGGCGATCGGCGCACCAGCACTGATCCAGCGCCGAATCTCCGCGATCACGCCTACCGGTAAGCGTGGGGCGGGCGGGAGTGGCATCGGGTCGCCAACGCGTGGCGGGCGTGCCGCTGTGGCTTCGATCTTCTCGATCAAGTAGCTGGCGTCGGGATCTCCCGCGCGGACGAGCAGATCATCCACCTCGGTGCTCTGGCGGCCCATGCTGTCGGCACCGAGGAGATCGACACTGCTGTGCCGGATGGCATCGAGCCGCAGATCGCCGTCTGGAGTGTCTCCGCCGTGGCAGGGGAGACAGGTGGCCGCGAAGATGGGCTGAATATCGATGTTCAGGAAGAGTGGCGGCAGGGGCCCAGTCGCACCGTCGAAGAGCACGGAGTTGTCGATCACGTACAGTTCTCCGGCGTCCGGTACCTGATTCTCAAAACCGTCCCCAGCCATGGCGTTGGAGATCACGTCAACCTTGCCGTCGCCATTGGCATCGCCGGGCGCCAGGGCATAGGCAAACTGGTCATTGGCGTCGGCTCCGTAGATTTGCACCGACCGCAGGTCGTCGGCTGGTAAAAGGAGATCGATGGTGGCTGGCCACGCGTCTTGCCCGAAAAGAATGTCGAGCATGCCTGCTGCTGGCCGGAAGGTCCCGGCCGCGTCACGGGTGCCCAGCATTGGGGACGCATCCCAGAGGTCGTCAATCCCGTCGCCATCCATATCGACGATCGCTAGGGTATCACCCGAAATTCCCCCCCGTCCCCTGCCGAAGATCGTGGTGACTCCAGGGCCCGGGTTCGCAAAATCAATCGCTTGGCCGCGCCGATTCGCGGCACCGAAGACCACGTAGGTGCGTCCTGTAGCAGGGCCACGCGGGCTCTCAGGGCCACCAGGGCCGGAGGCCTGCAGCGACCCGATCGCGAGGTCGATCTGGCCATCGCCGTCGAGGTCCCCCACTGCCAGCTCTTCCCCTGCGACATCGGAGGGGTTCGCGCCGTACATCCTCAGACGATCCGCCGCCGGAAGGACCGCGAGGTCCTGCACGCCTGGAAACGGCGCAGCGCTAAAGAGCAGGTAGACCTCCCCGGCATCTGGACGGTCGTTGGCAGGACCGTCCCCGCCGGCGAGGAACGCCCCCTGGATCTGGCTAGACCCTCGCGCCAAACCACCAGCCGCCAAGATGTCGTCAGCACCGTCGCCGTTGACGTCGGCGGCGATGATCGTCGACCCGAAATGATCGCCAGCGTCCACGCCATGGATGGTCGCGACGCGGAGATCGCCTGGAGCGGCCAGATCGATAGTAGCGGGGAGGGGCTGCCCGCCAAAGATAATGTAGATGGCGCCGGTGTCGGGCCGGGCGTTGTTTGGGCCGTCCGCCTGGTCAGCCCCAAGCAGCAGATCGGTTGTGCCGTCGCCGTCGACGTCGCCCGTGGTCACCCAGACGCCCAACCGATCGCCGGCTTCGGTACCGGCGATCGTGAGGATCGTGGCAGATCCTGGCGGGAGAGCGGCCAAGTCAACCGTGCGTGGACGCTGAGGCTGGCCGTAGTACAGAAAGACCCCACCGGCGTTCATTCGGTCCCCTGCGAGTCCATCGTAGTTTTGGGCTCCGATGAGAATATCCGCGAGGCCATCAGCGTTAACGTCGCTCACTTGCACGATGTTGCCGAGAAGGTCACCGGCACGTGCTCCCATGATGGTCGTGATGTTGTCAGCGTCTGGGCTGTTGACAACGACCCCCGAAATCACCCCGTTGCCGAAATAGATGTGCACCTCACCGGAATCGCGCCGGTCTCGATTCGGGCCACTGTCCGCCAGCATGGGGCAAGCGATGAAATCCTCGTGTCCGTCGCCGTCGACGTCGCCGAAGCCCAGTGGCATGCCAACCGATCCTCCCCCCGGACTCGCGTTGAAAATGCTGAGCTGATGCGGCTGTCCGGTGTCGCCAACGTCGTACGGCGCGCTGCGCACCGCGGCTGTAATCGGGGTAGCTGTGGGCGTTGACGTGGGGGACGGTGTGGGGGTGCCGGTCGGCGTGATCGGGCACCCGTTGAGGGCGCTACTCACCGCCTGCACGATTTCATTGATGGTGATCTGGCCGTCCCGGTTCGCGTCTCCGGCGGCGCAGTTGGCGGCGGGTACCGAACCGAGGGCAATGTTGACCATCGTTACCAGTTCGTTCACCGTCACGTTACCGCTGCTGTCACAATCACCGACGCAGACGGCGCCGCTGGTTGCTGGCAGGGCACCGAGGGCCAGCCCGAGCGCGACCGTTGACAGCTGGCGCGCGCAAC
>JBHHYR010000077.1:0-16206 GCA_046757585.1 Binatia bacterium | reverse complement strand
GATGAGATCGGCCAGGCGCTTACGGGTCTCAAGCTCACCCTCCATGGGCTCGACCGTCTACCGGCCCTGACTGCGAGTGCGCGTCTCCTCGAAGTGGGGAGCATCGTCGATGATCTCTTGACTCGCATCCGGAAGATTGCCCTCGATCTGCGGCCGGCCATGCTTGACGATCTGGGATTGCTGCCGGCCTTGTTGTGGATGTTCAAACGTTGTTCGAGGCAGATGGGCACCGACGTGTGCTTCGAGCACAATGGGCTCGATCGACGCTTCACACCGGACCTCGAGACGGCAGTCTATCGGATCATCCAGGAGGCCTTGACCAACGTGAGCCGCCACGCGGGTGTGAACGAGGCGAGCGTGCGCGTATGGGTCGATGAAGGAACGTTGAGGCTCCAGGTTACCGACGAGGGAAAAGGATTCGACCCGGATCGCGCGTCTGCCGCAGCGGCAAGTAGCGGCCTCGCCAGCATGCACGAGCGGGCGCGTCTCCACGGCGGCCAGCTGACCGTGGATTCCTCGCCCGGGAGCGGCAGCTGCGTAAGCGCCGCGTTTGCACTGGGCAGCGGTATGTGTGCAGGCGAGCCTGACAGCTGCGCCGGCACTTGAGCAGGTACGGTGTCTAGCAGGGTGCTGAAAAAGGGTTTCAGCACCCTTCGACAAGCTCAGGGTGAGCGGAAAACTGCATGAAATCGGGGAGGGGTTCCGCTCATGCTGAGCCCGTCGAAGCATGGAGTGGGGGTTTTTCAGCAGCCTGCTAGAACCGTGTATGGCCGATCCGCTGCCTGTCCCGTTCACCGGAAGCCGCGCGTAAGCTGAATAGATCGACGCTCGCAAGACTACGTAGTTCTACGGATAGACAAGCACGAAAAGGCAGTGGTACAGATGTAAACGGCTCCGCCCAGCGCAGAGTCAGAGGGTGTTGTGCACGCGAAGCGCTGGAGTACGAGGCAAGGGGGCAAGCGCGGTGGCCACAACGATCCTACTAGCCGATGATCACCCAATGGTACGGCTAGGCCTGCGTGCCGCTCTGCAGACCGAACCCGAGTTTCGAGTGGTGGGGGAAACCGGGGACGGACAAGAGGTCCTCTCGCTCGTGCAGCGCCTGTGCCCCAATGTGTTGGTGCTTGACCTCGTTATGCCTGGTATCAGAGGGCTTGATATTCTTCGAAACATCCAACGGCGCGCACCGTGCACGCGCGTGGTCGTTCTTACCGTATACGCCGACGAAGCGTATGTGGCCACGGCGCTCAAAGGAGGGGCGATCGGTTACGTGGTCAAGGGGTCTCCCGCGGCTGAAGTGATCAAGGCGGTGCGAGAGGGCAGTCAGGGACGGTGCTATCTGAGCGCACCGCTGTCCGAAGCCAGTCTGAAGCGCTATCTGCGGAAGGCCGAAGGTAGCATGCTGGACCCTTATGAGACACTCACAACTCGCGAGCGCGAGGTGCTGCATCTGGTCGCCGAAGGTCATACCAGCGCCGTCATTGCGGCACGCTTGTACATTAGCACCCGGACTGTCGAGAGCCATCGTGCGAACCTGATGGGCAAACTCGGCCTTCATAGCCCGACGGAGCTCGTGCGCTATGCGCTCCGCCGGGGCATTCTGGCCCCGGATGTCTAATGACGTCGGAAAGTCGCTGAGGGATCGAACCGGACGTTCGGTCACGACTTATTGACTGGCGCACACGTGGCGTCAGCCTGCCACGCGTCATCATTGTTAGTATCGTCTGGATGGACACCTCCTCCACGGGGCGTTGTGCCCCGATTCCGTGTCGAAGGAAGTCGTGGGGGCCGGGAGGGAACAAATTGCGTAGGAATACGGATAGACAGCTTCGCCTCGATAATATACGGGAGCGATCGTGATAGTGGGGTCACGGATCCTCCTGTCCGTACTGGCGGACGGGGGCGTGGCAGAATGGGAGGGGGAAATGTTGCAACATGTCTGCTATCTCCACGCTGGAACGCCAGGTTACAGCTGGCTGAGGACGGGTACGGCGGCCAGGGCCGCCTGTGCCGGCGCCAGAGATCGTTGCCAAGCGCGAACGTAGTCGGATGCATACCGGGCGCGGCGGCTCGTACCGTGGCTGAGGAATGGCAGGGCGAGGGATAGACAATCTGCGCTTGGTAATGTAATAAGATCAGTCATTGACCATTGACCCGGAGGATCACAGCATCACGCTGGCCGGGGGCGTGGGTGGAAAGGGGGCGGAGAATGTTGTTGAGCTCGCCAGGGCCATGGCGTAAAGGTGGGGTTTGGCGTTCTCGCCCGCCGGTGTCACCGGCATTCGAGGCGTGCGTAGAGTGGGTGGAGGAGGCGGTTGATCGGGCGCTGAGAGACCTGCCGGTATTTGAACAACGAGCACTACGGTTGTGGTTCGGACTCGGCGAACCGAACTGCAGCTTGGATGAGGTAGCCCGCCAGCTGGGCGTCCCTGGTAGTCGAGCGCTCCACCTCCGGGCCCGAGCCCTGCGAAGGCTGTGGAAGGTCGCTGCGCAGCAACTTGTGGGGAGGGAATCGGCGTACCTGGCTGCCCGTCACGCGTCGCGAGCGGTTGCCGGAGCAGGGCGGGCGGGCTGTCGCTGGAAGCTGGCGCGGTAACTGTATCTTCTCACGATCGCTGCTGCTGCGCGGGATTCGCCGCGCACCGGGCACAGCCTTCCACAGCCATCAAATAAGTGCCCTGTCGTCTCGACCGCCCGCCGATTACGGCGGCGGAGGCGGAGGCAAGGATGCCGTGAAAGTGCCGACGTAGCGCTCGAACGTGCAGGCGCCGTTGCCAATGTTGAAGGGTGGCGTCGTGGCAGGATCGACGACGAGGACGCGCCCGCCTTCTTGCAACTCCATACTTCCCGCGATCGGACGAGCGGCTGGGTCGTTGCCGACGAAGTAGGCCACGAGGCGCGCCGAGCGCGGCGAGTCTTTGACGCCACCAAAGACGACGATGGGATCACTGTCAAAGCTCGCCGCGACCAGCGTGCCGTCACCGGCGATCAGGGCCTGGAGGTTGTCCATGCAAGTCTCGCTGCCATTAAAGGGCCCGGAGTAGGCGCAAGATACCCCGAGCGCAAGTGTGTTGTCGGTAAACGTGTAGGGGCAGCTCTCCGGTACTGGTGTCGGCGTGCGCGTGGGTGCGGGTGTTGCCTCAGGGGGGCACCCATTCAAGGCTGCACCGACGATGACTATGAGCTCATCGATGGTCACCACGTTGTTCTTGTTGAGGTCTCCTGGGCAAGCGGTAGGTGCCGCCGGGCCAGCGGCGGTACCGCAGCCCGTCAATGCAGCGTTGACGGCGGTAATGATCTCGTCAACCGTGACGGAGCTATCACCGTTGAGATCCCCCGGACAAGTACCGGCTATCACTGGCGTGCTGTGGAGTAAGCTGGCGAAAACGGAGACGACAGCCATCCTTCTCAGCAGGCCAATCGACAACATGACACAAAGAGGGTTCGTTGGGGCCGCCAGTCTCTCCGGCGGCGGATCAGGACAAGGGGATATGAGACACGTTCGGATACCAGTCAGGCTGCGCCCAGCACCGCCTTCAGGTCACGGCCTTTCCAAGCACAATAACGCTGTAGGCCATCCCGGGCCAACTGGCAGGCGAGGGCCATGACCGCCGCATCGTCTAGGCGGCCGATATGGGGCAGGAAATCCGGAATGACGTCAAGCACGTCGGTAAAGTAGCAGACCGCACCTGCGAGCAGGCTGATAGTGTAGTACGGGATTTGCGGGCAGGAGCCTGCGACATGGTCGTGCAGGCAATCGAGGGCTAGGGTCAGCTGATCGGCGAGCAGTGGACAATCTTCACCGTGCAGGCGGGCCGCCTTGCTGCGCAACTCGGCTTCATGCGCCATCATTGCCGTAACATCACCTGGGGCCATCTGCCGTGCCAAATCACTGAGAATCGTACGGACATCAGAGCGGTCCAGGAGCGTGTGACGGCCTGGCACTGCTGCACTCCGCTTCTTGAGGGGTGCGCGCGGCGGTCGTATCTTGGCTGACTTCCTCGGCATCAGGCGTCCCACTGATCTTCCTGTAATACAGGCGAGCCTACGTCGGATCGGACTGAACAACAAGAGGCGGACTGTGGTACTGTCCGAATACCGATAGTCCGCATCGGCCGCCGCCTTCACGGCGTGGTGGATGCAATCATTGTTGCCGCGGCGCTCCAGATCCCCCCGGTACCGTGGCAGATTGCCACCTGTGCCCCCGCTACCTGTCGTGGGCCACACTCACCACGTAACTGGCGCACCGCTTCGATGATGGTGAAGATGCCGTACATCCCGGTGTGCGTATAGGACAAACCACCGCCGTTGGTGTTCATGGGAAAATCGCCGCCTGGTGCTGTGCGCTGGCCGGCGACGAATGAGCCGCCTTCACCAGGTTGGCAAAAGCCGAGTGCTTCCAGGGCCAGGATCGGTACGATCGTGAACGCATCGTAGAACTGTGCCACGTCGATATCCGCGTGGCTCACTCCAGCCATGTGGAACGCCCGCTCACCCGACACCCGAGCTGCATCCCAGCTGCTGAAGGACGGCATCTGGCTGACCATCTGGTGCGTGACGCATTCCCCCGTGCCGAGCACGTACACCGGCTGCTTCGGCAGGTCTCGCGCCCGTTCGGCGGAGGTTACAATGACCGCACCACCCGCGTCGGTCACCAGACAGCAATCGAGGAGATGAAACGGCCAGGCAATGAGCCGCGAGCTCAGAACATCGTCGATCGTGATCGGCTGGCGGAGATAGGCACGCGGGTTGCGTACCGCCCACTGCCGTGTCGCCACGGCAACTTCGGCGAGCTGCTCGCTCGTCGTTCCGTACTCGTGCATGTGGCGGGTTGCCACCAGACCGTATCCGGTCGCCGGGCCGGAGGTGCCGTACACCAGCTCGAACTGATTGTTGGTGGAATCAGCTCCCCAACGCGGAGCGGGCATTGCAATGCGGGAGTACCCACTCTCCCCATGGGTGATCAGCGCTACCTCACACAGCCCCGCGTGGATCGCTGCCATCGCATGTTCCACGTGCAGGATGAAGGAACAGCCGCCCACCTGTGTGCCATCCACGAACCGCGGGCGGATCCCCAGGTACTCTGGGAGATCGTTGGCCATGTTCCGTCCCGACGTGAACACCGCATCGACGTCAGTCTTCCTCAGCCCCGCATCGGCGAGCGCGTTGTGTGTTGCTTCCATGTGAAGCTGCAGCGCCGACTTGTGCGGCAAGCGACCGATTTCGTCGGACTCCGCTACTCCGACGATGGCCGCCGAGCCCCGGAGGTGTCGCGCCTCACCCATCACGCGGAACGCGGGCGAAACCGAGGCAGGGTGATCTCGCCGGTGATCTCTTCGAAGACTACCTCCACCGGCATGTCGCAACGCAGCTTCTGCGGATCGGGCTCGACACCCACGATGTTCGTCAGCATCCGCGGACCCTCGTCGAGCTGGACGAGACCAACCACAAAGGGGACCGTTACCGGAAACTTCCGCGGTGGTCGATGGTTGATCACAAAAGTGTGCAAGCGGCCGCGGCCACTGGCCTTCACCCACGTGACGTTGCGCGACAGGCAGTGCGGGCACAGCGGCCGCGGGTAGAAATAGTGCCGGCCGCAGTCCGTACAACGCTGGATCAGCAGCGTGCGCCGTTTGGCGGCGTCCCAGAACGGCTGTGTTTCGGGCGTGGGCTTCGGAACGGGTCCTGTATACGCTTCGGCCATGGGAGGAGTCGCCAGCCTTATAAGAATCCTGCGACACATGGTCAAGCGCATCCGCGCCCGAAGGCCGTGCTTCCGGAGATGGCGGCACTTCCACTCCGCCTGAGACCGTGTGATACAGGAAGCGCAGCACCGAGGAGCGGATGCGCATTGTCGTACTCGACGGCTACACCCTGAACCCGGGAGACAACCCCTGGGACGCGCTGACTCGTTTCGGCGAATTGACCGTGTACGAACGCACCCAGGAGAAGGAAATCGCCGCGCGAGCACGGCCGGCAGACATCATCCTGACGAACAAGACACCGCTCACTGCCGACACGCTGGCACGGCTGCCCAAGCTGCGCTTCATCTCGGTACTGGCCACTGGCTACAACGTTGTCGACGCTGCGGCAGCCGGCGCCCGGGGCATCCCGGTGTCGAACGTGCCGGAGTACGGCACGGCGTCCGTGGCGCAGCACGTGTTCGCGCTGTTGCTCGAGCTGTGTCACCACGTCGGCCTGCATGATGCGGCAGTGAAGGCAGGCGAGTGGACGGGGACGCCGGATTTCTGTTTCTGGAAGGTGTCGCCTGTGGAGCTGGCAGGCCTGACCATGGGGATTGTCGGCTTCGGCCGTATCGGCCGCCGTGTCGGTGATCTCGCCCGCGCGTTCGGGATGACCGTTGTCGCTGCTGGTCGCGCGCGGCCCGAGGTGGCAGGTGACGCACCCGTTACCATGACCGACGTCGCCGATGTCTTCGCGCGCGCCGATGCCGTCAGCCTCCACTGCCCGCTGACCCCTTCCAACGCCAGGTTCGTCAACCATGATCTGCTCAGTCGTATGAAACCCAGCGCCTTCTTCATCAACACCGCGCGCGGAGGCCTGGTTGACGAAGCTGCCTTGGCGGAGGCGTTGAACGCCGGCCGTCTAGCAGGCGCAGCGCTGGATGTGGTATCAGTCGAGCCCATGCAATGGGAGAACCCCCTGCGTGGCGCGCGCAACTGCGTTATCACGCCGCATATGGCGTGGGGGAGCCTCGCCGCGCGCCGCCGCTTGATGGCCGTAACCGTTGAGAACGTCGCGGCGTTTCTGTCCGGACACCCGATCAACGTGGTCAATTCAGATGGTCTGATCTGACGGACGTCCTGATGTTCCCGCATGCGGTGCGCTCTCTTGCTCGAAAGATCTGGGACTAAGGAGGCAACCTATGAAACCGATTCAGCTCATCGTTTACTCCGACTATCTCTGACCCTGGTGCTACCTCGCGGCCGTGCGCCTGCGTCGGATCGAGGAAGAGTTCGGAGCGCGCGTACAGATAGAGTGGCGCAGCTTTCTCTTACGGCCACAGCCTGATCCGCGACGCACGCTGGAAAAGTTCCGTGCCTACACCCGTTCCTGGCTGCGGCCGGCAGCGGAGCCGGACGCCCCGACGTTTCGCGTCTGGCAGAGTGACGCCGGCCCGCCGTCGCACAGCATGCCACCGCATCTGGTGGCCAAAGCCGCGGCAGCCCTAGGCCCGAGCGCGTTCCGGCAGGTCCACGACCGGCTCCTGCAGGCGTACTTTTCCGACAACCGCGATATCACCGACCCCGATACGTTGCGTGCACTCTGGCGCGAAGCCGCGCTTCCAGAGGAAGCGTTCGGACGCCGCGCGCAGGGTAACCTGGCGCAGGCTACGATCGATGAGCACAACGAAGCGATCGCTTACGGGATCACCGGCGTGCCAGCCGTGCGCATAGCCGGCCGCAGCGGTGCCGTATTGGGCGCCCAGCCGGTCGAACTCTACCGGCGGTGGATCCAATCCGCCGTCCCTCAGCCTTGCTAGTACAGCCGTTCAGAATTATGGCGGATTCCGCGAGGTTCCCCCTCTGTTTCTGAGTTCCCTCGCCCGGATGGGAGAGGGTCAGGGTGAGGGGGATGCGATGCGGCCGCAGGCGACCTTGTTGGGTGCTGCGTGAGGCCGGCAGACGCGTGGAGGGAGAAGAATGGAGGGGGCTGCGCCAACCACATTCCATCCCCCTCATCCTCACCTTCTCCCATCCGGGAGAAGGAACGTGGTGCGGATCATCGACGCTCGGGAGATTGAAAAGCTCCGATGAGAGACCGATCATCCGCGTCGGCCGTCCCGCGTCCAGAGCGGGAAGATGTGGGACATGCGCAGCTTTCGAAGGAGGGAGGAAATCCAGCAGTACTTGGTTCGTGGTCTCTGCTCTCTGGTGGCTGGTAATTCCGGTGTGAGATCGTGCTATAGGCTGGCGTATGGAACTGAAGGAGATCGCGGCGGACGTCTACACCTGCCTGCAGGAGGATCGGGGGCTAGGAACCAGCAACTCGGGATTCATCAACCGGGGCGGTGGCCTGGTGGTTGACACCTTCTGGGACTTGCCGCATACGCGCGCGCTGCTGACCAACTACGCCCGGGTATGGAAGGTGCCGGCCCGCCGGGTCGTGAATACGCACCACAATGGCGACCACTGTTGGGGAAACCAGCTGTTTCGCGACGCGGAGATCATCGGTCATCGGCTGTGCGCGCAAGCGTTCGGTAAGGAGAATCCCGCGATGATGCAGGCGCTCCGAAACGCACGCGACAACAGTGACCCGGCGGTCGCGGCGCTCGCAGAAGCCCTGGCCGAATGGGACTTCTCCGGAATCGAGCTGACGCCGCCGACCACGGTCGTCGACGAGCGCCTCGACCTGGATTTGGACGGCCTCGAGGCTCGCCTCCTCTATGTGGGTCCTGCACACACGGCGGGCGATGTGATCGTCCAACTGCCGGAACAAGGTGTGGTCTTTGCCGGCGATATCGTGTTCCGCCTGTGTACGCCGATCGGGTGGGAGGGCACCTTCGATCGCTGGATGGAGGCGTTGGACCAGCTGGTGAGGCTGGACCCTGCGGTCATCGTGCCCGGCCACGGGCCGCTGTGCAGCGTCGAAGGCCCGCGCGAAATGAGGGCCTACCTCGCATACGTCCGTTCGGAATCGCAGCGGTTCTTCGCAGCCGGGGTGCCGGCACTGGAGGCGGCGAAGCGTATCGACCTCGGTCCGTACGCAGGGTGGAGCGAACCGGAGCGGATCATCTTCAGCGTGGAGCGCGCCTACCGTGAACTCCGCGGGGAGCCGTTCGATGCGCCCATCGACGTGACGGCCCTCTTTCGAAGCATGTACGAGTTACGAACCGCGCGGGAGGCGCACGTGACCGGCCCCTGACGGTGCCGAAGCGGAGATAGTACGTACCGCTGCGCTGCTGAGACAGTACGTCCTCAGAGACTGCGCTGCGCCGTGACGATCCACGCCGCGGCGGGCATGTAGACCCCTTGCGGTGTCAGAAAGGGGAGCAGGGTTTCGCGCACGGCGCGCGCAGCCACCGGGCGTATCTTCGGGCCCGCCTGGCGCAGCGCAGCCCCCGTCGGTCCCATCTGCAATAGGAAGTCCACAGTGCGGTCGAGGTCCACGCCACCGCCAATGGCCACTGCCTGCTGGACGTTTTCAAACCTGATCCCTGTGAAGCCAGCTCGAGATAAGATACCACGTACGCGGTGGGCATCCGCCAGCGCAAAGGGGCCCGGGGCGCCCTCTGGCGGCCGTGGCGGTAGCGCCACATACTGGGAGGCAGCCTGGAACGGCCGCATCAACCAAGGGTTGCGCTCGGGCGCCTGCCAGCAGACAAAGGCCAGCCGGCCACCCGGACGGAGCGCATGGCACAAGCGCGTAAACGCTGCATCCGGATCCGCGAAGAACATCACCCCGAAGCGTGAGAACAGGACATCGACACTGGCCGGCACGAACGCGTATGTCTGCGCGTCCGCATTCTCGAAACGAATGTTGGCGATTCCTTCTGTCTGCGCCCAGGCACACGCCTGCTCGAGCATGACCGTGGACACGTCGATGCCCAGTGCCGAACCGTTCGGCCCCACGCGGCGTGCCATGTCGAGGGTGGTGGTTCCACAGCCACAGCCGACATCGACAACGTGCTCGCCGGGTTGCGGGGTGGCGCGTGCCATCGCGCGCCGCCCCAGCGGAGCGATCTGTGCATCAATGAGTGGGTGCAGGGCAACCCATTTCGGACCGGAAATCTCATTCCAGTGCCTGATCTGCTCGGCATTCGGTCCAGCGCATTCCAGCGTTTGCATCACACCGCACCTCTCCTCTGCTAGCAGCGCGGACCGATCAGCACGCCCGGGTTCAGAATGCCCGCCGGATCAAGCGCCTGTTTAGCGGCCATGAGCGCCCGGGCGAAACCATCGGGCCGTTGTTGGTCGTACCACGGACGATGATCACGGCCGATGGCGTGATGGTGAGTGATACTGCCTCCCAGACGCAGCACAGCTTCGGATGCCGCCGCCTTGATCTCATCCCACTGGGCGACCTGGCTTCCTTTCTTGCCTGGTGCCAGTACCGTGTAGTACGGCGCGGCACCGTCAGGATAGACGTGCGTGAAGCGGCAGGTGACCTGACCGGCACCGCACGTACGGCGTACCGCATCTTCGACGGCTGCCATGACACCGGCATGGAACTCGCCGAAGCGGTTCCACGTCACTGCGGTTTCGAACGTGTCACTCACCATGCCCATGGCGACGAGGACATCGCGCAGATACGGTGCCGCGAGGAATGCGCGGCGCCACGCGCCGGCTGCACCCTGGCGCGTGGCGCCCTCGTCTGCCCGTGTTTTGCCCGCCCCTTCAGGCACGCTACCCCCGTGGTCACGGCAGCACTCCAGGGCCCGAGCCATCCATGGGTCGAGCATATGATCGGCCGACTCGAAGGCCAGCACCAATACATGTTCAGTGCCGTTGCCGGCACCCGCCGTCAACGCTTCGCCGGCATCGAGCAGCCGGCAATTGGAGGGATACAGTCCCGCTTGGCTGATGGCGCGCGCGGCCGCCACCCCCGACATGAAATCGCCGAAGGTCACCGTTGCCGAGCTGCGGAACCTGGGGCGACTTTGCACACGCATCCAGGCCTCCGTGATGATGCCCAGCGCGCCTTCGGATCCGATGAACAGGCGGTCCGGACTCGGTCCGGCTCCCGATCCTGGGAGGCGGCGCGACTCCACGACTCCCGCCGGCGTGATCACGCGCAGCGACTCGACGAAGTCGTCGATGTGCGTATACAGCGTGGCGAAATGGCCGCCGGAGCGTGTGGCGATCCATCCACCTAGCGAGGAAAACTCGAATGATTGGGGGAAGTGCCGTAGCGTGTAGCCATGCGGCCGCAATTGATCTTCGAGCACGGGGCCATAAGCGCCGGCTTGAATCCGCGCCGCACGGGACTGCGTATCGATGTCGACGACACGATCGAGGCGCCGCAGATCGATCGAGACGCTCCCAGCGTAGGCCTCACCGCTAGGAGGCTCGACGCCACCGACGACGCTGGATCCGCCGCCGTAGGGGATCGCCGCGGCGCCCGCATCGCTACACCAATCCAGGAGTGCGATGATGTCGTTTTCGTCACGGGGAAAGGCGACGACGTCGGGCGGGTTCGGGTACTGCCGGCGAAAGGCGCGCAGCACGTCTCGAAACGACTTGCCGTACGCGTGCGCGGCCCGGTCATAGGGATCTGACGAGCAGAAGGCTTCCAACACCGCCGGTGGCTGCAGCCGTGGCGGGCGGAGATCAATCTCCTCGATCCGGGGTGGCTGCTCGACAATGATGTCGTCAAGGCCGAAGCGCGCTGCGAGCAGCTGCGCAATCCGTTGCTGCTCTTCTGCGCTGGGGCCCTCGTCCTCCCAGCCCCATCCCCAGAACTTCTGCCGGCGCTGAGTCATGACCATTCTCCTCTGCTGCGGTCCGCCGTATCATATTGAGCCCATGTGGCAAACGCATGACCGATTCGCGGGTTCCTGCCCGTCCGGGTGCGCCGCACTGCGAAGCGCGCGATTTGAATTCCCTCGCATCTGAGGTAAGCATGCGGCCGTCTGGCGCACACCGTGACAAACCTGGAGGAGCAGATGGACTTTGGACTGACACCGAAGGTGGAAGACTTGCGGCACCGGTTGGTCGAATTCATGGATGCGCACGTGTACCCAGCTGAAAAGGTCGCGGCCGAGCAAGTGCGTGTGTCCGGTGACGAGCATCTCATGCCGCCGATCGTCAAGGAACTGCAGGCACAGGCCAGGGCGCAGGGGCTCTGGAACCTGTTCCTCCCTGACCAGCAGTACGGTGCGGGGCTGAAGAACTGGGAGTACGGGGTACTCTGTGAAGTCATGGGTCGGAGCGTCATTGCACCGCGCGTGTTCAACTGCGCCGCGCCGGATACGGGGAACATGGAGATTCTGGCCGAGTTCGGCAGCGGCGCACAGAAGGCCCGCTGGCTCGAGCCGATGCTCGCTGGAGAGCTGCGAAGCTGCTTTTCCATGACCGAGCCGGAAACCGCCGGGTCCGATCCCACCCTGCTCCAGACGCGGGCGGTCCGTGACGGCGACGCGTACGTGATCAACGGCCACAAGTGGTTCACCTCCGGGGCCTACGGGGCGTCGTTTGCGATTGTCATGGCGGTGACTGATCCCGGCGCCCCAGCGCATCAACGGGCGAGCATGATCATCGTTCCAACCGACACGCCCGGATTCAACCTCGTGCGTGCCGTGTCGGTCATGGGCCACACGGGCGGTGGCGGTCATTGTGAGATTCGGTATGAGGACTGCCGGGTGCCGGCAACCAACCTGTTGGGTGCCGAGGGCAGCGGATTCGCCATCGCGCAGGCGCGCCTCGGTCCCGGGCGGATTCACCACTGCATGCGCTGCATCGGGGCGGCTGAGCGCGCCCTGGAGCTGATGTGTGAACGCGCCAATGGCCGGTACACGCACGGGGGTCTGCTGGCGGAGAAGGACACGGTGCGGAATTGGGTGGCCGACTCGCGCATGGAGATCGACGCCGCTCGGCTCATGGTTCTGCACGCGGCTTGGAAGATGGATACCGCTGGCAAGAAGGAGGCGCGGCAAGAGATTTCGATGATCAAGGTGATGGCGGCCAACATGATGATGAACGTGCTCGATCGCGCCATCCAGGTGTTCGGCGCCATGGGTGTGTCGGACGACACGCCGATTGCGCGGATGTGGCGCGACGGCCGTTCCATGCGTCTCGCCGATGGACCGGATGAAGTGCACAAGATGACCATCGCGCGACGCGAGCTGCGTCGCTGGCCGGCGCATTAAATGGCCGCGCCGGGAGCGATGGCTGCCCGCTTGCAATGAGATACGACTTCACGCCTCAGCAGCGTGCCTGGCGCGACGAAGTGCGCGCTTTCGTTCGCGAGCACGTGACCCCAGCCCTCCTCGACGAGTTGCGGGAGTCAGGTAATGAAGGGCAGGGGCCGCTGGCACGTACGTTCATTCTGAAACTGCGTGACCGCGGCTGGTGGGGCTTGGCCTGGCCGCCGGAGTACGGCGGGGCCGGGCGCTCAGCCATCGACCAGTGGATCTTCGTGGACGAGTTGGAAGGGGCGGGCGCGCCGATGCTGCCGCTGACCGTGACGTCGGTCGCGCCAACGATCATGCGCGTGGGCAGCGAAGAACAGAAACGGACCTGGCTGCCCCGCATCACGGCGGCGGAGGTGGCGTTTGCGCTTGGGTATTCGGAGCCGGAGGCGGGAACGGACCTGGCGGCGCTGCGCACCCGCGCCGTGCTGGATGGCGACACGTGGGTCGTCAACGGCCAGAAGATGTGGAACACGATGGCGCACACGGCGACCCATAACTGGCTCGCGGTGCGTACGGAGCCCGGCGCACCGAAGCACAAGGGCATCTCCATGATGATCGTGCCGATGAACGCACCCGGTGTCACCGTCCAAGCAGTCTATGTCTGGCCCGGCCTGCGTACCAACGCCATGTTTCTCGACAACGTCCGCGTGCCCCGCGACCATCTCATCGGTGAACGAGGCATGGGTTTCTATTACGCTGCGATGGCGCTGAACTTCGAACGGCTGAGTATCGGCTCGGTGGCGATGACACGCCGGTACTTCCGCGAGCTGGTGACTTTCGTCCGGGACGCCGTGGTCAACGGCCAGCCGCTGCGGGCGCATCCGTGGGTACGCGAACGCCTGGCACGCCTCGCGGTCGACATTGAGGCGGCACGGATGCTCGGTCTCGAAACGGCATGGGCACTCGATCAGGGTCGGGTACCCGCGGCCGAGTCGTCGATGGCCAAGGTCTTCGTTAGTGAGCTGGCGCAGCGCGTCGCCGATATCGGCTCCGAGATCTTGGGCATGGCCGGCCAGCTCCATCCGGACGAGCCGCGCGCACTCTTGCACGGCCGCCTGCAATGGCTCTATCGCACCGCGCCTCTTTTGGCCTTCGGCGGTGGCACCAATGAAGTGCAACGCAACATCATTGCGATGTTGGGCTACGGATTACCGCGGAAGTAGTGAACTCGAGGAAACGTACAGATGTATCTCGCCGCAACCCGTGAGCAACAAGAGCTGAAAGACGCCGTCCGCCGCTTCTGTGAGGAGGAGATCACACCGGAACGGCTGGCAGCCTGGGAGCGGACTCCTCGAGGCATCGACGAGGAATGCTGGGACGCGATTGCCAGGTTGGGGTGGTTTGGGCTGGCAATCCCCAGATCAGCTGGCGGGAGCGGGCTCGGCCTGGTCGAGGTGGCGTGCATCCTGGAGGAATGTGCTCGCGGTCTGGTCCCTCGCCGCGTCATCAACGCGCTGCGGGGCACCCTAGCCCTGGTCCAACTCGCGCCTGATGCTCCCGAGTTGCCGGAGCTGGCACGTGGTGTACGCACGGTTACGCTGGCATTCGACGAGGAGTGCGCGCGCCAGCCGGAGTTCTACCGGACCCAGATTGCCACTCAAGGTGGTCAGGCACGACTCAGTGGAGAGAAGTGGTACGTTCCCGACGGCGCACATTCCGACCTGCATATTGTGGCGGCGCGCGAGGGGGAAGCCTTGTCGCTGGTACTGGCGCCGGCGGAGCAGGCGCGGACCTCTCCGCTGCGGACCTTTGACGGAGAGCGCCAGAGCGTGGTGCGCTACGACGGTGTACCCGTGCAGCACTTGGGCGCGCCTGGTCAGGCGATGGACGCCGTGCGCCGCATTCAGCGCCAGCAGACGGCACTCGCCCTGGCGGAGATGATCGGCGGGGCGGACGCGGTGCTAGCGATGACCGTTGCCTACGTCAAGGAACGAGAGCAGTTCGGCCAGAAGATCGCCGTCTTTCAAGCCGTCCAGCATCAGGTTGCCGATATGGCAACTGCATTCACCGCCGCGCGCCACTTGGCGTGGCAAGCCATCACGCGCCAGGCCGCGGGAACAGAGCAGGGCACGGAGCTGGCCATGGCGGCGGCCTTCGCCGGCCAGGCGTTCAAACGGCTCACGCTCACCGCGCACCATCTGCACGGCGGGGCGGGCTACGTCATCGAGCACCCACTGCATTATCACGCTGAGCGGGCCCAAAGCCTGTGCATCCGGTACGCCCCGGAAGCCAACGCCCTCGAGGAAGTGACCGTGACCCTCCTCGATGAGCGCGTCTAACGTTGATCTCGCTCAGTCCCCCTTTGTCAAAGTTGTCAAAGAGGGAGGCGGGGAAAAAGTTCCCGTGAGGGTTACAGCTCCTGCAGGTCCTTGTCGAGCGGGAGCGGTAGGTGCGCCGACAGGGCCGCGTCGGTGGCGGCAAAGAGAAGTGATAGGAGGATCAGCACCAGCATCGGGCGAGCGCTGAAGGCGCTCAGGTCTATCCAATCGCACACGAGTGGAACGATGATTCCCCCGATCGATAGTGCAATGGCGCTCGCTACCAGGGTGTTGATGGCCAGCTTCAGCCGGATCAACCGGCACAGGATCATCAAGGAGGGGAGGAGCGTGAGAGTCCCCACGAAGTAGTACGGGAGCAGGATCAGCCAGTGCACAATCACCCTCGTGTTGCCGGGCCCGTCACTGAATTCCGTAGTGCCGTGCGGCGTTGCCTCCGAGGTAGTTGGCAGTGACGTCGGCCGGGACCTTCCATTTCCGCAGCGTCGCGCGCGCTTCGTCGACACCCGAGGCGTCATGCTGCGGGTAGCGTGACCCCCAGGCGGCAATATCTTTGAAGACGTCGGGCATCCGGGCGACGCTGGATTCCCAGCTATTGAAGCTGACCAGAGAGGGGCGGTTGAAGAAGACCCGGTCAGGCTCAAGGCTCACATCCTGCGTGCTGCTCATCAGCCAGAGGTAGGTTTCCGCCTTCTCCAGGGCGAGGGGCACCCACGATGCGCCTGAGTGCAGGAGGCTCAACTTGAGCTTTGGATACTCCTCCATGTGCCCGCAAAAACACAGGGCGGTCAGCAGGATGGCGTTATCCATCGTCGGTGCCACCGACTCGGCGATATGATGGCCGATGCGCAGGTGCGCGGCGACCCGTTCGACGTACGATCCTTCCGACGTCCACTCGGGGTTGGTATTGCCGGGTGACGCATGGATGCACGCCGCCACCCCCAGCTCTTCCAGATGTCGCCAGAGGGGATTGTAGTAGGCATGATTCGGGAAGCGTTGGTTGACGAAGGACGGCCGGATGAACGCCGCCCTGAACCCCTTGGCGGCCACTCGCTT
>JBHHYR010000076.1:0-16297 GCA_046757585.1 Binatia bacterium | reverse complement strand
GTCGCGGAAAGGCTCAGTCGCGCAGGCCCAGCGCGGTTCGTCACCGTTGCGTGGACCTCCGTCCTCCCCTTCCTTGTCCACGCCCACCGGTTCGCGGGTGTTTCCCCCGTTCCCTTGCCGGTAGTCGTGGCTTTTGGTAATCGATGGTATGTAATGCATCAAATACCGAGGGCCGGAAGAGGTTTGCCGCGGCTCGGGAGGGGGCAACGGCCATGAAGGCAATGGTACTGTCGGCGCCGAAGGCGCCCCCGCAGGTCGAGGACGTCGTTCTCGCTGACCCCGCTGCACAGGAGGTCCTGGTCAAGTTGCACGCCGTCGGCGTCTGCCACACGGACCTCCACGTCCTGCGCGGGGAACTGCCGATGCCGGTGCCGATCGTGCTCGGCCACGAAGGGGCCGGTGTCGTGGAGCGGGTGGGAAGCGCCGTGACCAGTGTGAAGCCCGGGGACCACGTTATCCTGTGGGTGATGGCTGCCTGTGGGAAGTGCCGTGAATGTCAGAAGGGTAAGCCGTACCTCTGCAAGGTCGGGCGGGACGCGATTTTCGCGGGCACCTTGCTGGACGGTACGACCCGCCTCCGGCGGCGGAACAACGAGGCGATCCACCATTTCTTCTCGCAGTCCGCCTTCGCGGAGTACGCCGTCGTTCCGGAGCGGAGCGCCGTGAAGATCCGACCCGACGCGCCCTTGGACAAGGTGGCGCTGCTCGGATGCGGGACGACCACGGGCATCGGCGCAATCGTGAAGGCGGCGCGCGTCGAGCCGGGCGCCCAGGTGGCGGTTTTCGGCTGCGGCGGCGTCGGCTTGTCTGCCGTCATGGCGGCACGCATGGTGGCAGCCGGCAAGATCATCGCGGTCGATATCGCCGACGGCAAGCTGGAGCTGGCCACGGCGTTCGGTGCGACGCACCGGATCAATGCCGCGCGGCAGGACCCCGTCGATGCGATCCGGCGACTGACCGGCGGCGGCGCGGATTACGCCTTCGAGTTCATCGGCAACACGGCCGTGATGGAGCAGGCCTATGAATCGACAGCACCCGGTGGCGCAACGTTCATCATCGGTGGCGCACCCGCGGGCGGCAAGGTCAGCCTCGACGCACTGAGCTTGCTTTTCGACAAGTCAGTCCATGGGGTCAGCGGAGGAAACGTTCTACCGCAGGTGGATATTCCCCTCCTCGTTGACCTCTTTATGGACGGGATTCTCCCGCTCGAGCGCCTCGTCTCACGCACGTATCGCCTGGAGCAGCTCAACCAGGCGTTTCGGGCCATGGAAGAAGGCGACGTGGCGCGGAGCGTGATTGTCCTCTAGCGTCCGGGAAATCGGCCCGCCTTCCGAGCCATCGCCCGTGGGACGGGAAGCAGACCCGACTTCTCGGGCTGGTGAAAGGAGTGGGCTTGCATGTACACATTCGACAGCGTCTATCACCACTTCATCAACGGGGAATGGGTGCCATCGACGTCGGGGGACACTTTCGAGACGTACAACCCGGCAACGCAAGAGGTACTGGCACGGGTCCAGTCGGGCAACGCCGAGGACGTGGATCGGGCGGTCCGGGCCGCACAGTCCGCGGCGCCGGGGTGGGGATGCACGCCGCCGCGCGAACGGGCAGCCATTCTCCTGGAGATCGCCGATCGGCTGGAACGCAAGTGTCGCGAGTTCAGTGAGGCGGAATGTCTCAACAACGGCCGCCCGCTGCGCGAGATCCTCGCGATCGATCTCCCGCTGACGATCGATCAGTTCGGGTACTTCGCCGCCGCCGCCCAGATCCTCGAGGGTAACGCGGTCGAGGTTGCCGGCGGCATGCGCTACACGCTGCACGAGCCCATCGGCGTGGTCGGCCAGATCATTCCATGGAACGTGCCCCTGCTCATGGTGGCACTCAAGCTGGGACCGGCGCTCGGTGCCGGGAACACGGTGGTGCTCAAGCCCGCCGAGCAGACGCCGCTGTCCCTCCTCGAGGTGGTCAAGGAGATCCAGGATCTCCTCCCGCGTGGGGTCCTGAACGTGGTGACGGGCTTCGGTCCGACCGCCGGCGCTCCCCTGGCGCAGCATCCCGCCGTACGCCGAATTGCTTTCACGGGAGAGACCAGCACGGGCCGTCTGATCCTCCAGTACGCGTCCGCGAATATTGTTCCCACCACCTTGGAACTGGGCGGCAAGGGCCCCGGCATCATCTTCCCGGATTGCGACATCGAGAAGGCCGTCGAGGGAACCATCATGGGCTTCTGTGCCTTCAACGGCCAGCAGTGCCTGTCGGCCTCCCGCCTGTTCCTTCATGCGGACATCGAAAAGCCCTTTCTCGACCGGCTCCTCCGGAAGGTGCGGGAGATCAGAATCGGAGATCCGCTGGACATGGAGACGCAGCTCGGGGCCGTGATCTCGCGCGAGCAATTCGACAAGGTCCTCCGCTACATCGAAATCGGCAAGCAAGAGGGTGCTACTCTTGTGTGTGGAGGAGAGCCCGCCAGCGTCTCCGGCTTCCCGAACGGGTTGTTCATCGTGCCGGCGATCTTTCAAGGGGTGCGCAACGACATGCGCATCGCCCAGGAGGAGATCTTCGGTCCCGTCCTCTCCGTCCTGACGTGGCGCGACCGTGAGCAAATGCTGGCAGAGGCCAACGGCGTCTCGTACGGCCTCACCGCCTCGATCTGGACGCGCGATGTTGTCGTGGCACACCAAACGGCCCGCGCTCTCCAGTTCGGCACAGTCTGGATCAACCGGTTCGCGAACACTCCCTCCGGCGCGCCGGTTGGCGGGTATAAGAAGAGCGGTATCGGACGGGAGATGGCCTTCGAAACCCTCCGCGCCTACACCCAGACGAAAAGCGTGCTCATCGACTTTGGCCGGGAACCGCTCGGTTTTTACTGATGCGAAGTCATGCTTGTTCGGGCCGGCCGGAGACCGTTTGCATGGGAGACCCTGCTCATTGGACATTCACATTTCCGGTGTCGCGCAAGGGCACTCCGCGCCGGCAGACGCGGTGACACCTGCCGGCAGCGTGCCTCAGCGGGACCATGACAAGCCGAATCGCTCTTTGAGGTGCGCCAGCTCTTGCGCCAGCAGCTCCTCCAAGAACCGGCGGTGCTGAGGTGGAATCTCTGACGGACTCGTCGGGTTGACCGGCTTCCTCACTCCCGCGTCGACGTAGCGCCGATCGCTGCGGACGCCGAGGAAGGCCATGACGTCCAGGAGTAGCTCCTCGGGCCGTGAGGCGATATCGTCGAACAGACCGACCAGGATGTTGCCCGCCTTCAGATACGTTGCCCAGTTGTCGTAGTTCTCGACGTATCGCGCGCACTGCCGCTGGTAGCTTTCATTGAAGAATTGCCTGAACTCGGCTTCCGGCACGTCTTCGAGCTGCCGGTGGCGCTTGCGGATCAGGTCCTTCTTCGCATGCGACCATGCCCGGTCAACGGGGTTGCGGATCATCAGAATGAGCTTGATGTTGGGGTTGAGCAGCGCGATCTCCCGGATGACGTCACGATCCAGCGCTGCGTAGCTTGCCGTGGCTTCGCCCCGCACCGTGGGCCGGTACGGTTCGCGATATTTCCACAGAGTGATAGCGCTCTTGAGCGCCCTTCGCCACAGGGGATCGCGGAAGAATTGCAGGTACCAACCGAGATCGTTCGACTGGAAGCGTGGGCTGCCCGGACGTTTCAGGGTGCTGAAGAAGAACAGTTCCTTCGGCTCCGACAGGAAGATTTCCGGATGAAAGCGTAAGTGTGCATGCAGCCACGTCGTGCCGGTTCGTTGTGGCCCGGCGATCAGAAAATTCGGAAAGTGTTCGAGGCTGATCGTGGGATCGGGCACGCGGACATACTGGAGCTGCTGTCGGGTTACAGCGTCGATCACAGGCCCACTCCTTGACACCCGGAGCCTTCCTTTCCCGCGCAACGGATCGATCAGCGCCCGCTGCGGCGGGTGAGCTGCAGCGGGGTGGAATGCCGCTGGTTGCTCAAGGCCGGAGTTTCTGCAGGCGGTCGCAAAGGTGCCGGCGCCACTCCACCGGCAGCCCCGCGATCTGGCTGGCCCGCGCAACGAGCGAAGCGTCCTGCCCCCTATACGCCTGCAGGACCTCCGCAACGCTCAATGACATCGGTTCGCTCGACACGCGCTCGATCCGATCGCCGGCGCCCACCTCACCCTCAGCGACAACGGCAAGAT
Organism: Binatia bacterium; assembly: GCA_046757585.1. Lineage (GTDB taxonomy): Bacteria > Desulfobacterota > Binatia > HRBIN30 > HRBIN30 > JBHHYR01. The sequence goes on along the minus strand of JBHHYR010000076.1, from coordinate 12,134 downwards.
AGAAGCCGCTACGTCCGCTGTGCTCGAAACGCTTCACCATGTCGGGGCGGTTGAAACGGAGGCCAAGCTTGAAACAGGGTACCCGGGGCTGACTGACGACGAGCTCGGCCGTTCCCACACGGAAGCGGTCGCCGATGCACACCGCATCCTCGGTGAGCCCCTCGGTCGTGAGGTTCTCGCCGAACGCTCCCCAGGCAAGCTCGGCGCCCCCGAGCGTCTCGCCCCAGAACGGATAGTGCTCGCTCGGGTACGCGTAGACGGCCTTCGCAACGCCTCCATGGACCGACAAATCCGCTTGCCGATCGCCTTGGAAGTTGAGGCGCTCGAGCCGCAGGCGGCCAGCCACTGCCTCCTTGAAGATACCCGTCGGGACGGTCTTGCCGTTCCAGGAAACCTCGCGCGGAAGCCCGACATTGAGGGAGACGACTTTCATGGCTCGGAAACGCGCGCTCGACTGCGAGCTGTCCAACTCCTCATGTTGCTCTCCGTGTGGAGGCGCAGCACTCTTGACCACGTACCGGAGCCTACCATGCGGCTTGAGGGCGTGCCACCGGAGACAGAGAGGGAAACGTCCGGGCGGGGGGCGACGCGCGCATCGGCGTGGCGCGATTTCCCTTACCTGAGGCTGTGCCCCGTGGTATAAGGCCGGTACATGAACAGCCTCGGCGGTATCCGGGTGGTGGTGCTCGCCGGCCTGGTGCTGCCCGCTCTTCGCGCCCAGTCCTTTGCCAGCTGCCGAGGGGATCAGGCCCGGCGCGTCTATGCGCCGGCCGATGGGACGAGCGCCCAGAACCCGGCGTTTTCGGCTGCTGCGCAGATGCTCCTGTTCACGCGGTTCCACTCCGGCTACAACCGGGGCGACGCTGGCGTCTATACACTTTCGCTCGCCGACGGTGTTCCCGTTGTCTTGCTGGATGAGCCCGGTCATACCAGCGTCAACCTACCAGGCAGCAGCTGGAACGGCGCTACCAACCGCATCGCCTTCTCGTCCGACCGCCAGGGTACTGACGAGATCTGGACCGCGGCACCTGACGGGACCGGCCTCGTCCGCGTCACGCATCAAACGGCGCCGTTTTTCCACTATCAGGAACCGAGCTACGCGCCCGACGGCCAGTGGATCGTCTTCGAATCCGTCGGAGACGAGCGTGAGCTCCAGCAGCGTGGCAGCATTTGGAAGGTGCGGGCTGACGGCACGGGGCTGACGCAGCTGGTCGACGGGCCCGGTACTGATACCGACAATCGGCAACCGAATTGGTCCCCCTCGGGCGACCGGATCCTGTTTCAGCGGCGCAGCGGCGACAGCGAGGTCTGGAATCTCTACACCGTGGTCCCGGACGGGAGCAGTACCCAACAAGTGACAAACGGTACCAGCGATACCGACGCGAGCTGGTCACCCGATGGCCAGTGGATCGTCTACTCGTCGGACTTCGGAGGACTGGCAGTACCCAACATCTTCGTGGTCGCGGCTGCCGGTGGCACACCGGTCCGCGTGACCGAGAACGACGCGGAGGAAGACAGCGCGCCGTCGTGGTCAGCGGACGGGACGTCGATTGCCTTCGAGTCGCATCCCCCCGATGATCGTTCACCGGCCGCCCTGTGGCGTATCGCAGTCCCGGTTCCCTTCGGGAGTTGCAGCCCGTCCGGGATGGCGTGCGATGACGCGAACCCGTGCACGACGAATGATACGTGCCAAGCCGGCGTGTGCACCGGGACGCCGAACAGTGGACTGGCCTGCGATGACGGCAATCCCTGCACGCGGAACGACACCTGTCAGGCGGGGATCTGCACGGGGGGTACCACCCCGCTTACGCAATGCCGCCTGCCGGTCGCCTCGCATCGCGCGGTGCTCTCGCTGCGGGACAGGACGCCGGATCGCGGAGATAGGTTGCAGTGGACGTGGAAGAAGGGAGCGACGACCACGCAGGCAGATTTCGGGAATCCGCTGACTGACACCGGGTACACCCTATGCGTGTATGATCAGAGCGCTGGTGCCGATCAGCTGATCATGGCGCATCGGATCCCGGCGGGTGGCCAGTGGAGGCCAACGCAGAAGGGCTTTCAGTACCGTGACCGGTTCGGCACGGCCGATGGGATCGTGCGGGTGCGGCTGGCGGGCGGGTCGGACGGCCGCGCCAAGATCGTGATCAAGGGCAGGGGCGCATGTCTAGGCGTGCCCGCGTTGCCGCTGCTGCAGGACACGACGGTCACGGTCCAGCTCAGCAACGGCACCACGTGCTGGGAGGCGCAATACAGCACGAACCGGAGTAACGAGCCCGAGCGGTTCAAGGCCACATCCGATTGACTCCACGGCAGTCGGGAGGAGCTGTCAGCGGCCGCCCCCGGCCCGCTTGGGTACACCGCTGCACCCATCTCAGGACACACACGACCGCCTCGGGCGCCGGGGATGCTGCACGCAGAGCAGCGGAGGCGGCTGGCTGCGCTGTCCGGCTGAAAACCGATTATCAGGGGAGGTGCACGATCGCCGGCCGGCCGCCCTCGAGGAACGGCGCGTTGCTCGAGGTCGAGACGGCCATGCCCCCGGGCACGGTAAAGCGGTCGATGACCAGACCGACGACCGGAACGTCCGTGCCGCGCACAATCAGATGCGCCGTGTCGGTTCCAGCACTGCTCTGCCGCAGCGGCGGCAAGCTGCTGAAGGCGAGACGGTTGAAGCACTTCACGGTCGTGGCTCCGGAGAACCGCTGCTCAAACTCGTTGATCACGGCCAGTTGAACCTTCGCCGTGGACGGCACTTGTAACAGTAGATCCTGTGAGCACGGGACCAACACCAACTCACTGTCAGGCCCCCCTTGGCTCGGCAGCACCTGAAAGTGCAGCCGGTCCGGGCACTGTTCGTACGTGATCCCATCGAGCGGCACGACGCCGCTGAAGTCTCCCGGCGTCAAGCGGCGGAAGCCGATCGCCGCGTAGCCGAGCGTCTGTCCGCTCGCATCGGACAGCAGGCCACGGCCCTGCAACGCATTGTGTGAACTGAGGTCCGGCGTCCGCGGGACGACGATGCATTTGAGTTCGCCATCGCCGAAGAATGCCGGCGCCACTCGGCGCCCATTCCCGTTCGATCCGGCGCCGACCATCCACGAAATCGGCTGATTCGCCGTCAGAGTGACGAAGAACCCGATTTCGTTGCACGTTCCGCTGGTCACGTAAAAGCACTGCGCCGACACAGGCTGGCTCGTGAGGTTCATGAGCTCGATACGCGTGTCCTCGCTGCCGGAGGCCCGGACCAACGGGTAGATCAACAGCGCCGAGGGCAGCTTCTGCGCCGGCGGGACGCCCGTCACCTCGAAGCCGACGGGATCTGCACTCGAAGGCCGTGCAGTCGGAAACGGTGTTGGAGTCGGCGTCGCCTGCGGGGTCCTCGTAGCAGTCCGCGTAGCCGTCGGTGCCCGCGTAGCCGTTCGGGTTGCGGTCGCCGTCGGTGTGGCGGTCGGTGGGGCTGCCGTCGTGGGTGTGCTGACCACCGGGAACAACTTGGCAGGGCCCTGGCCGAGCTGCTGCATGAACAGGATGAGAAACGCGACAAGGATGCGGAGCAGCTCAGCCATATACGCCTACGGGAAAATCACCGTTGCCGGCCGCCCGCCCTGGAACGACGGTTCGTTGCCGGCCGTGCCTGCCGCTGGCACCGCGTCAACGACCAGCCCAAGTAACGGCTCGCCCACTCCGCGGACAATCACCTGCGCCGTATCCGTCCCGAGCGTCGACCGGACCAGTGAATCCGCGATGTCGCCCAAGGCGCGCTGATCGAAGCAGGTGAACCGCAGGGAGGTCGAAAACGTCTCTTCGAATTCGTTGATGATCAGCAACTGGACCGTCACGGAGGTAGGTTCCTGGAACAACAGATCCTGCGAGCAGGGCAGAAGGACCATCTCACTGGTGGCGCCGGGCTGGTCAGCCAGGACATCAAAGTGTAGCTTACTCGGACACTGGGCATAGGTTTTGCCGTCGAGGGCGAGCACCCCAGTGAAGTTCCCGTCCGAGAGGCGTCGAAACCCCACCGCGCCGTAGGAGACCGTACGCCCATCCGACCGGAAGACGGTCGCACGCCCCTGGATGGTATTGTGGAACTGGATCTGCGGCTGCGACTGCGGAGGTACGACGGCGCACTTCAGTTCACCAGTGCCGAAAAACGGAGGCGCAGCACTCCCCGTGAGCGTGTTGCTCAGGCCGGCACTGGCGAGCCAGGAAAGAGGCTGGTACGGCGTCAGGGAAATGAGGAAGCCCACCTCGTTGCAGCCTTCGCCGTTGACGTAGAAGCACTGTGCGAGCACCCCATGGCCGGAGAGGTTGACCAGCTCGACGCGGGTGTCGCCGCTCTGTATGCAGGGACCGCCCGGCGAGGGTGCGCAATCGCTATCGCTGCTGCACGTGACGCTGCTGTCATCCTGGCAGGTGCCAGGAACTTCAATCAGGGGGTACACGAGCAGCGCGGAGGGGAGTTTCTGCTCCGGCGGACTTCCCGCCCCGGCGCGCACCGGTAGTAGACAGCACAGCGCACCGAGCATCAGATGAACCGTTCTCGCGCGTAAAAGCTTCACCATCCCACCACCGCAGGGCCGCATGCTAGACGGCCGCCAAGCACAAATCAACTCAAAATGACCCTAGGGGAAGCGGGGGCAGCCGGCTCGGCCAGCCCGTGCGGGACTATCGACGCCCTCGAGCGACTAGGGCCGGTCTTCGACTGCGCCCTGCCGACTTGGTAAGAGGGGTCCGTGGCTGATTTTCGCCTTCGAATTCGACGCACCCGGCGCACGGATTTCCCCGCGGTGATGGGTTTGCTCGCGGTCAGCGACGTCGCGCTCCCGCCGCCGGACCGTCCCACGCTGCGGCGCTTCCGTCGCCTCGTGGGAGATCTCGGCGCAGATTTTTATCTTGCCTTGGTTGACGAGACGCTCGCCGGTCTCATACATGTGACGTATGCGCGGCAACTCACGGCGGCCCCATGGGCCCGGCTCGAGCAGCTTGTGGTTGCGACACCGTTTCGGCGGCGCGGGATTGGAACGGCGCTGGTCGCCTTTGCGCAGCGCCGCGCGCGCCAGCGCGGCTGTGCGAGGTTGTCCTGTCCGCTGCCGGGGACGGCCAGCCCGGCAGCTCGGCTGTTTCTGCGCAAGTGCGGCCTGCACCCGGTCGGAGAGTGGTTCGCGCAGCAGCTGCTGGTGGACGGCTGACCGCCCATCACGGTGCGTCGATGGCTGAGCTGTCCAGAGCAATTGCACGCTTGATGGAGGAACGCGAGCGGGCGGAACCGCAGGCGACCGCTGCCGCACCTCCGAAGCTGCGCGAGGTCCTCGACGTTGTGCGCGCCAACGCCACGCCCGCCGAGCGACCGCTCGCGGATGCGTTCCTGCGGCAGCTGTTCGACAAGCCCGGCGCCGCGGTCCTGGAGAGCGGCACAGTGGACGAACTCGCCGCGCTCGGCCTGGCGGCGTGCCGCTTCCTGCTCGAACGCACACCGCCGGAGCCCCGCGTTCGTGTGTTCGACCCCGACCTGCTCCACCACGGCTGGGAGACGTCGTGCACTGTGGTCCAGACCGTAATGCGTGACCGGCCGTTTATTATCGATACGGTGCGGGAGTGTCTGCGTGAATCGGGTTGTGCCGTGCAACGCTTGATGCATCCGGTGATGACTGTCGAGCGTGACGCCCGCGGTGAGGTGCTGGCGATCGGTGCACCGGGCGGATTCGGCCGTAGAGAATCCTTCGTCCACGTCGAAGTAGAGCGGGTTCCGGATCCCGAGGGGCTGGCCGGCCTACTGGCCGAGCATCTGCGCGACGTTGTGCTCGCCACCGACGACTACCAGGCCATGCGCGCCAGGGCTGAGGCCGTGGCCGACGAGCTCCGGAGCCGGTCCTTCCCGCCGCCGTGGAACGCGGACGTCGATGAGGTCGCGGCGTTTTTCGACTGGCTGGGCCAAAAGAGTTTTGTGTTTCTCGGCTACCGCGAGTATCAGTTTTCGGGCCATGGCGCGGAGCGCACCGGTGTCGTGCGGCGTCGTTCCGGCTTGGGTATCTTGCGCAAGGAAGAGCGCTCGACGTACGTCACGCCGCAGCAGATACCGGAGGTGCTGCGCCGGCGCCTCAACGAACCGCCCCTCCTGATCGTGTCCAAGACCAACGCGGAAAGCCCGATCCATCGCCGCGCGCACATGGACTACATTGGTATCAAGGAGGTGGACGCCGCCGGCGTTGTGGCTGGCGAGCGGCGTTTTCTCGGCTTGTTCACCTCGCAAGCTTACGCAGAGGAACCCATGGCCGTGCCGCTCCTGCGGCGCAAACTGTCCGCCATCCTCCAGGCGGAAGAAGCAGCCGAGGAATCCCACGACTACAAAGCGATCGGCGCCGTGTTCAATAGCATGCCGAAGGTGGAGCTGCTGGGCAGCTCGGTGCAGGACCTGCGTGCAACGATCAAGACCATTCTGGCCGCTGAAGGCAGCGGCACCGTGCACGTGCTGCACCGGTCCGATGTGCTCGGCCGTGGCGTCTTCGTCGTGGTCATTCTCCCGCGAGAGCGGTTTTCCCAGGAGCTCTACCGGCGCATCGAGGGACAGCTGGCACGCGGGCTGTTGGCGACGGCTGTCCTCGAGCAACGGCTCGCGATGGACGAAAGCGACCAGGTCCGGCTGCACTTTTACTTCGCTGCCCCGGTCGAGCGTGCACGGGCAGTGCAGGGGGACGAGCTGCGGGCCCAGGTGACTGCCCTGCTGCGCACGTGGGACGACCGGCTCCGCGACGAGCTGCAGAAACACGTGCCGCGCGACCAGGTCCGGGTGCTTGGCGAACGTTACACGGCGGCGTTTTCGAGCCAGTACAAGGCGGCCACCGACGTGGGGGTGGCCGTGCGCGACATCCGCTGCCTGGAGGCGTTGCTGGAAACGCGCACGCCCCAGGTCGACCTGACGAACGAGCTCAGCGCCGGTGATCCGAGCCAGCGCGATAGCGGCACCGCAGAGGCCCGCTTCACGGCCGTGAAGCTCTATCTCGCCGGGCAGCAGCTCGTGCTGAGCGACTTTCTGCCGGTGCTGGAGAATCTCGGCCTGCGGGTGTTCGCCGAAGTTCCGCTGGAGGTGACGTTGCCGCAAGTTGGGCAGGTGCACATGCATACCTTTTTCGTCCAGGACACTCGTGGTGCCCAACTCGACGTCGAGGCCGCCGCGCCGCTGCTGAAGCCCGCCCTTCTCATGCTGCACGGCGGCCGCCTGGAAAGCGATCGCCTGAATACGCTGATCCTGCAGGCGGGCCTGAACTGGCAACAGGTGGACCTGCTGCGCACGTACCTGAACCATGGCCTGCAGATCGGGACGGCGCCCAGTCGCACCGCCCTCGTGAACGCCTTGGTCAACTATCCGCGATCCGCACAGCGCCTCTGGCAATACTTCGCCGCCAAGTTCGACCCGCTGCGGTCCACCACCGCCCGCGACCGGCTGACACAGAGCCTGCCGCGGGTCGAAGACCAGTTCATCGCCAGCCTCGATGCCGTCGATAGTGTCGTCGACGACCGCATTCTGCGCGCGTTGTTCAGCGTGGTGCGCGCGACGGTACGCACGAACTTTTTCCAGTCACAGGCGGCGGAGACGACGCACGGGGCGGAGCAGCCGGTGCTGGCCGTGAAAGTCGAGTGCGCGCGCGTTCCGCACCTGCCGCGCCCGCTGCCGGCGCACGAGATTTACGTCCATGCCGCACACGTGGAAGGGGTGCACTTGCGGGGCGCGAAGGTGGCACGCGGCGGCATCCGGTTGAGTGACCGGCCGGACGATTTTCGAACGGAAGTCCTGGAGTTGATGAAGACGCAAACGGTCAAGAACGCCGTGATCGTGCCGGCCGGGGCCAAGGGCGGCTTCATCGCCAAACGGCGGGCGAGGACGCCGCTGACCTCCGGCCAGGTGGTGGCCGCCTATCGCACCTTCATCAGTGCCCTGCTGGACCTGACGGACAACATTGTCCAGGGCCACGTGGTTCCTCCTGCGGGAATGGTGGTCTACGACGACGCGGACCCATACCTGGTCGTGGCTGCCGACAAGGGTACCGCTGCGTTCTCTGACATCGCCAATGACGTTGCAGCGCAGCACCAGTTCTGGCTGGGCGACGCGTTCGCGTCGGGTGGCACCCACGGCTACGACCACAAGAAAGAAGGCATCACGGCGCGTGGCGCGTGGGAGTGCGTGCGCCGTCACTTCCGCGAAATGGGACGCGACGTGGACCGGGAGCTCGTCACCGTGATTGGCATCGGCGACATGAGTGGAGACGTGTTCGGCAACGGCATGCTCCTTTCGCGCCGGCTGTGCTTGCGCGCCGCGTTCAACCACCAGCACATCTTCCTGGACCCCGACCCGGATCCGGCCCGGTCCTTTGCGGAACGCGAGCGACTCTTTCTGCTGTCCCGTTCGACGTGGTCCGACTACGGCAGCAGCGCCCTCAGCAACGGCGGTGGCGTGTTTCCGCGCCACACGAAAACGGTACCGTTGACGGAACCGGCGCGCCTCATGCTCGGCTTGGAGACGTCCGCCGCCACAGGAGACGAAGTGGTCCGGGCGATCCTCTGTATGGAGGCCGATCTGTTGTGGAACGGCGGCGTCGGCACCTACGTCAAGGCTACGAACGAGACACACGCCGCCGTTGGTGACGGCGCCAATGACAGCATCCGGGTGGACGGCGGTGCACTACGGGTCAAGGTCGTTGCGGAGGGCGGCAACCTCGGGTTCACGCAACGCGGTCGCACCGAGTACGCTCTGCGCGGCGGCCGCATCAACACGGATGCAATCGACAACTCGGCGGGCGTCGACATGTCCGACCATGAGGTCAATCTGAAGATTGCGCTGGCGGCCGCGGTCGAAAGCGGCCAGCTGGCTGTGGCCGAGCGGAACGAGATCCTCGGCGACTTGACATCGGAGGTCGCGCGCCGGGTCCTGTTGCACAACCAGCGCCAGGCACGCGTTCTCAGTCTAGACCAGTTGCGCAGCCAGACGCGTCTCGCTGACTTTCGCGAACTGATGGCCCAGCTCGAAAGTGAGGGCCTGCTCGACCGGCGTCTGGAGGCTCTGCCGGACCGGGATACGCTGCGGGAGCGCCGTGCCACCTTCCGCGGACTCACGCGGCCCGAGCTCGCGGTGTTGCTGGCGCACGCCAAGCTCGCGTTGCAGCAATGGCTGCTGGCGTCGACGTTGCCGGACGACACCTTTTTTGAGCCTTACCTGCGCGCGTACTTCCCTCAGGTGGTGAACACCCGCTTCGGAGCGGCCGTGCGCAGCCACCGCTTGCGCCGCGAGATGATTGCGGTGGGAGCAGCGAACGAGTTGATCGATACGATGGGCGGGACGTTTGTCCCGCGCATCACCCGCGACACCGGGGTCGACGCCGCCGCGGCGGTCCGGGCCTGGACTGTCGCCGTAGCGGTGAGCGGTGCGGCTGCCCTCTGGGAGGAGATTGAGGCCGCCGACCCCCCCTTGCCGCTGGCCGCAGAAGTGCGCTGTTGGTTCGCACTCGAGGCCGCGCTGGCGCGCGCCACGAAATGGATCGTGGAGACGCAGGCGGCTGACGTCGCCGCGGCGGAACTGAGCGATGTCTTCACCGCACCTGTGCGGGAACTGCTGGGGATGCCTCCAGAGTTGCTTTCCGCTGCGAGCCGGGCGAGCGCGCGGGCAGCCGTGGAGGCGCTGGTCGGTGAAGGGACGCCGCAGGCTCTGGCGCAGCGGATCACCGCCCTTGATCAGTTAGCGGAGCTGCTGGAGGTTGCTCACATTGCGGCAGTCATCGAGGTGCCGCGCGACACGGCCGCCCGCGCCTACTACCGGGTCGGAGACATCGTTGACCTGGACTGGATGCGGCAGAGCCTCGGAGCCTTGCCGGCCGAGGACCGCTGGGAGCGGCGAGCGGTGGAAGGATTGATGGAAGGGTTGGTCTACGCCCGGCGCCAGCTGACGCACGATATTCTCCTGTGCGGCCAGGCGGGCAGCGCGGTTGACGCATGCATGCAGGACTATGCCGCGGCACACGACCAGCAGCTAGCTAGACTGCGCGTGCTGATCGACGATATCAAGAGCGCCCGCCGCCCCACGCTGGCCGCGTTGCTCGTCGTCATGCGCGAGCTCGGCCGGCTTGTCGGCCGACAGCCGTGAAGCCGGATATGCAACCCGTTCAGGTTTCGTTCCTCGGTACCGGTGACGCGTTCTCCGCCAGCGGCCGGCATCAGGCCGGCTATCTGATCCGAGCCGGCGGCACGTCCTTCCTGCTCGATGTCGGGGCCAGCACATTGACGTCGATGAAACAGCACGGGGTTGACCCGGGCGCGATCGACCTGATCCTCGTCAGCCACCTGCACGGCGACCACTTCGCCGGCCTCCCGTACTTGTTCTTGCAGTACATCTACGAGCAGCCGCGGCGGCGGCCGTTGCGCATCGCCGGCCCGGCCGGCACCGAGGAGCGCGTCTGGGCGTTGTATCGGGCCACGTACCGCGACCTGGCGGCCGAGCCGCTTCCGTTCAAGTTGGAGTTCATGGAGATGCCCCCGGGCACGCCGGTTTCGCTCGGGGCGGTCCGCGTCGAGCCTTTCCGCGTCCCGCATCAAGAACATGACATTTCCCTCGGGCTGCGGGTGCACGTTGGCGGACGTGCCGTGCTGTATTCCGGCGACACCGGCTGGACCGAGGCGCTCGTGGAACGTTCACAGGACACCGACCTGTTCATCTGCGAGTGCTGTTTCTTCGAGACCCGTATCCCGATTCATCTCGACTATCCGCGGATCGCTGAGGAACGGCACCGGTTCGGCACAAAACGGCTTATCCTGACGCATTTCGGCCGGGAGGTGCATGCGCGCCGCAACGAGATCGAAGTCGAAATGGCTTCCGACGGGCTCACGATAGAGCTGTAAGCGCCGCGGCGGAGACGTCCCCGGTTCAGTTGGGCTGCGGAACGAGCCCCGTGGCGAGCGTGACGAGGTCTGCCCGGTCCTCCAGGCCCGCCACCGTAGCGGCCACTGCCTCCACCCCGCGGGGGTCGAGCACGCGGCTCGCATTGGAGCGGAACTTCTCCCGGACCTCGTGCTCGCTCAGCGGCCGTTCGGCGCTCCCACGGTTTATGCGCTCGCGGTGCTCCAGCACCCGGCCATCACGCAACCGCACGCGGAGGCGGCCGGGGAAGCGGCGGGGGAAGTCGCTCTCGGGATCGTCGCGATAGACGACACGCGCGGCCAGCGCGAGCACAGCGGGGTCGTGGATTGCCGCGCCGGTGAAGTCCTCGATGTTGACGTGGCCGCGTAGTAGCATCGATGCAACCGCGTAGGGCAGACTGAACTTCGCGTCGTAGTCGGTTTGCGGCCTCCGCTTATTCGACTCGGGCTCGCAGACGATCGGAACTTCCCGCGCGGCGATGAAACACTCGACCTCATCGATCGCTGCGGGTGGGATCGGTTGCCGTGCACGAAGTGTCGCTGCGCAGTCAATGAAGGCGTGGTTGTAATGGCAACACGGGTACGGCTTCAGGCCGATGTCCAACAGATGCCAGCGCTGGCCGAGATCGGCCGTGAGGACAGCCGGATCCCAGCCAGCGGCGCCGAGATGACTGTGGTACAGACCAAAGCGTCCGTCCAGCGTCCCGCGCGGGCCGGTAAAGCCGGCGGCGGCGAGGCGGGCGGCCACCAAACCACTGTGCGCCGCCCAGCCCGCGTGGATGCGTTTCGCCCACGTCCCGTCAGTGAGGAACTCCAGCGAGCCGGCTGCCTGGCTGCCCGCCAGGCCCAGGGCGTCCGCCAGTTGGGCGCGCGGTAGGCCCGCGACTTTGCCCGCCAGCAGGGCGCTCGCAAAGGTGCCGCAGATTCCAGTGGGGTGAAAACCCCGGTCGTGAAAGCCGCCCCGCGCCACCAGACCGATGCGGACGTTTGCTTCCATCCCCAGCGCTAGCGCCAGCAGCAAAGCTCGCCCGCTGGCACCTGCCGCTTCGCACGCGGCCAGCGCTGCCGGCCCGACGCTCGCGCTGACGTGCAGTACCGACTCGGCGTGCGTGTCGTCGTAGTCCAAGCCGTGCGCCAGTGTCCCGTTGACCAGCGCGGCCCACTCACCCGGCAGGCGCCCGGGAAAGCCGATGGTCGTGCAGGCTGGAGCACCACCCATCTCTCGGGCAACG
>JBHHYR010000075.1:0-16408 GCA_046757585.1 Binatia bacterium | reverse complement strand
TATGTCCATACCGGTTATTGGCGGGTCTTCGACACGCCCGAAGATCTGGCGGGGGGGCGGCGCGAGATCGCTGCGCGTATGCTGCAGCACACGCAATATAGAGGGAATTCTTGACAAACTGCGTCATAGGTCGTTTGATGATTCAATCGATCGATTGAGGAGCGCCGATGGGGATTACCATCGTTCAAAAGAGCGATCTATCCGTTCGGAAGCAAGAGCCAAAGGTTGCATTGGTGCTCGCTGGTGGCGCGGTGACCGGCGGCGCCTTCAAACTAGGAGGCCTCAAGGCACTCGATGATTTCCTCGTCAACAAGAAGACCACGGAGTTCGACACGTATGTGGGCCTGAGCGCAGGTGCCGTGCTCGCTGCGCCCCTGGCGGCTGGGGTGAGCCCTGCGGAGATGCTCAAGAGTTTAGAGGGTAAGTCTAGCCGTTTCACCCGCTTTGGCCCGCGCGACGTCTACAGCCCCGCGTTGCGCGAGTTCATCACCTGCCCAGCGCAATTTGCCCTGGATGTTCTAACGTTTTTGCCGGGGACGGTTGCTGATTTGCTCCGGCAGATGCCCCAGCTGGCCCGCAAGCTTCAAGAGCCGCTCGGTAAGACGTGGCATGAGCCGGGCGTAGCCAGACTCCAGGAGCTGCTGGAGCCGATCGGTGAAGCACTCGCCCAACGGCGTAGCTTTCCGTTTGCCGTTGACTACCTGCCGTCGGGATTCTTCGACAATTCGAGCATCGAACGCTATCTGCGGCGCAACTTCCGAAGGGCCGGTATCCCGAACGACTTCCGGAATCTGTACCGCTCCACGAAACGGGAGCTGTACATTGGTGCGATGAATCTCGACACGGCGGAGCGCGTCGTCTTCGGACATGACGAAGATACCTCGGCGACGGTGTCCGAGGCGGTACAGGCGTCGACCGCGTTGCCCGGCTTCTATAAGCCCGCCCGCATCCGAGGCGTTGACTATGTCGATGGCGGTGTACGCCGGACGGCGAACATCGATGTCGCCATCGAACACGGAGCCGATCTCGTCATTTGCTACAATCCGTTCCGGCCCTTTTCCAATCGCGTCCGGCTTGCGCCGAAAGACGGTACCGACCAAGGCGGGGGTGGGCGGCTGCTGGCCGAGACGGGGATTCTGACGGTGGTCAACCAGGTGTTTCGAACCCTGCTGCATTCGCGCCTCCAGTACGGGCTACGGCAGTACCAGGAGGACCCCAACTTCCGCGGCGATATTGTCGTCATCGAGCCCAAGGAAACGGACCTGCGTGTCTTCCAGCTGAGTGCCATGGCCTATTGGGAGCGCCTGCGCGCTGCACGCTACGGTTACATTTCGGTCACCGAGTCGATTCAGCAGAACTACGACCTGATCAAGCAGATTCTGGGCAATTACAGCATCCTGATGACGCGCAAGCAGACGCGTGCAGGGGTCGAGCGGATTCGTGACGAGGATACCGAGGATGCTTCTGATGTCCTGATGCACGACGTGCCACGCCGCAACCTGAACGTGGCGTAGGATAGCTCTCGGCTGTCAGCGATCAGCTTTCAGGGCTGAGAACAAGAAGGGTCGGTGGCTACTCCTCTGGCCCTTCAGCGTTTCTGGCTGACAGCTGATGGCCTAGAGACGTTCGACGATCGTGGCGATACCCATCCCAAACCCGATACACATCGTCGACAGGCCGTAGCGGAGCTTCTGGCGCTCGAGCTCGTCGAGTAGCGTCCCGATCAGCATCGCACCGGTGGCGCCCAGCGGATGTCCCAGGGCGATCGCGCCCCCGTTGACATTGACCTTCTCGAGATCCATGCCGGTTTCCTGTGCGGTGCACAGCGGCACCGGCGCGAACGCCTCGTTGATCTCAATCAAATCGATCTCGTCGATCGTCATTCCGGTGCGCTGGAGAATCTTCTGAGTCGCTGCAATCGGTCCGGTCAGCATGATCACTGGCTCGGAGCCGAGGATCACCTGATCAACGACGCGTCCCCGCGGCGTCAGGTGCAGTTCCTTCACCTTCTTTTCCGAAGCCAGCAGCACGACCCCCGCCCCATCAACGATGCCGCTGGAATTCCCCGCCGTGATCTTGCCGCCTGGTTTGAACGCCGGCTGCAAGGCCAGCAGGCCCTCGAGGGTCGACTGCGGACGCACATGTTCATCGGTGTCGAATCGCTTCTGGGTGCCGTTAATCGTCACATCCACGGGCACCAGGCTCCGCTTGAAGCGTCCTTCTCTGATGGCGCGCCATGCCTTCTGTTGACTGCCCAATGCGAATTCATCCAGCTGCTCCCGGCTGAAGTGCCATTGATCCGCGATCATCTCCGCGGACAGCCCCTGCGGCACCAAGTTGTACTTTTCCAGCAAGCTGGGGGGAAAGGGTCCCATATCGGCACCCATCGGGACGCGAGTCATGTTTTCCACCCCTCCGGCCACCACGAGATCTTGGGCACCCGCCTTGATAGCTTGCGCAGCGAAGTTGACCGCCTGTTGGCCGGAACCACAGAAGCGGTTCAGGGCTACGCCCGGCACTTCGACGGGCCAGCCCGCTGCCAGCACCGCGGCTCGCGCGATGTTCGTTCCTTGCTCGCCCGTTTCGCTAACGCATCCGATCACCACGTCGTCAACGTCCTTCGGGTCGATCCCGGTTCGCGTCACGATGGCGTTCAACGGCACGCCGAGGACGTCTATCGGATGTACGTTCGACAGGCTGCCCTTCCGCCGGCCGCGCGGCGTTCGACACGCATCGATGATGTAGGCTTCGCTCATCCTTGCCTCCCGTTGCGGTTGCCGATGGTAGATTTTCCACCCAGCTGCGTACGTGTGCGGGCTGCATCAAAAAGGGACATTCCGCTGCAGAAGGGGCCTAACAGGCGCCGACGGCGCGGTCAACGGTTCAAATGGCCCGGGCGTGCTTGGGGGGAGTCCAGACGGTGATTACCGCCGGGGAGTAGCGCCATCCATTCGAGGAACCGACGCCCCAACACTCGGGCGTGACACCCGTGATGCGTCCGGTCGTCTCGGAAGTCCGCACAGAACGGGCGTGAACCAGGACTCGTGAATCACCATGGTTTTCTAACGCACATCTGGGGCGCGGCCCAGGTAATGGGCCAGCTCCTTGATAGTAGTCCGCACCTCCTGCGCACGCTTACTGCCCCGGGGCAGAAGCGGTTGTGCCTTCTCGAAGAGATTCACCGCCTTGTCGAACTCACCCCGCAGCTCGAATGCCTTCGCGAGGTGGTAGAACCCGTCGCCTTGGTGGCCGGTGCGGCCCGCGAGAATGCCCAGTCCGTAATGCGCCTCTTGTAGATCCGGGGCGAGCCGGATTGCCCGGCCATACTCCCGCATTGCCCCCTCGAGGTCGCCCAGCGCTTCGAGTACCCTTGCCAGTTCGCGGTGAGCGATCGGGTCATTAGGGGCTGTTTCCGCCGCGCGCCGCAGCAACTCGTGCGCTTGCTCGAGGTGGCGCGAACGCAGGAGGGCGCGGCCCAGGTCCCGCTCGACGCCGGTGAAGCCAAGCCGCTGCGCGGCTTCCAGCTTCTCGCGGGCAGCGTCGAACGCTCCTGTTTCCAAATACGCAAGTCCTAGCAGGTACTGCCCGCGAGGCTCTGCCGGTTGTACCTCGAACCGGCGCCGGTACAACGCAACGACGTCCTTTGCCGGCTCCGAATGCGCGCGGGTGAGCAGTTGCACTCGTTCCAGCTCGAGGCTGGTACGCCGGTGCGTTTCGCGGTTCCACCGGTGGGTGCGCAGCACTGCTTCCAAGTTGCTGAGCCGCGTCTCGGTGAGCGGGTGGGAGAGCAGGAACGGCGGAGCTGCCGCCGGCTTGAGACGCTGCTGATCCCACATCTGCCTGAAGAACCTCAGCATGCCCCGGGGAGCGTAACCTGCTTGCCGCATGTAGCCTACTCCGAGGTAGTCAGCTTCCTGCTCGAACTCGCGGGAATACTTGAGCTGGGTCGCGGCGTTCACCGCCAGCGCACCAGCTCCCACCGCGGGCTGCACGACTGACAACAGCATGCCGAGTAGCGTGGCATAGTTCAGCAACCGTGTTGCTGCTTGCTGGCGCGCGAGATGGTGCGCGTTCACATGCGCGATTTCATGGCCGAGCACGCCAGCCAGTTCATCGTCATTGCGCACATGTGTCAGCAGCCCCGCATTGACATAGATGTATCCGCCGGGCACAGCGAAGGCGTTGATGTGCATGTCCCGCAGGACGAAGAAATGATACGTGAAGGGCTGCGCACCAAGGGCCGCGACAATCTTCTGGCCGATGTGGTCCACATAGTTCGTGATTTCCACGTCGCCGAGCAACGGCAACTTGGCACGCGCCTCCAGCGAGAACTTCTTTCCAAGTTCCCGTTCGTCCTGAACCGAGATCCCTGCGGCAACCACGCGCGCTCCCACGAGCGTGCAGAGGCAGAGCGCCGCCAGCAGCCGGCATCCACGCCACATGAGCCCCGCGCCTGGATGCCTACCTGCGCTTGTGCGGCACATCTCTACTCGCTGCAAGGAGCTGCGGGTGCTCGCGGCTGTCGTGCGCGACGGCGTGCCGCTGATTGATCAACACCAGGAGGAGCAGCACCGCAACGACCGCGAGGCCGCTGCCGAGCGCGGTTGGCAGGGTCACAGGACCTGCACCGCGTATTCAAGCAAGGCGCCGAGCTGCCGCACCCGCCGCGCGTACAGGGGCCGCTCCGCCGGCGGCGCCGCATCGAACTCCTCGAGCGCTAGGTGCAGACTCGACTCAATGATGTCGATACAGCATTGAGCGTAGGCGCGCTCCAGGTTCCGGCGGCGGGCCTGGACGATGTCTTGAAAGGGGATGACAACAGCCGCCATGGACTAGACCTGCCCTTGCGTCCGCTCCCGACATCCGGCGGCCGCCATGGGTTCACGGCTGGCCACTGCCCGCCGCCAGCCGCCCTCCCCAAACCATTGGATCTGCCTCGCCAGTGCGAGCAGTATACGGACGTCACGTTCGTCCATCTGGGCCCGTCCCAGCATCCGCCGAAATGCGTACATGATGTGATCGGGATTGTCAGCGGACAAGAAGCCAATCGAGAGAAATGCGGCCTGCAGGCGCTGCAACATGAACTCCACTCGCTCGGCCGGCGCCAACATTGCAGCACGGGGAGCCGTGGGGCTGCCGGCCGCAGCGAGAAAGAGCTCATAACAACAGACCAAGACCGCCTGCGCGAGATTCAGCGAGGAATATGATTCTGCGGTGGGAATGCTGATGAGGTGGTGGCATGCCTTCAAGTCTTCGTTGCTCAGCCCATGGTCCTCCGGACCAAATACGATGGCCACGGGGTTGGTCTCTGCCGCCGCCACGATATGCGGTGCCGCCGCCCGTGGCGCCTGCGCGGTACGGCGGTACGGCCCGCGGCGGCAGGTGGTGCCGACCACCAACCCACAGCCGGCAACCGCTTCCCCCAGCGACGTGTGGCGGCGGAGACGAGACAGGATGTCGTCGGCGTGGACCGCCATGGCCCGAGCCCAGAACGACCGCGTCGGCGCTGGCCCGACGAGCGCTAGATCCCGCAAGCCCATGTTCTTCATCGCCCGCGCCGCCGCACCAACGTTGCCGGCCTCACGCGGCCGTACCAAGACGACACGAATGTTGCACAGTGGCATCGCAGCAGATGCTAGCATGAAGCGCGGACGAGGGGGACACGTGATAACAACGGCGAATCGCTGTTCCCCTTTGTGTTCATCGTGTATGAGGCTACGATGCCCATCATGTCATTCAGCGACATCCATACGTTCCTGCGGGGCGTCGGCCTGATTTGCACCAGCTGCGCGCCCAACTCCGGCCGCTACGTTGGTGGCCAGCGGGTATCGGTCCCTCCATGCCAGCATACACGCCAACTCCTAGCGCTCACTGGCGATCCGGACAAGTCGCAGGGCATCGTGGTCTTGGACGGTGCCAAGGGAACAGCCTGCACATGGAGTCACGCGACAGCATGACAGGAGCAACCATGTCGAGGAGCGCGATCCATGGATCACGATGAGAATGGTCAGAACGGGCCAACCGTCGCGACGGCGTACCGGGACATGATGCGGTTTGATCACGTCTCCATTGCGGTGCGCGATATTGACACCGCCCTTGGGTTCTTTCGCACCGTCGTGCCGGTTGACATGCGCGTGGACAAGCGTCGCGGCTATACGGATGATTTCAACTGGTGTGACTTCTACGTCGGACAGTTCAAGCTGGAGCTCATCGAGGCTACCCGCCCCGACAGCTTCGTGCGCCGCTTCATCGACAGGCGAGGCGAGGGCATGCATCATCTGTCGCTCGAGGTGACCGGACTGGAGCCGCTGGTCCGACGGCTCGAAGCCGGTGACATCCGTGTCGTCGATCGTTTTGATGCCGGGGGCGGTGAGATGACGGCGTTCGTTTCGCCACGCAGCGCCCATGGTGTGCTCATCCAGTTCTGGCAAGTGCCGCGCCTCGTCGAACCCGAACGGCCCGCCACGGCGCCGTTTCGGCTGCGTTCGGGGGGGAGCGTTACGATGCGGATCGACCACGTTTCGATAGCAGTGCGTGATATCAGCACGACGCTGGAGTTTTTCCGCCATTTTTTCCCCATCCGGCCGGGGCGGGAGAAGCATGTTGGCTACGATCGCAGCTTTGCGCTCGCCAATTTCACCCTCGGTGGTTACAAAGTCGAGCTGATCGAACAGGCGGACGACAGCCCCTCTAATTTCGTACGGCGTTTTCTTGCACGCCGGGGTGAAGGCCTCCATCACATCTCTATCCACGTCGACCGCCTGGATCCGCTGCTCGCCCAGTTCGAGGCTGACGGTTTGCGAATGGTGGGCCAGGCCGACTTGGGTCACGGCCGCAAGACGGCGTTCATTTCGCCACGCAGCGCCCATGGGGTCCTGATTCAATTCTGGCAGGAGCCGTCCCGGTTGGTCTGATTGGCTCGGCCGGCAGTCGGCGCTCATGGTTCAGGCGAAATACGAATGGCGATGCGGAGTGGCGTCAGGGCATGCCGGATGTGCCAAGCCTGATCCCCGCATATTCAACAGAGTGCTGGCGTGCCTCGTTACCGATGCGCGAGACGCCCTACACGTCGGAGACAGTGTGAGCGACGACGTTGCAGGTGCCGTCGCTGCGGGTGCACGAGCCGTCCTCGTCCAACGTGGGGCACCAAGCAACAGCGTTGCTGGGCGGATCAGTGATCTCCGGGAACTGATGGACTGCATCTCGCCATGATGAAGGCGCGGGCCAAAGGTCTTACGAAACGACCTTGTCGGCCTTGAGGGCAGCGATGTCTTCCCATGAGAAGCCAAATTCAAGTAAGACCTCCTCGGTGTCCTGGCCCACCTCGGGGGCCACCCGGCGCACGTCCGTCGGCTCGCCGTCGAACTGCACCGGGCTGCAGGCAACCTTGAACGGTCCATGATTGGGGTGGACGTAGTCGACCAGATAGCGATTGGCGATGACCTGGGGGTCGTCGCGAATCTCGCTGGGTGTCTGCACCGGTGCGTGGATGGTGTCGTACTGCAGGAGTCGATCGATCCATTCAGCCCGTGTGCGTGTGCCGAAGTGGGCACTGAGGATGTCGACGAGTTGGCCACGGGTGGAGTCATCGGCCCACTTCATGAGCGGGTATTCCGCTAGCAAGTCCTCCCGTTCGATGGCTTTACAGAACTCCTCCCAGTGTTTCACCGGCGTGAGCATCATCAGCATGAGCCACTTGCGGTCTTTGCACAGGTAGGTGTTCATCAGCGGATTGGGCGCCCGGCTGCGGTCATGGTGTGGAAGGTCATGACCGAGCAGCAGCGCCGCGAGGATGTCGGGAGCCATCAGCCACACGGCAGTGCCCAGAAGGGACACATCAACGACACAGCCCTGGCCCGTCTTCTCGCGACGATACAAAGCCCCGGCGATCCCACCCGCAATAAACGTTGCGCCGATCGTATCGCCGAAGGCAGCGCGTTGCATGATCGGTGGCTTGCCGGGCTCGCTCAGCATATGGGCGACACCACCGCGCGACCAGAAGGAGCCCGCATCAAACCCGCCGCGCTCCGCTTCGGGACCTTTCGGCCCCTGACCGGAGCCTTTGGCATAGATGATCTTCGGGTTGACCTTCTGCAAGTCGTCGGCATCGATGCGCAGCCGCCGCCGGGCCGCGGGCAAGAAGTTCGTCAGGAAGACGTCGGCCTTTTCAACCAGTGCGTAGAGCACTTCACGCCCCCGGTCGGCCCCCAGGTCCAGCCCAACGCTGCGCTTGTTGCGGCTGCCATTCTCGATGAAGAAGTTGAGGCCGTGGGCGCCGGGGATGATGCCAGAACTGATGAGACCACGTAGAGGGTCACCGCGGGTCGGATGTTCGATCTTGATGACGTCGGCGCCCCAGTCTGCCAGTACCGTCCCGGCACCTGGGACAAAGAACCATTCCGCGACTTCGATCAGACGAATCCCCTCGAGCACTTTGAGCATCTTAGCCGCCTCCGCTCGTAACCTTGATAGGGGCACTCATACTCCATGACGAAGCGGAAGTCAGGCCCGGTGTGGCAAGGGTGCGGACAAACAGTGCTTGAACTGCCCGAAGCTTCCGGGCATATGCCGGGAATAGCGCTGCGTCCGGCAGAGGCGCACAGTCGGTACGCGAATGATTTCGTTGCTCGATCAAGCGGCCACCCTTCTGGCCCTCGACCCGTTCACCTATTTGGTGTTCACGATCTTCGGCATCATCGTGTGGGTCTGGCTCAGTATGGTAACGAGCCTGGCACTGACTGGCCCCGGCGTGTGGGTGCGCCGGGGTTCCTTGCTGGTTGCTTTGGCGGCGGCAGTGCTCTTTGCCTACACCGCCCGTACGCTGAAGTAACCCGTGGGGTCACTGACGTGTCGCGATCGGAGAGCAAACGGGCGACGTCAAAGTTGGCGCTGAGCAATCCGCTCTTCGGAGTGCCCTTATCGTCTACGCTCTGCCTTGCGCGTCGTCGTCGCCGATGATATCAGCCGCCGCATGATTGGGGAGGCTGCGATGGGCATTAGGCGAATTCTGATACCGCTCGATTTCTCCGACGACTCGCTGAACGCCCTGAAGTATGCCTGCGAGTTGGCGCGGCCGCTAGGCGCGGAGCTCTTGATTCTCTACGTGCTAGAACCGATCTACTTCGCCACGCCTGCGGATGTGTATGCGACCAACACGAACCTGGCGATGTTGATGGATGAGCAACGACGCGTCGGCAGCCAGCAGCTCGCGCGTATCAGCGCCGAGCTGACGAAGAAAGGACAGCGAGCGCGCACGGTGCTCAAGACCGGCTCCCCGGCGCACGTGATCGTCGATACCGCCAAGACCGCCCGTGCTGATCTGATCGTCATGGCTACCCATGGTCGCACAGGCCTGGCGCACCTCGTCATGGGTAGCGTCGCGGAGAAAGTCGTCCGAACGGCGGCCTGTCCCGTCCTGACGGTACGGCCCGCCGCCAAGCGTACTAGGTCGCGCCAGAAAACGGGCCGGCCGGTGGGCGGGGAGTCCCGGCTTGTCAGATCAAGTCGTTGATTGCGGTGTGCTGGAGGCCGAACGCTTGCGCGACACTGGCATGCGTCACGTGCCCCGC
Organism: Binatia bacterium; assembly: GCA_046757585.1. GTDB lineage: Bacteria > Desulfobacterota > Binatia > HRBIN30 > HRBIN30 > JBHHYR01. The sequence goes on along the minus strand of JBHHYR010000075.1, from coordinate 6,839 downwards.
GAACACATTGACCCCGCGCTGGAGGGGAAGGTTCTCCAGCAGGGCCCGCCGGATCCCCTTGTCGGCGAGCTCGAGGACGTATGACAGCGTGGCATTGGTGAAGGCAAAGGTCGAGGTACGCGGCACGATGGCTGGCATATTGGTCACACAGTAGTGTACCACGTGGTGACTGACGAAGGTCGGATGGTCCAAGCTTGTTGGTTGTGAGGTCTCGAAGCAGCCGCCTTGGTCGATCGAGACGTCGACCATGGCGGAGCCGGGGCGCATAGCCCGCACCATCTTGCGGGTCACGAGGTGTGGCGTTTTGGCCCCCGCGATCAGCACCGATCCGATCACCAGATCGGCTGCGACCACCTCTTCCTCGATGTTGGCCCGATTAGACATGACGGTAGTGATGTGTCCGCCCAAGATGTCGTGCATGTAACGTAGCTTAGCCGGATTGCGATCGATGATGCTGACGTGTGCGCCGACGCCGGCTGCGATCTGGCACGCGTTGGAGCCGGCGATGCCGGCGCCTAGGATCACCACTTTTGCTGGTCGCACTCCCGACGCGCCGCTGAGCAGAATGCCCGCGCCCTGCGACGGCGCCTGCAGGCACCAGCTGCCAACCTGGATCGACAGGCGACCTGCGATTTCGCTCATCGGTGCGAGCAGGGGTAACGTTCCATCGTCGAGTTGAATGGTTTCGTAGCCGATCGCGCATACCTTCTTGGCACGCAGCGTTCTGGTCAGCTTTTCGCTGGCGGCCAGGTGCAGGTAGGTGAGCAGGACCAACCCCGGGCGCAAGTGGCGGTACTCCGACGGGAGGGGTTCCTTGACCTTCACAATCATCTCCGCCTCGTGCCACACCTTGTGCACCGCCCGCATCACGTGGGCGCCGGCGCTTCGATATTGCGCGTCGGAGAGTCCGCTGCCCGCTCCGGCATCGCGTGCGACGAGCACGCGGTGCCCGCGTGCCACCAACGCGCTGACCCCGGCGGGCGTCATCGCCACACGATTCTCTTCCGCTTTGATTTCCTTCGGAATGCCAATGATCATGGCTGCGGGAGGTTAGATGGAAGGCTGCAGGGCTGCAAGCCCAACGGGGCTGTCCGTCCGATGGCGACAGCTCTCGCTGTGTGCACGGCCGGACGCGGGGCTGGCTGCGGGCGGTCACGCCCGGTGGGGGGTCCTGCTGCCCAAGCAACCGCAGCCTGGTGGCCTCCGATCTCCGTGCCCCGGGGGATTTACAACGTGCGACGCATTGAGTATGGGCGCCGCATGGCCCAGATCATTGACGGCAAGGCAGCGGCCGCTGCAGTGCGAGCGGTGGTTCGGGAAGAAGTTGCGGCCTTCCGTCATGCGGTCGGCCATGCGCCGGGTTTGGCGACAGTCCTGGTTGGCGACAACCCAGCGTCGGCTAGTTATGTGCGCCACAAACGCAGAGCGTGTGCCGACGTTGGAATTGTCTCCGAGGGACACGAGCTCGGCAAGGATACGTCGCAGGCCGACTTGCTCCGCCTCGTGCGGTCGTTGAACGCGCGAGCGGCAATCCATGGTATTTTGGTACAGCTGCCCCTCCCAGCACACCTCGACGCTGAGGCCATTCTCGATGCCGTGGATCCGGAAAAGGACGTCGATGGCCTGCACCCGCTCAATCAGGCTCGCTTGGTCATGGGGCGTGACGGGTTGCGGCCATGCACGCCGTTGGGGGTCATGCGGCTCATTGAAAGCACCGGCGTCGAGCTCAAAGGCGCGCGCGCTGTGGTGGCCGGGCGCAGCAACCTGGTCGGCAAGCCGGTCGCGTTCATGTTGCTCGAGCGGCATGCGACACTGACAATGTGCCATTCGCGGACGTGTGATCTCGGTGCTGAAATTGGACGCGCCGACGTCGTGGTCGCCGCCATCGGCCGGCCGGAAATGGTGCGTGGCGATTGGATCCGGCCTGGTAGTGTGGTCATCGACGTCGGCATCAACCGAGTGGGTGATGGCCGCCTCGTTGGCGATGTCGAGTTCACACGTGCACGGGAACGGGCCGGCCATATCACCCCCGTGCCGGGCGGCGTCGGGCCGATGACGGTTGCCATGCTGATGCAAAATACTTTGGCGGCTGCGCGACGACAGAGTGCTGTACGTCGATGAAACGCACGCCGCTCCACACCACTCACCGTGCCCTGGGGGCGCGGTTCGTCGACTTCGGCGGCTGGGAGATGCCAGTCCGGTATACAAGCATTGTGGATGAGCATCGGGCAGTCCGGCAGCGAGTGGGCCTCTTTGACGTGAGCCATATGGGAGAAATCGAGCTGCGGGGGCCCACGGCCATTGCGGTGACCCAGGAATTGACGGTGAATGACCTTGACCGCCTGCATGATGGGCAGGCGCAGTACTCGCTCCTGTGTCTGCCGCACGGCGGTGTGGTGGACGATGTCGTGGTCCACAGGGTGACCTGTGCGCGCATCCTGCTTTGCGTGAATGCTTCGAATACGGAAAAGGACTTCAGGTGGATCGTCGCACACCGGGATGGTGTCGAGGTAATCGATCGTAGCGGCGACTTTGCCCAGCTCGCTGTCCAAGGTCCCCGGGCTACCGAAGTTCTGATGCGGCTGACGTGCCTCCCACTGCCCGACCTGCCCCGGTTCGCATTCCGCCAGGGTGAGGTGGCTGGCTGCGAGGCCCTGGTGTCACGTACCGGGTATACGGGCGAGGACGGGTGGGAGATCTATTGCGCCCCGCCCGACGCGACGGTGCTCTGGGACGCGGTGCTCGATGCGGGTGCCCCCTTCGGGATCACACCCGCAGGCTTGGGAGCGCGCGACACCTTGCGCCTCGAGTGCGCGCTGCCACTGTACGGGCACGAACTGACCGACGAGACGACCCCCCTGGAGGCGCGACTCGACTGGGTCGTACGCTTCGACAAAGGCAAGTTCATTGGCCGCGACGCGCTCGTGCGCCAGCGCGAGACGGGGCCGGCCCGGCGGCTCGTCGGTTTTGTCATGACCGAGCCGGGTATCGCACGCCCGGGATACCCCATCGTCCACGATGGCAGCGTCGTCGGGATGGTCACGAGCGGCACCAAGTCGCCGACGCTTGGCAAGGCGATTGGACTAGGGTATGTGGCGAACACTTTGGAGGCGGTTGGCACCGAGCTGGGCATCAACATTCGCGGCCGCGTCGTTGGCGCCGAGGTCGTTCCATTGCCGTTCTACAAGCGCGAAGGGTAAGGAGGCACGCATGGAGTTCCCCGAGGACTTAAAATACTCCAAAGAGCACGAATGGGTCCTGGTGGAGGGTGGTATGGCAACCGTCGGCATTACGGATTATGCCCAGGACAAGCTCGGTGATATCGTCTTCGTGGAATTGCCTGCGGTTGGTGACAAGGTGAGCAAAGAAGACGCGTTCGGGGTCGTGGAGTCCGTCAAGGCCGTTTCCGACATCTATGCGCCGGTGAGTGGGAAGGTCATCGAGATCAACGACGATCTGCCCGAAAGCCCGGAAATGCTCAACGAGGATCCATACGGTGATGGCTGGATCATCAAAGTCGAGATGAATGACCCCGAGGAGATGCAAGACTTGATGACGGCGGCCGAGTACGAAGCGTACGTGGCCGAGGAGAAAGAGTAGTGCGTTCTCTTGGTGCGCTTCCTACCGCATACAACTGAAGACATCCGCGCCATGCTGGCCGCGGTTGGCGCAGCGGACGTTGTCGAGCTGTTCGCCGACGTGCCGCAAGAGCTGCGCGCCCGCGGCTCGTTGCACCTCGAACCCGGGCGTTCGGAAATCGAGGTCCGGGCAGCACTGGAAGGGCTGGCAGGGCGCAACGCCGCGGCGCAGCAACCCTGCTTTGTCGGTGCCGGTGCCTATCCCCATTTCGTGCCGGCCGTTGTCGATCACGTCTTACAGCGCGCGGAATTCTATTCCGCCTATACCCCATACCAGCCGGAGGTGAGCCAAGGAACGCTGCAGGCCATCTTCGAGTTTCAATCCCTGATCGGGATGCTGCTGGATATGGAGGTGGCCAATGCCAGCATGTACGACGGTGCATCGGCAACTGCTGAAGCCGTGTTGATGGCGCTGCGCATCGGTCGACGGCGTCCCCGGGTGATCCTGTCGCGCGCCCTGCACCCGCACTACCGTGAGGTCGTGCGCACGTACATGGCCGGTGCGGCGCGCGTCGATCTGGCGGAAGCGCCGGTCAGCAGCGACGGGCGGACTGACGCCGGATGGCTGTCCAAGACCCTCGACGATCAGACGGCAGCCCTCGTCGTCGGATACCCGAACTTTTTCGGTGTCGTTGAAGACCTGGCCACCCTTGCCCGACTGGCCCACGCCTGCGGCGCTTTGCTGGTGACAGTGACAGCCGAATCCATGGCTCTCGGCTTGTTGAAGCCGCCTGGCGCCTATGGCGCCGACATCGCCGTGGCGGAGGGGCAGAGCCTGGGCGTGCCGATGTCGTACGGGGGTCCTGGGGTCGGCCTGCTGGCCACGCGCTTGGATTTCGTCCGGATGATGCCCGGGCGCCTGGTCGGGGAAGCCGCCGACAGCGCGGGACGCCGCGGCTTCGTCTTGACGCTGGCCACACGCGAGCAACACATTCGCCGTGAGAAGGCGACGTCGAATATTTGTACCAACCATGGTCTGATCGCCCTGGCGGCCACCGTGTATCTGTGCGCGGTTGGCAAGAGGGGTTTTCATGAACTGGCGGCCGCCAATGCTGCCGGGGCGCACCGCGCCGCCTCCCGCTTGGTCGAGACCGGGAGGTGGCAGCTGCAGTTTGCGGCGCCGTTCTTCAACGAATTCGTCCTGCACGGCTTCGGCGCCGACACTGCCTGGCGCACCGCCCAGAAGCGCGGCGTGCTGGCCGGAGTCCCCTTGGGCCAGTGGTATCCAGAGTTCGGCGACGCCCTACTCCTTTGTGCGACGGAAGTGCACGACGCGGCGGCGGTCGAACGGCTGGTGGAGGCCTTGGGCTAATGCCGCAGCACATGGTGCAGGACGATGCCGGAATCTTCGGCAGGGGCTGCGATCATCTAACCGCCCATTGGATCGCCGCAGCCAGCTGCCGCGCCCGATGGTGCTGATCATGACGGGGGTACCCAAGGCTGCCACGCGGGTCCGAAAGCAGGCAGGCCTGCTCCTCGACGAGCCGCTCATTTTCGAGCGCAGCCGGCCGGGGGGGGGCGACTTTTTGCTCCGCGGCGATGACGCTGATCCTGCTGCGTTCCTGCCCGCGGACCTCATACGCGGACCGATCGAGGGCTTCCCGGAAGTCAGCGAGCCCGAAGTCCTACGCCACTTCCTGCGGCTGTCACAGTTGAACTTCGGGGCTGCCACGACATTTTATCCCCTCGGCTCGTGCACAATGAAATACAACCCCGTTGCCAATGAAGTCGTGGCGCGCCTGCCGGGGTTCGGCAGCCTGCATCCATTAGCCCCCGCCGCCGGGGCGCAGGGCGCCCTGCAGGTCATCTGGGAACTCGAACGCATGCTCGCCGAAATCAGCGGCTTAGATGCGGTGAGCTTGCAGCCCGCCGCCGGTGCGCAAGGTGAGCTCACTGGGATGAAGATGGTGCGCGCGTACCACGTCGATCGGGGGAGGCCGCGCAGCAAGGTGCTCATTCCAGCCAGTGCCCACGGCACCAACCCGGCCAGTGCAGCCCTGTGCGGCTATAGCACCGTGCAGGTGGAGGGAAACCGTATCGGTCTGATCGAAGCAGCGGCCGTGCAGCGAGCCATGGACGACGACGTCGCGGCCTTGATGATCACCAACCCGAATACGCTAGGACTGTTCGAACGTGAGATCGTGCAAGTGGCGAAGGTTGTGCACGCGCATGGGGGACTCGTGTACCTGGACGGCGCCAACCTGAACGCGCTCATGGGGGTGGCAAAGCCGGCGCATATGGGTGCCGATGTCATGCAGATCAATTTGCATAAGACGTTCTCCACGCCGCACGGCGGGGGGGGGCCGGGCGCGGGACCGGTGGCCGTGCGGCAGAATCTTGCACCCTACTTACCGACGCCACGCCTGGTACGCGACCGCGGACTGTTGCGGTGGTGCGATCGGTTCCCCCGATCGATCGGCCGCGTGCGTGCGTTCCATGGCAACTTCGGCGTACTGGTGCGCGCCTACGCCTATCTTCTGGCCCTGGGTGGTGATGGCTTGACTGAAGCCACTCGCATGGCCGTCCTCAGCGCGAATTACGTCCGCCGACGTTTGCAGGGAGCGTATCACTTGGCCTACCCCGGTACGTGCATGCACGAGTGCGTCTTCAGTGATAAGGGGTTCGAGCCGTCAGGCGTCAAAACGCTCGACATCGCCAAGCGCCTGCTCGACTATGGGTTTCATGCGCCAACGATTTACTTTCCCCTCGTGGTGAGTGGGGCGATGATGATCGAGCCTACCGAGACCGAAAGCAAAGAGACGCTGGATGAATTCATTGCGGCGATGCTGGCCATCGCACAGGAGGCGCACGACGCCCCCAATGTGGTGCGCAACGCGCCCACGCGTACGCCGATCGGGCGTCTCGATGAGGCGCGTGCCGCGCGACACCCCGTGCTGCGCTGGACGCCGCCGGAACCCTGAAAGCCGTCGGAGGAGCGCAGCCGAGCTGGCTGCTCCTGCCCGCTACGGTGAACGTCACGTTCGCGTGTGGCTATTCATCCGGGCTTTCGACGTCGATGGACCAGTCGTCCGTTCCTGCTCGACCCTCCGCGTCCGTCACCCGAACGCTTACCTTGTAGGTACCCGGCTGCTTATAGGTGTGCCGCGGGTTCGCTTTGTGCGACAAGGGGCTGCCGTCACCGAAGTACCAGGTAAACTGCGGGTTTGCGGTGTCTTTTTCGTAGTAGAAGTCGACGGAGAA
>JBHHYR010000074.1:0-16443 GCA_046757585.1 Binatia bacterium | reverse complement strand
GCTCGGCGGCGGCACGCATATCGGGATTGTGTTCGACAGCCTGGCCCACGGCCTCGTGGAGCGTGAGCGGCTCCGCTGGCTTGGGCGGCGCAACTGTGTTGCCGCCGCCGCTTGCTGCACACGAAACCGTCACGGGCTCCGTGGATAGCTCCGATCCAGCTGCGGGAGAAGGCAGCTGCAAACGCACCGGTTCACGTCGCGGCGCGCAGCCGCACAGCAGTGTAAGCAGTGCAACCGCAACTGCCGGCCGCCTGCCACGAAACTTCACGCCCCCCCCTTTTTTGTCCGGCACGGCCGATTCATACTGCCCTTCTTCGGTGCCGGCGGCACCCTTCTCACATCCGCGACAGCGGTGCAATGGACCACCCGGACTGGGAAACGCTACGGCGCTTTTCGCGTTGGCGGCCTCGTGCACGATGCCGATTGCCTGGTGCCTGCGATCGAACCGTCAAGGATCAGGCACGACAGCTCGATCCTGCTTGCGTGGCTCGGCAGTCGGGGTCACCAAGCCAGCGACGGCTAACGCGCCTAAGAGCGCGGCGAGGAGCTTGCCCGTGACGTTTGCTCCTGCGAATGACGCGCCGAACGCAAGCAGTGCCATGGCCGTGAAGGTGGGCATTAGTGTGCTGGTATTGCCCAGGGCTCCGAACGCGGTACCCGCGGCCACGGTGGCGATCAGGCAGGGCAGCGAGACGAGGTCGATCGGCACGGCAAGCCATCCGCACGCCCCGGCGGCGACGGTGCCCGCCACCAACCCGCCGAGCAAGGCGCCGGCTCCCCGGCGCGCACCGCAGAGCAGGCCCACGCCGATGGCCGCCACGAGGACAAGCACGCCTGCACCGGTGGCGAGTGACCGGGCGGCCCGCGCGGCGACGAGCACCACGGCACCGCTCCCCCCGATCAGATCCACCTCCGTCCCAGGCACCGGGTGGGCGGCCAGCTGGGCCTGCAGGCGCCCGAGCACGCGGCTCACGACTGTGGGACTGTCGCTGGACAGATACACCCAGAACGCAGCGCGGGTGAATGCCCGATCCACGAAACGGCGGAATCCCGGCGAATAGGCGAGCGCCAGATAGCGCGCAATGAGGCCGCGATCCTTCGGAATGACGAGAAACTCCTGGCGGTTGCCGTGGAAGGCGCGATGCACCATCTTCACCACATCTGCAAGGGACAGTACGCGCACCACTGCGGGGTCGCTGCGGACGGCGCCGGCCAACCCGTCGAACGCTTCGAGCACCGCCGGCGCTGTGACGAAGCCCGGCTGGCCCCGGAACCGTATCGCGAGGATGGTAGGCGGCGGGAAGTGACGCTCGAGCGCGTAGAGATCCGCGGCGGCCTGCCGCGGCAAGTAGCGCGCACCATACCCGAATAAGCCGAAAGCGCTGTGCAGACGTGGCAGCCCGAGGACCGCGACACCAACGAGGAGCACCGCACCAAGCCGCATGCGCGCCTGCGAGACTGCAAGGGCCGCATGGCTGCCAGCCGGTGCCGGTGCAAGGTACCCGCCCAACAGCACGCCGGCGGCACAACCGGCCGCGCCTGCGGCGCCGAATGCCGCGGCTGGCCCGCCGGCCACCACGCCGAAGGCGACGAACCCCATCCCCAGAGCGAGCGCCACCTTGAATCGTGTGCGCCACGAGTCACGGCCCGCGGTGGCTGCCGCCACGGCAACCACCGCCGTGGATGGCAGGGCGTACGCCGTCCACGGGAGCACCACGTTCCCCAGGATGCTCAATGCCCCGGCGGTCCAGAGGCAGGCTAACGCCACCGCGAGAGTCGCGGCTAGGGTAGCGCGTGTGCCCGCGACAGCCGCGAGCAGCGCCAGGCCTACGCCGAGGATCAGGACAGTGCCCGCCGCGACAGGCCGGGCGGCTCGCGGCACAAGCGCCCCCAGCACCGGTGCACCGGTGACGTATACCGCTGCCTCCCCGTCAGAGTACCGCTTGCGCAGGGCGAGTGCGGCAGCGGCTACCGCGTGAAAATCCGCATCATCGCGGAAGTTTGCCACGACCATTGCAGCGGTGCCGTCTTCACTGACCAGTGTGCCGTGGTAGTTCGGATCGTTCTCGACCCGCTGGCGCAGGGCCGCAAGCGCCGCCGGTGTTTTTGGCACTTTGCCCATCAGGTACGTGGGTTGCAAGGTGTCAGCAGTGACCCGCAGGTCGCGCAGATTGGGCGACGCCAGGCTCACGACGTCGGTGCCGATGCTCCCCGGAATGGTAAACACTTCCCGTGTCAGTGCCTGGACGCGAGCAAGCATGGGCGGCGTCCATACCGTTCCGCGCCGCGCTTCGATGATCCAGACGACGGGGTGCTGCATCCCGAACTCGGCGGTAATGGCTCGATCGAGCCGCACGTACGGGTCCTTCGGCGAGACGAGGTCGACCTGGCCGGCGAGACCCGGCAGGCGCAGCACGGCTCCGGCCGTGAGCAGTACGGTGGCAACGGCCAGGAAGACCGTGGCTCCGTGTCCGCCCCCGCGGCGGAGCGCTCGCGAGGGGGAGCTATTTCCCGTGCCAGATGAGGGCATCCATGCTGAAGAGATCTGGGGCGAGCGGGACGCGATAGTCGGCAGGGTGCTCGCGCTGGCGTGGTGGGAAGAGCACGACGGTGGCCCGTTTGTAGAGGAAGTTCTCCGCTGTACGGACGGCGATGCCGCCGGAGGGAAAGTACGTTCGCCCGGCGTCACCCGTATAGTAGGCCCCGGTGGAGGCCTGATACGAGACCAGGAGCGTGCCGGCCCGATCGTACTTGCTGGAAAAGCTCCCGTGGTATGTTTCGGCGTCGAAGCGCAGCACGATGCGACCGTACAGGTAGTTCGGGTCGCGTGGTAGCGCCTCGACAATCCAGACGGGCCGGCGAACGAGCACGGCGCTCACCGGTGCCCAGGGTAGGCCGCGCCAGCCGGGCGCGTCGGCCCCGATGCGCGCCACGTTCTTCCACAAGGTCCGCCACCCACCGCCGGGCGCCGGCATGATGTCGGCGTCACCCCGTATGCTGAAAGGGTCCATGAGCACCAGCTGGTCGTGCCGACCCAGCAGCCGGAAGACGAAGTCCTCCGGCTTGCCGTCAAAGAACGGGCCGTCGTCGAGGCAGATATCGGAGCCGAGAAACCCGTCTGAACGGTTGAGGGCACTGACCTGCCGTGCCCTGCGTAGCCCGGGCACGAAGGTCCATAAGGAGTCGTGCTTGTCCGGGTCGCGGAAGCGCCACGTCAGCGACGTGGTGCCGTTCAAGTCGGCGGGCGATACGACCCGTGCCATCGTCTGCAGGAGCAAGTTGTTCGGGTTCGGCCGGCCGCGCGCCTCCGGCGCACCGTCGTACATGAGGGTGTAAACGTCCGTCACCAGTCGGCGCTCGACGCCGCCCAAGCCGAGCATCTCCAGCTCAGTGAGAAAGTGGGTGTTGCCGTCATACCAGACGGTGTAGAAGTAGTTCCATACTATTTTCGTTCCGGCCTGCGGGTCGCGTGGATCGATGTCGGGGAACGGTAGCCCGACGATGTGGCGCGGTTGTCTACCGCTGCGCCGATCGATGATCGAACCTGCCTCCGACAGCTCATAGCGCCCGCGATTGGCGCGCGACGCTTGCTGAAAGTCCGGTGGGAGCTGAATGCTGCGGTAGCCGGGCAGCGTGATGTCCGCGATCTGGTTGACGTACTCGCCATTGCGGTAGTGTTCGAGAATCTCCTGCGGCAGCAGGTCCTTCGCCTCCGTCCAGTTCGATGGGCCCAGTACGTCACCGTCCTTGAGCTTCCCATTGGCCGTTCGGGGCACAGCAACGGCGCAGGCGACCAGCAGGAGAAAAAACATGCCTCCGAGCCTTGCTCGCATGGCGGCTCACCTCACCGTTCTAGTGAGCAGCCCCCGTGCCAACGCGCCGATGCCGAGCTGCCACGTGAACTCGGCGGGCACGGGCATCTAGCGCGTGCGCGCGTCTCAATTCTGAGAACAACCTTCTGATCTCTTCGCGGAGGCACAGGCCGATTCGGTGTGGGGGTTCAAGAGCGCGGGGCGGCCCGAGCAGCCGATCGGCCGTCCCCGCCGCTGGTGGAGCGGACAACAAACCAGACAACACGGCCCTTGCCGCGTGAGCATTTTTCGCTCTCGGGGGCGTAGACAACGATGCGGTTTCCGCGGTATGAGCGCAAACAGAGGCGGCAGCGCCGCCTCCCGGCTCTCAGGGAAGAGGAGGAAGACGATGAACACATGTAGCCAGTCAGCGTGGTTCCGCGGCAACTACCGTACCGCAGCGCTCGTGGTGCTTGGCGTGACGTTCGCGCTCGTTCCGCGTACTGCGCACGCCGTCTGCGTCGGTGACTGTAACGGGGACGGCCAGGTCACCGTCAACGAACTCATCACGATGGTGAACGTCGCACTTGGCACGGCAGACGTCTCTGCCTGCACGGCTGGCGACGCGAATGGCGATGGCCAGATCACCGTGAATGAAATCGTGTCGGGCGTGAACAATGCCCTCAACGGCTGTCCGACGGAAGGTGTGTGTGGTGACGGGAAGGTTGATGCGGGTGAAGAATGCGATGACGGGGGCAGTTGTATCGGCGGCACGAACGCGGGCACGCCTTGTACGGCGGAAGGTGACTGCGAAGGAGAGGGGGTGTGCGTCGGCGGTGACAGGGCGGACGCGGTGTGCAGCGCCGATGCGGACTGTCCCGGCGGTGCGTGCGTTCATTGCGTGACGTTCGGTGGCGACGGCTGTGCCGCCAATTGTACGAACGAGTCCGAAGTGGCCATCACTTTGCAGCCGGGCGAAATCGGAGGAGATGGGACTGAACTGGTCGCGGGCAGCGGCTTCATCGCTCAAGCAGACATTTTGACCATTCCGATCGATGTGACCGGAAGCGTCGCATTCACGATCGGCCACCAAAAAGATGGGCAAATCCCCGTCGTCATGCGGGCAACCTCCTTGCAGCTGCCGGCGATCAACGTGATGGACTTGGCGTGCGCCTGCCTGCGCGGCGTTTCCCTCAAGACCTGCGGTGGAACCCTCTTCGAGGCCGATGGGATCACGCCGGCGACCGAGTGTACCACCGGCATCACGGCGGGCGACGCGGAGTGCGCCGGGAAGAAGCCGTGTACGTACGTGTTCGGGCAGGGCAACGCCGCGGTGGGCGTGGTCGGCTGCAGTAGCCTCGACGGCACGGACGTGACCCTGACCCAGGACAATGGCGGAAGCACGCTTGGGCCGGTGATCTTAACGCGCAGTGGGACGGGCGGCCCGGGTTCGGCAGTGCTGCGTAATGCCACCTCCTTGGGCTTTGTGATCGGTGCGTGCACCGGTTCGGACCCGACGATGTTCGGCGACGACGGTGCGTTCTGCACCGATGATGATCCCTCGTCGGCACGGGGCGAAACCGGCCTATCAACGTTAACAACGGGCACCTCAACCGGGACAATCAACAACGCGAACATGGCACCCGGTAACGACATTGGACCGTTCAGCACCATGGGCGCACCGTTTAGCTGCAGCGACCTCGCCAGCGGAAGCGCCTCGGGCGGGGTGTTGACGGGTGCGTTCACGGTGGAGAACGACCAGGTCGGCGATCTCCTGGTCACGAGCGTGTTGGTTGCTCAGTGAAAGGAGCGGCATGCTGTGGCATGCCGCCCCGCGACCGAGGCTCTGGCTGCCGGGCGGGCCCACCGCCCGTGTGCTTCCTGGGGCAGTGAACGGCCGGCCAGGCCGTGTTCGATCCACGACACCGAGGCCTCCGCAGCGCTTGCTCCCTGACAGGCAATACATGCGGGGCGTTGCTCCTTTGTCGCTATACCAGTGAGCGTACAAATTGGGACTGTGACGCTCCAGCGGCGCAACCCTTTGAGCCCTCAATCATCCAAGGCGCATGCGCGGCACATGCGTTGCTCTGAAACCTCTCGGAGAGGCTATGAAGGCCAGACGAGCACGGGCGGCGATCGGTGCGAGCAGGCCGGCCCGCACGGGTGCAGAAGCGGCAGGAACGGCCGCGGGACCACACTGCCACAGCAGCAAGAATTCCGCGGCGGCTCTACCGATTTTAGTTGACAAACAACCTCTCTTCTTGCACGCACTAAGTAGTGAGAAGCTTGCTTGTGGATGCGCTGCTGAGCCGACGTGGAAGACACGTCGAGGGGCCGGTGACGGCACGGGTCGACCGGTGGATGTGGTGCGTGGGGCGAGGAGGAGACGGTGACTGAAGTCAGCATCGGAGCACAGGCGCTCGGTCGCTTTCGGCCGATCGTCGGCGGCGGTGCGATCAATAGTGCAGCGCAGTGGGCCGAGGCGACCCGCAAGCGCCTGGCGGGTCGGATCGTGTGGAACGTGAACTCGACCCCAGCGGGAGGCGGTGTGGCCGAGATGCTGCAGTCTTTGCTGCCGTACGTGCGCGGCGCGGGCATCGACGCGCGCTGGGTGGTCATTCGTGGGACGCCCGCGTTTTTCCGGGTCACGAAGCGGCTGCATCACGCGTTGCACGGTTCCGTGGGTGACGGGTCAAGCCTTGGCGAGGATGCCCGCGCGATCTACGAGGCGACGATGCGAGACAACGCGGCCGATCTGCGGGCGATCATCCGGCCGCGGGACGTGGTGCTGCTACACGACCCACAGACCGCGGGGCTGGCGCCGCATTTGATCCAAGCGGGCGCGCTGGTCATCTGGCGCTGTCACATCGGGCATGACTCCACCAACGCCGAGGTGGAGCGGGGCTGGGCGTTGCTGGCTCCGTATCTACGCGACGTGCCCGCCTTCGTCTTCTCCCGTCGCGCGTACGTCCCGGAGTACTGCGACCACGGAAAATCCACCCTGATCACGCCCAGCATTGACGCCTTCTCACCCAAGAACCAGGAGCTCGACGACGCCACGGTGCGGGCCCTGCTTGTGCGTGCCGGATTGGTGCACGGTTCGGCGGGGAGCGGCCGGGCGCAATTCGTGCGGGAGGACGGGTCAGCCGGACGCGTCGAGCGTCAGGCCGAATTGATCTCTGCGGCAGGGCCGCCTGCCTGGAACACCCCGCTTGTGGTGCAGGTGTCCCGCTGGGATCCCTTGAAGGATCCGGCTGGAGTCGTGCGTGGGTTTGCAGCTCTGGGAAACGGTGCCGCCCCGGGCGGCGCCGAGCTGGTCCTGGCTGGCCCGAATGTGCAGGCCGTTGCTGATGATCCCGAAGGTGCCACTGTGTTCGACGAGGTCGTTGCCACTTGGAAGCAGCTGCCCGACGCGGTGCGCAGGCGAATACACCTGGCCTCGCTGCCGATGGTCGATGTGCAGGAGAACGCTGCGATTGTGAACGCCCTGCAGCGGCACGCGAGCGTCGTGGTGCAAAAGAGTCTACACGAAGGCTTCGGTCTCACAGTCACCGAGGCGATGTGGAAGGGCCGGCCGGTGGTGGCCAGCGCTGTCGGGGGTATTCAGGATCAGATAGCCGACGGTGTCGACGGCTCATTGCTCAAGGACCCGACCGATCTCGTGGCCTTCGGCACGGCCGTGCAGCGGCTGCTGCAGGAACCTGCCTTTGCGCGCCAACTGGGCGAGAGGGCCCACGCTCGGGTCGCAAAGCAGTTCCTGGACCTTCATCACTTGGCCCGGTTTGCGCAGCTGATCGATGGGCTCGACCGCGCGTACGAGGCGGCGGGCCGGCCAGCACGGTTTACCGCCGCCTACACGTAAACCCAGACCCGGATCGGCCTCAGTCGTCCGATAGCTCCCGGCGTAAGCCCCGGAAGCGGTGTTTTCCCGTCCGCCCCCCACGCGGTGGGCTTCTCACCCATGCGAAGTGCCCCCGGTGCATCCACGCGCCGCAAGTGGCGGGCGGGGAATAACGCCGCGGACCAGCCAGTCGTCGGGTGGCCGGCAAGTTGCTTCGCACGGGACGGTCAGGAAAGCCTGGGCCGCGTTGAGGCGCGCCCGTGGGATGTGCCATAGAAGCATCGCAATGCAGCCGTGCAACCGCGTGCATAGCTCCCAAGCGGCAACGTCCGGACTCAGCCGCCGCCAGGTCCTACGCCTGGTGGTTGCGGGCGCCGGCGCAACGCTGGTGCGGCTGCCCGCCGTGTCCGCTGCGACCGGCCGCGGCGGCATCCCCTGGCCGCTGTACAGCAACGACGAAATCAAGCTCACGATCCGTAGCTTCGCGCGCCGGGACCCGCTCGTGGAGCCGCGTACCTTCCGGCAAAGCGACAGCGAGGTGGCGCACGCCGATCCGGACGTCAACGTTCTCACCCGCAATGTCGGTGGTGCTGTAGTGATATCGAGCGTTAGCTACCCGCGCTTCACAGCGGTCGATTTCCGGATGGCTTCCACCCTGCGCGCGGCTGGTCGAAGTTTCCCGGGCACCAGCTTCGCGGACTGGCCATTGACCTACGACGAGCTGGAGCCTTTCTATGTCGAAACCGAGCGCCTGTCCGGCGTTGCAGGCGCCGCCACCGCCCCGGAGGCTGACCCGTTCGCTGGCCCTCGCAGCCAACCGTTCCCGTTGCCGCCGCAGCCCCCGATGTATGTAGGCCGCGTGCTCGCGAATGGCGCTGCGCGGCTGGGCTATCACCCGTTCAATTACCCGTCTGCCATCAACACGCGGCCATACGATGGCCGCTCGCCGTGCGTGAGTTGCGGCTTCTGCTCCGGTTACGGATGTCCTCGCAATGCGAAGGGCTCTCCGGCTGTCACCACCTTGCGCCGAGCGCTGCTGACGGGCAACTGCCAGCTGCGCTATAACGCGCATGCTACGCGGCTGCTCCTCGACGGCTCGCGGCGGCAGGTCCTGGGTGTCGAGTACGTCGATGATGCCGGCAGGCGGCGCTCGGCGACGGCTGACTGTGTCATCCTGGCTGCCAGCGCTATCGAGACCGTGCGGCTGTGCCTCCTGTCCGACCCCGGCGGACCGGGTGTCGGCAACTCCAGTGGCCATCTCGGGCGCCACATGCTGTTCCACTTCCAGACGATCGGCGCCGGCATCTTCAAGCAGCGCTTGCATGGGGAGCGCGGGCGTTCGGTGACCCATGGGATGGGCGACTTTCGCGGGATCACCGAG
Source organism: Binatia bacterium (assembly GCA_046757585.1). Taxonomy (GTDB): domain Bacteria; phylum Desulfobacterota; class Binatia; order HRBIN30; family HRBIN30; genus JBHHYR01. The sequence continues at coordinate 7,430 of JBHHYR010000074.1, read as the reverse complement.
GGTGGGGCGGGGCTGCGACCCGATCGGCCACTCGGCGGCGTGATCGAGTTCAGCACCTCCTCCGAGCCCATCACGGCGGCGCGTGAAAGCCTACGACCCGAGGCAGTGCGCTTCGCCCGCCTGGTCGGCCTGTCGCTCAAACAGCTGCTCGTCGAAAGTCCGTTCAATGCACACATTGCAGTGATGATCATGCAGGGCGAAGACGCGCCCCAGCCCTGGAACCGCGTGGATCTTGATCCCACGGTGCGCGACGTCTTTGGATTGCCCGTGCCGCGGTTTACGTACAAGAATCACGCCTTTGAGCTTGACGCCTCCACGTTTTACAAGCCGGAAATGTTGAGAGTGCAGGAGGCGGCCGGCGCCGCGTTCGGCTTCTTCAGCCCGTTCGACCCTGCCGTCCCCCCGCGCTCCCGTCACGTCTTGGGCGGCCTGCGCATGGGTGACGACCCGGCTGAGTCCGTGTGCGATCGTTGGGGCAAGTTTCACGACCTCGACAACTTGTACGCTGCCGACGGCAGCGTGTTCGTGACCGCCTCTGGGTATAATCCGACGCCGACGATCATTGCGCTGGCGCTGCGCCTTGCTGGGGCAATCGTATCTCCGACGGCGCCGGAGCGCACCTTGCATTTTGCACGTGCTGGAGGCTACGCCGCGTGAGCATGCCCACCACTGCACAGGTCTTCGAGCAGTTCAGCCGCTATGTGTCACCGTACAAGGCCGAGACCTGGTCGCAGTACGGCATCGATTTCGTCATGGGACGGCGGGAAGGGGTCTATGCGTGGAACCTCGAAGGGACCAAACGCCTGCTCAATTGCCACGTCAACGGTGGGACGTTCAATCTCGGCCACCGCCATCCGGCCGTGCACATGGCCCTGCGGGAGGCTGCTGAGGCACTCGATATCGGCAACCACCACTTCGTCAGCGTCCAGAGAGCTCGGCTTGCCGAGCGGCTCGCCGCGCTGACACCGGGCGACATCCAGTACACGGTCTTCGGTGTCAGCGGCGGCGAAGCGGTGGATTGCGCCATCAAGGTGGCCCGGGGCTATACACGCCGTCCGAAGATCGTCAGCGCCTTCGGCGCGTACCATGGGCACACCGGCTTTGCCCTTGCGGCGGGCGACGCGTCTTACCGCGCCCCCTTTGGTCCCATGCCGCCCGGCTTCGTCCAGGTACCCTTCAACGACCCGCATGCACTGGCGGCGGTGGTGGATGGTGACACGGCCGCCGTGCTTTTCGAGACGGTGCCGGCCACCTTGGGGATGCCGATCCCCGCCGCGGGCTTCTACGCCAAGGTGCGAGAGATCTGCGACCGGGCGGGCGCGCTGCTTATTCTTGACGAGGTGCAAACCGGGCTCGGGCGAACCGGGAAAATGTGGGGGATTGAACGCTTCGAAACGGTGCCGGACATCCTGATCACCGGCAAGGGACTCAGCGGTGGGCTGTACCCGATCACGGCCACCTGCCTGCGCCCGCGGCTCATCGATGTGTTCCGCGACGATCCGTTCATTCACGTCAGCACGTTTGGCGGCGCCGAGCTCGGCTGTGTGGTGGCGCTGGCGATGCTTGACGTCATCACGGCACCGGGGTTCCTCGAACGGGTGAACCAGCTTGCGGCCTGGTACGCGTCTGAGCTCGGCGACCTGCAACGGCGACACGCGCGTGCGGTTGCGGAGGTCCGCCAGCTCGGGCTCTTCATGGGCCTGCGATACGCGCATCCCGAGGGAGGCCCTCTGATGACGAAGCTGTGCTATGACGCCGGCCTGTTCGCGCTATACGCCAACCACGACCATACGGTGCAGCAGTTCCTGCCACCGCTGGTCATCAGTGATGCCGAGGCGCAGGAGACCGTGCGGATCCTCGACGAGTCCCTCACGAAGCTCGAGGCGATGATCACGCCGTGACCTCGAGAGGCGCTGTTGCCCGGGGAGCCATCCGGAAGGCGCCGCGGTCCCACGGGGTCGAGGGCGGAACTTGCATTATGACAGGCAGCCCTTGTCCGGGCGACAGCCAGGGGTGGGACGCCGACTTGGCTGTGTGCCTAATACGCCTGGAAGCACGCTACGGCCACAAAACTCGTCTGGCTCGCATCTTGAACAGCGCGACGGTCCGGCAGCGCCTCCACGTGCTGGCCAGCGGTACGGATGTCAGCGGTGCGGGTTTGCGCGGGTCGGTACTCGGCGGCTCCAGGCTCCAGGGGCTGTGGCGTGCGGTCTCCGAGCTCACGGACATGCTCGGCGAGGTATCCGCAGCGCGCTTACGTACGGCGTGTGAACAATGGACGGGTGGGAGCAGGGGAGGGCGCTTCGTCTCCGAGCTGTTTGGGGGTCGTGAGGGGGTGTTGGCCATCGTCGCACGCGAGTCGGTATTCCTGGCGCAGCGTCGCGCCTGCGTATGCGATCCGACGCCGGCGCGGGTGCGAGCGCTGGCGCGGGCCACGCCCGGGTTCGGCGCGGACTTGTTGGCTGATGTACGAAGTTTCCGGGCCGCGATGCGCCAGCTGCACCTGCTGGTGCGTGTGCCGCTGGTGGTGCGCCCCTTCGGGTTTGGAGAGATCTCGCGCCCGGTGGGCCTCGTCCGTCGTGCCTCCCCGCTCGGGGCCGGCTTGGCGCCAGCGCCGCAGGTGTACAAGCGGCTGGCGCCGTTTCCGCGCGCTGCACTGGCCGAGCAGTACGTGCGGACCTACATGGAATACAACCGGCGACTCCGTGACGATGTCGGCATTGCGGTTCCCGACTTCGGATGGCGAACCCTGGGCGACGGGCGGGGACGGGTCGTTGTTATCACCACACAGGCCGCGCTCGACCCAGACTCGATTGGCAAGGCGATCCTCTTGCGGCGAGACGCGGAGCAATGCCGAATTCTATTTCGGATGATTCTGGCTGAATATCGCAAAGTGATTCGGTACAACGGTGCTCACAGGAGCAGCGGCTTCCAGATTGGCGTCGACGGCCAGATTCCGAACTGGGCAGTGGGCGACTACCGGGGTGACGATGCGCCACTGCGGGGAGACGAGTCGCTGCTCTATGTCGATACGAATACGCCCATGATGCGCCGATCGGGCAAGGACTGCTTGCCGATGGAATTCTACTTGCAGGCATTACCGCGGGTGCTGCGCCCGCTGGTGCGGCCGCTCGCGCGCCGCGTGCTCAACCGCTATTTCAACCCGCGTACCATCCTGCTCGATTTTCTAGCCAATACCAGCATCCACGGCCGGGGGCAGCTGATCCAGGAGTTCCTGCCCGAGGCGAATGCGTTCCTGCGTGAGGGACTCATCATGCCCGTGCCCGAGCCGATCACGCAGGACGACGTCAAGCGCTACATTGCGAGCGACGTGGCCACCTGGCGGCTGACGCGGAGCATGCGGCAACTCGAGGAAATGCTCCAGGGCCGGCGCGGCCCGCTCACGACCCTCAGGCGCATCCACGGGATCTGGACCCGCCCGATCTTCTGATCAGTGGGCGTCATCCAACCGGCCCGGCGCAGGGGAGCTCGATGCGGAACACGGTGCCGTGCGGATCGAGCCGCGCGCACTCGATCTTGCCCCGATGCGCCAACACGATCTGCCTGGCCACTGCCAGCCCGATGCCTGAACCGTTCGTCTTGGTTGTTTCGAAGAGGCGAAACACCTGCACGGTGTCCGGGATGCCCGGCCCGCTATCGGCGACGGTAATGCGCACCGCGTCGGGGGACACCTGGGACACGGCAATCTTCACCGACCCTGGTCCACGGTCGATCGCCTCGATGGCATTCTTCACCAGGTTGTCGAGAACGCGGCGGAGCTTCTCCCCGTCCGCTCTGACCGCCAGGTCGGCGGGCCGGCCTTCCACAGTCAGTGTGATCTGCCGCGCTGCAGCGACTGGCTGCCAGAGTTCCACGACGCCATAGAGGAAGCGGCGCAGGTCGATGGTTTTCACGTCGAGGCGCTGTTCGTGCGAAAATTCGGTGAATTCCTTGACAAGTGCATCCAGGCGGGACACTTCGGCGAGAACGCGCTCCAGGGGACGCACGACGGCACTGAGCGGTTGGCGCCCGTCGCGCTGGGCCCGGCGTAGCACCAGCTGTGCCTGCATCGAGATCCCAGCCAGCGGATTGCCGACGTCATGGACGATCTGAGCCGTGATCGCCCCGATATCGGCGAGCCGCTCGCGTTGCTGGGCCAGCTTCTGAAGTTCGTGCCGCTCGGCTTCCGCCCGTTTGCGCTCCGTGATGTCACGAGCGATCGACGACGTGCCGATGAGTCTGCCCTCGCCATCGTTCATGGGAGAAACGGTGAGGGCAACGGGAACCCGGGTACCGTCTTTGCGCAGACGTACAGTTTCGTAATGCGTGATCCGCTGTCCGCTCCTGATTCGCTCGAGGATCTGGTTCATTTCATGCGGGCGATCGGGTGGAAGCAACATTGAGACGGGGCGCCCGATGGCCTCTGCGGCGGAATAGCCGTAGGTCTTTTCTGCGCCCCTGTTCCAACTGACGATCGAACCATCTACCGTCCGGCCGATAATGGCGTCGTCGGAAGACTCCACAATGGCCACCAATCGCATCATTTCTTCCTCGACCCGTTTCCGCTCGATGAAATCGCCGATCTGCCTGCCGAGCGCATCGAACATCCGCAACAGCTCGTGGTCGGGTGGTCCGGCGATGCGGCCGAAAAACGCCATGACGCCGATCAGGTCATCACCCTTGCGCACTGGGAACGCGAAGGCCCCATGCAACCCTAGCCTTGCGGCGATGGTGCCCCGGAGGAAGGCGGCATCGGTGGCCACGTCAGTCACCCAGACAGGCGTGCCGCTTGCCCACACACGACCCGGTAAGCCCTCCGCGAACGCAAAGGGAGTTTCGCGACTGACCGCCTGAAACGTGCTGCCGTTGAGCGCCGGCACGTGCCAGCCGCCGTCCCAGCGCAGGAGCTTCGCCTCGCGGTCCAACCGCCACAGCTCGCCCAGCTCCCAGCCTACGCCTTCGCAGATAGCCTGCAGAAGCTGCGGGATGGCGTCTTGCAAGCTGGCGGAGCGAGCCAGGATCTGCGTGACCGCGTGCTGCGTGAACAGCCGCTGCTCAGCCCGCTTGCGCTCCGTGATGTCGTGTCCCACCGAGAGCACGCCCACCACTGTGCCTTCGGCGTCTTTGAGCGTCTTGGCGTGCCATTCGATCAGACGCTCAGTCCCGTCCTTGGTGACGACGGGATTGATGTTGGCATGAATGCGCACGCCCCGGACAGCTCGGGAAAAGACTGCTTGAATCCGGCTCCGCTCCCCCTCTGGCAGGAAGGTCGCGAACCAGTCCTTTCCCTGCACCTCCTCGAGGCGATAGCCGGAGATATCCTCCATGTAGCGGTTGAAGCGGACGATTCGCCCACTGTGTCCAGAACCAGCACGATGGCCTGTGCCGTCTCGATCAAGCTTTCAGCAAAGTCACGCTGCCGGCGTAGAGCTTCTTCGGTCGCCTTGCGACTGGTGATGTCGCGTACGAGGCCGGTGAACACACGGCGGTTGCCAAGACGAACCTCGCTGACCGCAAGGTCCATCGGGAAAGTCGTGCCATCCTTGCGCCGCCCGGTTACCTCACGCCCGATGCCGATGATCTTCTTCTCACCCGTCTGCAGGTACTTGGCTACATAATCCTCGTGCGTACTTGCGTACGGCGCGGGCATGAGCATGTTGATACTTCGCCCGATCACCTCCTCGCCGCGGTAGCCGAAGATGCGCTCGGCAGCGGGGTTAAACGACTCGATCGAGCCGCGTTCGTCGATCGTGATGATGCCGTCAACCGCGGCGTCCACGATGCCACGAATCCTGGCCTCGCTTGCCCGCAACGCTTCCTCTGCTGCCGGGGGTTGCGCCCGCCGAGCCTGCGCGTCACGCAGCGCCCGCTTGACCGCGGCCGGCAAGCGCTTGAGATGGCTCTTGGGCAGGCGGGTGCCGGCTCCGGCTCGCTGTGCGGCTGCGGCGTTCTCACGAGTCTTCGATACGGCGATGACGGGCAGGTCGTGGCCGTTGTCTTGCGACACCTTCAATGGCAGCGCGCCGCTGAACTGCGGCATGGAGTAGTCCGCTACGACGAGATCCCAGCTCTGCTGCCTGAGGGTTCGGGTCACGGCGTCGGGCGTGTCGACCCGTACCCAGGAGGCATCGAACCCCCCCCGCTGCAACTCCCGCACGATCGACTCGGCGTCGCGCGGGGAGTCCTCGACAATCAACACTCGGAGTGGCCTGCCCATTGCCTCGCCGTGAAGCGTCGGCGTGCGTGCCCACACTGGCGCCCCCCGGCAAGCAGTGTGTAGCACGGCCCGGCCACCGTGAGAAGTCGCAGCGGACAAGGGTGTGGCTGGTCGATGCCGGGGATGGAAGCCAGCAGCCCGCGCGGCTAGTATGCGTATGTGTACCGTATGAGGCTCGCTGCGCACGAGCGTGACGATCTGCTTGCAACGGTGGGAATGGCGAGGGGACAATCGGGCAGACTTCTGGTGCCACCTCGGGCGAGATACGGAACGCACGCGAAGGAGCAGTCATCTTGGAGCGTGAACCCCCCGTTGAAGCGAACGTTCGCATTCCAGCCGACTCGGTGAAGTTGGACGGGATCATGGGTCTGCCACGCGGCGCCCAAGGCATCGTCGCCTTTGCCCACGGCAGCGGTAGCAGCCGACTGAGTCCGCGGAACGGGCACGTGGCACGGGTGCTACAGGCAACCGGACTTGGCACGCTGCTATTCGACCTGCTTACCGAACGTGAAGCGGCCCACCGGGTGAACGTATTCGATGTTATGTTTCTTGCTCAACGGCTGCGCGCTGCCACTGCTTGGATCCGGCAGCAGGAAGCGACGACAGGGCTCCGTATCGCATATTTCGGGGCCAGCACTGGTGCCGCAGCGGCGCTCATCGCAGCGGCGGCCGATCCGAGCGTACGGGCGATCGTGTCGCGCGGCGGCCGTCCTGACCTTGCCACGGCTGCGTTACCGAATGTGAAGGTGCCCACGCTGCTCATCGTCGGGGGGCTCGATCGTGCGGTGATCCGGATGAACGAGCAGGCGTACAAGCAGCTGCGGTGCGAGAAACAGATGTGCATCGTAGCGGGGGCTACGCACCTGTTCGAAGAACCGGGAACCCTGGACGAGGTCACGAGTCTGGCAACGGCGTGGTTTAGGCGCCACCTCTGTGATCGAGGCGGTGACGCGTGATGTTCAAAAGCCGGAAAGATGCCGGCAGGCAGTTGGCTGCACGGCTCGGGGCGTACAAGGGGCAGAACCCGGTGGTGGTAGCACTGCCGCGCGGCGGTGTTCCCGTGGGCTACGAAGTTGCTCTGGCGCTAGAGGCGCCACTCGACATTGTTGTTGTGCGCAAGCTGGGTGCCCCGGGCCAGCCTGAGCTCGGCATTGGGGCTGTCGTGGATGGCGACCATCCGCAAAGCGTCCTGAACGAGGACGTCATGCAGGCG
>JBHHYR010000073.1:0-16486 GCA_046757585.1 Binatia bacterium | reverse complement strand
CCGCCTTCTGCGCGTGTCGCACGGCGCCGACGGTTGGTACACACAGGACGCCCGCGGCCTTGAACTTCTCGATGAACTTCGGATTGGGCGAACGACTGTAACTGGCGGCCTTGAGCTCGTGCTCGATGATGGCGTCGACAATCCGCTCCGCGCCCGGCTGTTCCATCAGGAAGTTCACCCCGAAAGGATGGTCGGTCAACTGCTTTGTCCGCGCGATCAGGTCGTCGATTTCCAAGGCATTGATGGTCGCGGCGGCAAGAAATCCGAACGCTCCCGCGTTGCCTGTGCCGGCCACCAGCTCCGGCGTGGCGATCCACCCCATCGCTGTCTGGATGATCGGGTAGCGGCAGCTCAGCAGGTCACACAGCCGCGTCTGCAGTGCTGGGAACACGAGCGGATCCTCTCACTCCGTGAGTTCCTTGCCGGCGATCCCGTTGGGATCGATCACCCCGCGGATCAGGCGGATCTCCTGGTCGGTCGGTGCCCGTGTTTCCGGCACCTGCTCTCCCGCGACCAACGCGAAGCCGGTGTTCCTCTGCACCTCCCCGACACTGACACCGGGGTGGACGGAGACCACCCGCATGGCATGATTCGGCGTGTCGAAGTCGAACACACCGAGATTGGAGACCACACGGCGAACCGCGTGAAAGCGGGCGGCGTCCTTCCCCAGGGCGGCGGCGCGGTCGTACCCGACCCCGGACACCACGTCGACCTTTTCGACGAAGGACCGGGTGCTGTGACTTGGGATCCAATAACTGGTCGGGTGATTGATGGTGTTGCCGGGAGCGCCCCGCATGCCCAGGAGCTGCGCCTTTGGCCGGTGAAAGGGCCCGATACAGGCGATGTTCTGATTGCCGAAGCGGTCGATCTGGGTGGCACCCATCATGACATGACGCCGGCCCGACCACACAACGTCGAACACCGACCGATACGGCATCCAGCCTTCGACGACCGGCTCGGGTCCTTCGGCGCCGACCGGTAGCACGTTGGCCACCAGATACGCGACGCCGTCGGTCAGCAAGAGGTCCGGCTCAAAGGTCAACTTCGCCAGCCGCGCGCCAATGGCCGGCAGGGTGCCGATTGGACTGATCAGCGTTTCGCCGTCACCGCGAAATGATTCGGCGATCGCCACCGCACACACCTCTGCTCGTGTGAACTCAGTCATCGGCGGTTGACCGCTCGCTGGTAAGCCTCCTCGCTCCCCAGGTCCAGGTACTTCGCCTTGAACGCGTTCCACGCCGTTGGGCCGCTGGCGGCCGTGGCGTACGCGCGCTGGAAGGCCTCGTCGCGCCCGTAATCGGGGGGACACTCCGTGAAGTGGGCCCCGCCCGGTGTTTCGACGACGCCGTCCACCATCATCCGGTTGATTTTCAGGGTGTGCACCGATCCTTCGCGAAGGAGATCAGCCGTCGGTACAATCTTCTCACAGCTCATGAAGCGTCGTCGGGCCGCCATACAGAAGAGGTCATCGAAGTACGGATCGGGGCCGAGGAACTGGCCGTTGCCGCGCACATCGGCCCGGTTCATGTGTATCAACGCGACATCGAGGTTGAGCGCCGGCATCGCGACCAATTCCTCGCCATCCTCGTATGGCGACTTCACCAGCCGCAGATGCGGGTTGATTCGCATGACATCGGAGCCTAATCCCGCCCGTGTCGGCAGGAATGGCAGGCGCAGGGCCGCCGCGTACAGCCCCCACTGCAACATGCCCTCGTCGAACTCGACTGCCTGGATCGCACCGCTTTGCCGGGCAGCACGGAAGTGAGGCTCGAGCGCAATGGAATCGAGGGAGACGAACCCGTACATCACCTTTCGGACCTTACCGGCCGCACACAACAGGCCAACGTCTGGCCCCCCGTAGGTCACGATGGTGAGGTCCTTCAGGGGGGAGCGGAGCATCTCCCGTACCAGCGCCATCGGCTTGCGCCGCGAGCCCCAACCGCCGATGCCGATGATCATGCCATCGCGAAGTTCCGCAACGACCTCGCTCGCTGTCAGACACTTGTTCACCGGGAGCTACCTTGCCCGCTTCTGGCCCTCTGTCGCAGCGGCGCGACGCCCCTGCCCCCGCCGCAGGCGCCAGAAGCGGGGCCGGCGCTTTTCCGCGAACGCCGCCGGCCCTTCCTTCGCCTCCGCCGTGTCGAACCAATTGGGGTAGAGCCGGCTCGAAATGACGCCGAGATCGGCGTACCCGTCCATCTCCTGGTCGAAGGCGGCCTTGAGGATTTCGAGACACCCGGGGCTGACTTGTAGGAGCTCTTCACACCACTTGTCGACTTCCGCTTCGAGCTGGTCGAGCGGCACGACCGTGTTCACCAACCCCATCTCGTAGGCTTGAGCGGCCTTGTAGCGACGGCAGAGCATCCACATTTCTCGTGCTCGCTTCGCGCCGACGACGCGCGTGAGGTACGGGACGAAAAAGCCGTCGGCCGGGCTGGAAACCCGGGGCCCAGCCTGGCCAAAAACGGCATTGTCGGCCGCGATCGTGAAGTCGCAACAGTACGCCATATGGTTGTGGCCGCCGATGCAGTATCCTTGCACCGCGGCGATGACCGGTTTCCGTGCCATGCGCAGCAGCCGGTTGTGAGGATAGCGGTTGTAGAACGCCTCGCGTAAGCCCCACTTTTCCCACTCGATGTCGCCGCCAGCGCCGAAGTGCTTGCCGACACCGGCGACAATGATCGCCCCAATCAGCGGGTCGTGGTCGGCATCGTAAAAGGCACGGAACATTTCATCCACGGTCCGGAGGGTCATGGCGTTGTGCTTCCGCGGCTTGTTCATGGAGACCCGCGCCACACCGCCCTCCAACTGGACATGGAACTTCTTGTCGTACAGAATCTCGTGGAATTCGAGCCCGGCGCCAGTCACCCGCTCCCAGGTGGTCCAGCTCATGCCTGCACTCCTGTCACCGATGCGTCGTGCCGTAGCGCTGCCACCTCGTCTGGCCGATAGCCGAGCTCGGTGAGCACCTCCTCGGTGTGTTGCCCGTGTACCGGCGGGCTCCTGCGGACACTGCCGGGAGTCCGGTGCAGCTTGATGGGCACGCCCGTAACGGCCACCGGGCCAAGCTTCGCATGCTCGGTCGTGACGACCATATCGTTGTGGCAAATCTGCGGATCGTGCGCGACGTCTGAAATTTCGTTGACCGGTGCCACCATCATGTCCGCCGCGACGAGCCGCTCAAGCAGCTTATCACGCGAGAAATCCTTGCAGCGCGCGGCGATCGCGTGGTCGAGGGCGTCTTCATTTTGTAGCCGTGCTGCGATCGTGTGAAAGCGCGGATCGTGAGCCCAGTTCACCTCGAGCGCCGCGCACAGGTTGCGGAAGAACTTTTCCGCCGGGCAGGTGAGGCAGATGCGTCGGCCGTCTTTGCAGGTGTAGATCCCCGACGGTGCGAAGTACTGGCTGCGATTGCCCGTGCGCGGCGGAGCCTCTCCAGTGAGGAAGTAGTAGCCGAGACCACTGCACTGGGCATGCACGAGCGCATCGAGCAACGAGATGTCGATCCGCTGGCCGGCACCGGTTGTCGTGCGCACGTGCAGCGCCGCGAGCACCCCCGATACGACGAGCAAGGAGGTCATGACGTCGACGAGCGGCACAGTGACGCGCACCGGCGGTCCGTCCGGCTCGCCGTTCATCGCCAGCAAGCCCGCGTACCCTTGAGTGAGAAAATCAATCCCAGGGCGGCCGGCGTACGGGCCGTTGGGTCCGAAAGCGCTCACGCCTACCCAGATGACGTCGGGCCGCTGCTGGCAAACCTGCTCGTAGCTGCTGCCCAGACGCGACAACGCGGGCTCGCGGATGTTGGTGATCAGCACATCGGTCGTTTTGAGCAAACGTGCGAACACTTCTCGCGCTGCGGGCCGGCGTAGATCGAGCGCCACCCCACGCGTGTTGCGGTTGAGGCTCAGGAACGGCGAGTGCTCGCCGCCGCGCGCGGGCCCAAGGTGGCGGCTGTCGTCACCCCGGAACGACTCGACCTTGATGACGTCGGCCCCGAGATCGCCGAGCAGCGTCGCGCCGTATGGGCCGGCCAGCATGGTGGCCATGTCAAGAACGCGAATCCCGTCGAGCGCTCCCCTGCGCGAGCCCGAGCCGTCGGCAACCACCATCAGAGAATCACTCCTTGCTCCTTGAACGCTGCGACCTGCTCCCACGAGTACCCGAGCGTTTCCGTCAGGATCGCTTCCGTGTGCTGTCCCAACTCCGGACCGAGACTCTGAACGGTACCCGGAGTCTTGCTGAGGCTGATTGGCAGCCCGCGAATGTTGACCTGACGGTGCACCTCCTCGCAGTAGGTCTCGAGCAGGTAGTCGTTGTCCCACGCTTGCGGATCTTGGGCCAGATCAGCCAGGGTCTGGATGGGACTGGCGGTGATGCCGCGCCGCTGCCACCGTGCCATCCACTCCGCAGCGCTGCGTTGCTTGATGGCTGCGTCGAGGCGCGCGATGAGCGCCGTAGCGTGCTGGCGTCGTTTCTCCGGGCTGTCGAAACGCGGCTCATCCGCCAGATCCACGTCGTCGAGACTCTGGCACAGACGTGACCAGCTCGCGTCGTTGTTGGGCAAGCAGAGGAACACCCACTTGTCCTTCGCCAGATACATGTTCCAGAGAGGATTCTCCGCCGCGGTTCGCGAGCGTTGCTTCGAGTACTTCTCGCTGCCCGTGGCGAGATACGCTTGCAGGGTGGGCGCCGTGAGGAACAGCTGGGCGCCGTACAGGGACGCATCGAGCATCTGGCCTCTCCCGGTGCGGTTCCGATGGTACAACGCCAGCATGATCCCCAGCGCCGACATCAGGCCTCCATACGCGTCGCCGGAGCCCATGCCCAGATAGATCGGCGGCTGTCCGGGCTCGCCGAGGCGAGCCATGATACCCGTGAGCGCCTGAACCGTCATGTCGAATGATGGCTTCGTCACCTCGCCAAAGTGCCCATAACCCGTATTGGTTGCGTACACGAGACGCGGGTTGACGGCGCTCAGCTTCCCATAGCCGAGGTCCCACCTCTCCAGGAGCTGCACGCTCAGGTTGGACAAGAACACGTCGGACCGCTCGACCAAGCGATACAGGATCTGCCGCCCGGCGGGCTGCTTCAGATCAAGCGCGAGGCTCTTCTTGTTGCGATTGATCACCAGGAAGTACTGGTTCCAATCGCCCACGGGCAGCGCCTTGATGCTCCGCACCCCGCGGCCCTGATCGCCACCGTGCGGGCGCTCCACCTTGATCACCTCGGCGCCGAAGTCGGCCAGATGCTGCGCGGCAACCGGCCCCTGAAACCACACCGTGAGGTCAATGACCCGTACGCCGTCCAACGCCGCTGCCACCTGTGTCCCTCCCAAGATCCCGCCGCTAGGCGATGACACCATCCGCTGCGAACTCCCCGATCCGGTCCTCGGGATACCCGAGCAGTTCGTGCAGAACTTCTGCCGAGTGCTGGCCGAGGCAGGGAGCGCTTCGGTTGAGCCGGGCTGGAGTCTCGCTCATGAAGATAGGGAAGCCGAGGCTCTTGATCGGCCCGAGACCTGGACGGTCCAGCCTGAGGATGTACCGGTTCCGAAACGCCTGCGGATCGTTCGCCGGATACTCGAACTCCTCGATCACGTCTGCCGACAGCTGGTGCTCGGTCAGCACCCGTTTCCAGTGGGCCGCAGGCTGCTGGCCAAATCTTTCTTCCAGAATCCGGATGAGCGCGAGTCGATTGTCGCCACATCGCTTGTCGTGACTGCTGAAACGCGGATCGTCCCGGTCTAGCCCGACGATGGCTGCCAGGCCCGGCCACCAGTGGTCGGTGTCAGGCATGGTCAGACACACCCAGCCGCCATCCTGCGATCGGTACAAAACGCCGCTCATTGGATTCCCGGCGTCCAGGCGCGGCACCGGATGGCAGAAGCGATCGCCTCCCATCGCGAGGAACGCCTGGACGTCCAAGCTGGCACCGTAGATGTTGCCGGCGAACAGTGACACGGCGACTTCCTGCCCCTCACCAGTAGCCTGGCGGTGATGGAGCGCCACGGCGACGCCGAAGGCGAGCATCACAGCAGTGTACATCTGACCCACACCCGCATAGACGGGAGGTTGGCCGGGCTGTGGCAGGATCGGCAGCATGCCCGTGCGCGCGGCGGCCAGCTCGTCGAGGGCCGGGAGATCACGGTCACGCCCTTTGGGGCCGAAGCCCGAGGCCTGCGCGTAGATGAGATCCGGCTTCAGAACGCGGAGGCTCGGGTAGTGCAATCGCTGCCGCTCGAGGCGCGCACGTGGCCAGTCCGTCACAAACACGTCGGCCTTGCCAATCAGTTCGCGCAAGATGCGGGCCCCTCGATCGTCGCCGAGGTTCAAGGCTACGCTGAGCTTGTTGCGTTGCGCGAGCTCGGCCTTGTCGTCCCACCCAACCGGTGGCTCGTGTCCCCCGCCGTCCCCGTGCGAGCGGTCGCGCGCCGCAGGCAGATTCTCCACCCTGATGACGCGCGCGCCGAAATCTCCGAGCAGCGCCGTCCCCACCGCAGACCAGAACTGCGTCGTGAGATCCAGTGCGATGACGTCGTCCAGCGCCTTGCTCATGCTGCACTACCTGTATCGCCCGGTCGCGTAACAGCACACGGGCCAGACGCGTTCACGCACCGTCTGTGCATCGGAGTCCCTGCATTCCGCTGCGCTGACGCTTACTCAGCCCACTCGCGTATCACGTCCATCGTCTTGTCGACAAACGCCTTGCGATCCGGCAGCGGCCGGCCCAGCCAGGTGGCGTAGAACGTGTCGAGGTCGGGGAGGAACTCGAAGTCCGGCGGGGTGCCGCGCGGGACCGCCTCCACCTCGAGCTGGGTGCCGCAACCTGGACAGTAGTACTCGCGGATCTGCACCCACGCGGGATCCGGCTGCTGGCTCCCGCGGTACACCTCTTCGAGCCTCTCCGCGGAGTCCCGCACGTAGATCAAGCTGTACAGTTTCCAGTTCACCCGGTACTCGCCGAACTCGTGACCACAGCGGCATTTGACGATCCGCTCGGAGCCCTTCTGCACGATGAACAGAGCCGAGGTGAGCGGCAGGAGAATGCGCTCCGGCCAAGGGACGCGGCGTTGCAGGATGGCGACCCATTGCTCGAACCGCCCGGCGTCCTTGGCCTCCTTCATGATCTCCTGCACGCGGGGCCACGGGAGTCTGCCATCCACTAGCTGTTCTATCTCACGTGCATCGTAATCAGGCATCGGGGCTTCTCCACACTACGTCCTGCAACGATTGAACAGCCGCGACCTGGCATCGCCATGGCCCAGCGAGTCGCGGCATCCGTCCCACCTGTTGTGATCCGGGTCCATGATCAGCGCTAGAACGTGAAATCGGCGGGCAAGTGCCAAAACGCCCGGACCTCATCGCCGTAGTCGGGTGAGAGTCCCATCGAGCTGCGCCACATGTCGAGCACGGCGCTCGCCATGTGGTCCTTTGCGAGGATCTGCGCCCGCTCGTGCTTCCACCACTCGCGAAACGGGATTCCACGCGCCTTGCGGGCCTGGCGAATGGCAGCGCGCTGGCGCTCGGTCGCGTCTTCGTCGATCACCCACACCTTGGTGTGTTCGTCGCGGTGGGCCACCACCCCGTACACGCTGGCCGCCACCCAGTCACGCGTCCAGCCGGCGTCCAAGTCGGCCTGCACCCGCCCCGGATCGCGCTCGATCGGGTCGCCGAACGCCTGCGCGCCGGAGACGGGATGGATGATGATGTCGTACTCATGGAGCTGGTGCGGGGTCACGAAGGGCGCCACCGCGTTCGTCTCCAGGATCTGTGCCTCGACATTCGCCGCCAGCGTCGGGTGCCTTGGGTCGCCGCGTTCGTGCACCAGCGGCTTCTGGGCCTCGATGAGCTCCCGGATGTTGGTGCCGCTGGCGTAACTGCCACGATCGGGCCACGTCGGGCACGCCCCGAACATGCCGTGGTTTGCCACGACCTTGCTGCGCATACCGGCGCACCCGCACTGGTACTCGATGCCTGGCGTGTTCTTGATCAACCACACGGCCGTGTGACCCAATCCGCCGCGGAACTTCCCGTACCCGCCGGAATCAGGCTCGATGTTCCGGCCAAGGAACAGGATCGGGTAGTAGAGCTCCGACACCTCGGCGTTGCCGAAGTCGGCGTTCGGTGTGTAGATGCACCAGGCGCTGTTTTCACCGTCCGCCATGCCGCGTGCCGGGCTGCCGTTGCTGGCCTGCTCGAGCGTCAAGCCGGCCACGAACATGCCGTGCTGATTGATGCCGGAGAACTCGGCCGTCAAAGTGGTTGCCGCGCCTGCTGCCACTTCTTCGATGAACCCGCGACTGTAGTACAGCCGCCCGAAGCTCTCGTACAGCGAGCTCAACCACATCACTGTGGGTGCCCAGGAAACGCCGGAGGACGCGTAGTAGTTGGCCGGGAACGGGTTCGCCCACGACCCCGCCGGCGGCGTCTCGAGGTGCCAGGTGGCCACCGCACCCCAGTTGAACATGTCGAAGCCGACGACGTGCGAGTAGGCGTTGAGCATCGCCGACGGAATCGCGCTCGGGTGAATGTTTTCGCCGAACGGGACCCAGCCGCTGGCCCCGCGCATGGACACCTCCAGCTTGGCGTCCGCCCCGATGTGGATGTCCAGGGGCAGATTGAACAGGCAGTCGACGTTCTGATGCGGCAAAATCACGCGCTTGCCCTTCATCGCCAGGTCCTTGAAGTTGGATTTGCGGATACGCCCCGGGACGGCCTGGCTCTTCACGCGCGCCACGGCGTAGCGGCGGCTATCTTCGATGTACTCGCGGATCACGTCCGTGAAATAGTCGAAGCCGTACTTCTCGATCAGTTGGATCACGCGTTGCCGAATCCTGATGCAGCCTGCCAAGCGACCGCGGGCGTCACCCATCACCCAGTCGGGCACGCGCGTGCGGGAGCGGATGCGCATCTCGTACCATGGATAGTGCCGATCTTGCTCTCCCACGCGCTCCATGGACACGGGCACGCCATCGGCGAAGCAGTCGGGGTTGAGGAAGCCAATCGAGCCGGGCATGATGGCGCCCCCGTCCATCACGTGGCTGACCGCGCTCGCCCAGCAGACGAGATCGCCCTCGTAGAAGATCGGGATCGCCGAGTCGAAGTCGACGGCGTGGATGCCGCCGTAATGCGCATCGTTGTTCTCAAAAATGTCACCGGGCCGAATCCCTGGGTACTCTTCGTAGCCCAGTTCAATGAGCTGGCGGATGAATACCGAGAGGATACCAGGATGTGCGGTGATGCCCTTCGAGGCGCACACGGCTTCGCCGGTGGGCAGATGCAGGGCCCACAGCGCATCGCCACCCTCAGCCGCGATCGGTGATGCGGATACTTTGCAGCCGACCTCCCACGCCGCATCCATGGTGTTCAGCAAGATGTGCCACACGGCCTCATAGGTGCCAGGGTCGTCCTGCTTGCGACGCAGGGTTTCGAGACCGAACAGACATCCGGTTTCCGCAAAGCTCCGCTCGTTCTCGGCCAGCCGCGCTCGAATGCGCTGCGCCGGCTGCTCCGCGCGGGCCGCGCTCTTTCCGCTCATCGGGTTTTCCTCGCCTGCGTCAGCCAGTAGATGTTGTACCGGTCGATCTTCACGCGCCTGTCGGCCGGCACGAACAGCGTGGTGTTCGGCGCTTCGATGACCGCAAGACCGGCAATCTCATTGCCCGGACGGAGCTCGTCCATCTCGTAAATCCGTGCCTCGTGCCACTGCCCGTGCTGGAACACGGGACGACTCGGCTTGCGCGCCTTCTGCGCGGGGCGCTTCGACGCCAAGTCGTGCGTCATGATCGCCGGCTTGAGGGTGGCGACCTGCGCCATGACCGCGACCTCTGTGGCCAGATACGTCGGCAGCGGTGGCTTGCCCGCCAGCGTGAACATGCGGGCGAAGATCTCCTCGAAGCGGGCGAGTAGCTGGTCCACGTCCCCCGCGGTCGCCAGGCGTGGCACCGGCGATTCCACTTCCACGTCGTCGAGCTGACCGTAGTACCGGAGGTATGCGATCTGCCGGAGGGTGATCTGGTCGCGGCTAAATCCCTCGCTGCGCAGCTCCTTGAGCAACTCCGCTTCCAGCTCGTGCCACGCCCCGTCAATGATGGCGCCAGCCCGCAGCTTGGCGCTCGCGTCCGCACCCGGTGGAACCACCGCGGACACGCTCTTGTGGCGGCGGTGGGCGTAATCCATACACGCCCCACCCCACGCCGAAAAGGCCGCCGCGTGCGGCGCAGTGGCCACGCTCTTCCACGGATACTCGGCGGCGTAGCCACATAGGTGCATCGGCCCTGCGCCGCCATACCCGAGCAGGACGTAGTCGCGGATGTCGTACCCGAGCATGAGCGAACGCACGAGATGCTCACGCATCATGATGTCGACGAGGTGCACGCATTGCTCCGCCGCTACGTATGGATCCAGACCCAGCGGATCGGCCACCTTCTCCTTGACGGTCCGCAGCGACTTCTCCTTGTTCACTTTCACCCGGCCGCCCAAGTAGTAGTCGGGGTTGATGATGCCGAGGAGCAAGTCGCAGTCGCCAATTGTCGGTATCTCGTTGCCGGTGTCCTGGAACACCGGGCCCGGTGTTCCACCGGCACTGTCGGGGCCCAGCTTCACGCGGTTGGTCGTCGGGTCGACGCGGATGTACGTCCCCGTGCCCGCCCCGATGGACCGAATGTCCAGCATGGGCACGTTCACGTACATCTGCATGAACGCGGGCTCCCGGTCCATCGGCAGCACACCCGCCGTGATGCAACCGGCGTCGAAGCTGGTGCCCCCCATGTCGGAACAGACGATATTCTCGATCCCCAGTGCCTTGCCCAAGTAGTGCGCCCCCATCAGGCCACCGACCGGTCCCGACATCATGGTTTCGAACAGGCGCGGGTACCGGATGTTGGTCACCCCGCCGTAACAGAGCACCGTCTTCAACGACCGGTCGTAGCCGTAGCGCGCCAGCTTCGATTCGACGGTGACGAACTGCCGGCGGGCGGGTTGGGTGGCGTAGGCCTGCACCACTGTCGCGTTCGCCCGCGAGATCTCCCGCTGCACGGGGGCGACCTGACTGGAGACGGCGAGATAGACGCTGCGGCCGGCTGCGTTGATGATCTCTTCAGCGATCGCCTGTGCCCGCAGCTCGTGTGCCGGGTTGATGTAGGAGTACAGCAGCACAATGGCGAGTGCGGCGATTCCCTCATCGAGCAGCTCATGCACGGCCTGGCGAACTTCATGCTCGTACATCGGAATGACCACCTGGCCGAACATGTCGATGCGCTCGGTTACCCCACGCGTCAGCCTGCGCGGCACGAGCGGCGGCCCATGCTTGCGGTACTGCATGTGGGTGATCTCGGACCAATCGAGCCCGATGAAGCTCTGCCGGCCGCGGCCTTGGACGATCAGATCCTCGAACCCTCGTGTGACCAGCAGGCCGGTCTTGAGGCCGTCGAGGTTGATCAACGTATTGAGCATGGCCGTCCCGGTGTAGATGGCGGTTTCGACGCTGGCGCAGAACTCGCCGCCGCTTCTTCCCAACGACATGTCCCAGTACCCCAAGGCATCGTCGAGGGATTCCATGTACCCGATGCTCTCGTCGTCGCGCGTGGTCGGCGCCTTGCCGATGACGAAGCGGCCGCGCTCGTCGACGACGATTACGTCGGTCATGGTCCCGCCGGCGTCGGAAGCCACAAGGTAACGGCTCATCGAACTTCCCCTCCCTCACGTCCCGCTGTGTGTCCACCCCTAACAAACGTTTGTTTAGATGACAACATCACCGGCAAGCCGCTGCGTGCGTCAGGTGAGGAGGACCACGCCCCACACGGGCTGCGCACAGCAGTCTATGGCGGTTTGCGCGGGCGCAGAAAGAGGCGGCGAAGGAAGCGGACAATGGGCGCCCACAGGACCTGGAAGATGAGCGGTACAATGCGGATGGGCCTGGGGGCGGTCGCTGCTGGCGCGCCGCCACCGGGAGCCTCCAAGCGTTGCGTGAGGCTGGCGACGAACTGCCGGAACAGCTGGTGTGCGACGCCCTGAATCATCCCCCGCCCCACCTGCATGATGCGGCCAGTGAGGTCGACGCGGGCCTCGGCCACAACCTCCGTCCGGCCGTCGGGTAATGCACGCAAGCAGCTGGACATCGTCGCCTTGGCCATGCCGCCACCGGTCTCCCGGCCTTCAGCCGTTAGCTGCACGGTATGCTGCTGCGCGTCGATCTGCGTGAACTGGACGTGGCCCTTGTACGTGGCGGTAATTGCCCCAACCTTCACTTTCAGACTGCCCAGGAACGTGTGACCGTCAACGGTCTCGTCGAGCTGTGCTCCGGGCATGCAGGTCACCACGCTCTGCGGATCCATCACGAAGCGCCACACCGCGTCAAGAGGCGCCCGCATCTGGAACACCTCTCGGATCTCTATGGCCATTACCCCTGTCCTCTTCCGGGGCCCGCTGCTTCGAGCGCTGCGGCGCGTGCAACGCCAAGGGCCCGCTGGTAATCGTCCCAGGTGTCGATATCGTCGGGTCGGCCACCCCCCACCGGAACCTCCAGAAGCCAGTCAGGGTGCGCGGCGAGCAGCACGCGCGCCCCTTGGTCGCCGCCCAGGTGCTGCAACTGGGACCAAATGCGGCGTGCCAGGAAGACCGGATGTCCGGGCACGCGGTGCCCGCGATGGTCGCTGTATACGGGCCGCACGACAGGAGCAGCCGTGGTTGCCACCGCTGCGGCGAGCCGATCAATCAGCCTCCCAGTCACGAACGGCTGATCACCGAGCAGAATCGCGGCTGCCTGCGCACGCGCGCAGGCCCCGCGCAGGCCGAGGCGCAGCGATGTACCCAGGCCCTGCACGTAGTCGCGGTTGACCACGACGCGCATTGCCGGGGCGGAGGGCAGCCGAATTGCCGCTGCAATTTCCAGCGCGTGGTGCCCGAGCACGACGATGATCTCATCGAGACAGGAGCCCGCAGCGGCGTCCAGCACGTGCTGCAGCACAGGTCGTCCGGCGAGCGGCAGCAGCAGCTTGGGCCTTCCCATCCGGCTCGAGGTGCCGGCAGCCAGGACGACGCCTGACACAAAGTGGCTCACGTCATTTCCTGACGCCCGGCATTGATCGGGTCCCGGCGCTCGCTCAGAGGTCGGCCGCTCCTGCCGGAACGGACCGCCAGCATTTCGGCGAGGATCGCCAGGGCAATCTCCTCGGGCGTACGTGCCCCGAGGTCCAGGCCAATGGGGGCGCGAATACGGGCCAGCGCTCCCTCGCTAAAGCCCTCCTGTTGCAGCCGCTCCCGGCGGCGCGCGTGCGTGCCACGGCTACCCATCACGCCGATGTATCGGGCCCCGGAACGCAGCGCGTGGGCCAGGGCGGGCACGTCGAACTTGGGATCGTGGGTCAGGACCACCACGTACGCGTATTCGTCGAGGGTGGCGACCTGCAGCGTATTGCCAGGGGTACCGCACAGAATCTCGTCGGCTTCGGGGAAACGCTCGGTCGTTGCGTACAGGCTACGCGCATCAAGGATCGTGACGTGAAAGCCCAGGCCCTTGGCGAGCCGACACAGCGCGATCGCCGTGTGCGTCGCCCCTACCACGAACAGCCGCAACGGAGGAGGAAAGGCCTCGACGAAGACGGTTGCCTCCTTGTCCGACCACGGAATCGTCAGCACGCGCGTCCCGCCTTCCACCAGGAGACGGCGCGCTTCCGTCCTCACCTGCTGATCGAGGCTTGGGTCGATGCACCCAACGGTCGCGTGGCTGCCCACGACCGCCAGCTTCCGGCCCAGCAGTGAACTCGGCGTCAACCCGACCGCCAGCGCCGCGGGCCGCTGCTGCTCGAGCGCGTGACGTAGCGCGTGCCAGGCGTCGCTGGCACCGAACGGCTCGATCAGCACGTCGATCCGGCCACCGCAGCTCAGTCCGACCTGGACGGCAAACTCGTCTGCAATGCCGTAGCTTGCCACCACCGGCTGACCGTGATCGAGGACCTGCAGCGCCCGCGCGAACACGTCATTCTCCACGCAGCCGCCGCTGACGGAGCCGGCCATCCTACCACTGCGGGTCAGACACAATCTGGCCCCGGGCGCCCTTGGCGCTGAACCGCGCACGGCCACCAGGGTCGCCAGGGCGATGTGCTCGTCTTGCTCCCGCCACCGCTCAAGGTCGGCAAGTATGTCTCTCATCCTTCAGGGTCACGACGAAGCTGCGGCACGTTGCAGTCAAGATGGAAGTATCACGGGCATTGAGGATAATCGAGCCGCCCGTGCTCAGCAAGGCGGCTCCGCCCCACGCGCGCTCGCGACCGCCGGGCGTGCGCGCCCACTTGGGTCGCTACCCGCTCGGTGTCTCGCAATCGTTGCGAGGCGCGCAGGCCTTCGGCCCGGCTTCGAGGAACGCGCCGACGACACGCGCGGCCAGGAAGCCAGGCCCACCCAAGATCATGCCGCCGGGGTACATGGACGCTCCACCGACAAACAACCCAGGAACCGGCGTCTCGCTCTGCGAGCAGAGGTTATTCGGTCGCAGGTACCCCATCTGCAGCGGCGTATAGGCGCCGTGCTTGATGGAACCGCGCTTCATGGTGGTGAGCTTCGCCTCGATGTCCAACGGCGTGTACTCCCGGCGTAACACGGTCTCCCCGATGTCGGCGTATTCCTCCAGCAGCCTGATGCAGCTCTCGGCGAACGGCCGGCCGTGCGTCCTCCAGGGCACGTCGTATTGCACCACTGCCTCGGCCCGCAGGAGTGCGTGTCCGGGGGGTGCCATGGTCTTATCGAAACGCGTCGGGATGGTGACGTGGAGCCATGCGCACGTGCGCTCTTCACCCGCATCGACGCGGCGCAGATGCTCGTGCAGCGCCTGCTCGGTCTCCAGGCCGCAGAAGACGATCAGTGCATCGCCGACCCGCGGATCCGCCGCTTTGTAAGTGATGTCGCCTCTGACGCCCAGGTGCAGGCCGAACATCGTCCGTTCCTCCCATTCCCACAGCTGCACCGCTTCGCGCAGGCCGTCGGGCAACGCCGCCGCACCCACTAGCTCGACGAAGGTCTGCTCTGGATTGAGGGTCGAGACGATGGCTCGCGCCTCGAAGCGGCGCCCGGCCGAGGCCTCAACGCCCACCGCTGCCCCGTGGTCAAGAATGATGCCCGTCGCTTCACACTGCTCGAGCACCGTCCCGCCGCTCCGCAGCAGGGAGCGATAGATCGCCGACGAAAGCCGGTGCGATCCACCTTTCACCAGGCCGGCAGAGAGCATGCGGCACAGATACAGCGGAAACAGATAGCCCAACGGATCCTCGAGGCGCAGGCCCCACACGGCCGGGAATGACAGCAAGGCCATGCGGACGCGTGCATCCGTGAAGCCGTACGCGTCGAGCAGCTCGATGAAGCTGAGTTCCGAGATCTCCGCCAGGCGAGCACCCGTCGGTGTCTTGCTGAACGCAATCATCTGATCGACGGGTGGTTCGGGGAGCTGGTAGGTCATGGGGACGAGGTAGTGTTCGAGCATCGGCTGGAACTCATTCCACATCCGTTCGAACGCGACCGCGTCGGTTGCGCTGAAGGTGGCGATGGAACGGGCCGTCTCGGCCGGGTCGCGGGAGAACACGAGCGTCCGGCCGTCGCGGAATGGGAACGCCGCGCCGATCCGGGGATAAATGTATCGCACCCCGAGATTCGCCAAGTCGAGGTCCCGGTACGCAGGCATGGCCTCGCCCATCATGTGGTAGAGGGCGTGGAGATTCAGCCGGAACCCGTAGTACTCGTCGGTGTTGAGGCCCCCGCCGGTTTCGTGGCGGCGCTCAAGGAGGAGCACCTTGTTGCCGTGTTTGGCGAGGTAGGCAGCGCAGAGCAAGCCGTTCGGGCCGCCGCCGATGACGATGGCGTCGTACCGGCCGGCGGTCCTCATGACGGCGCACCTCCTGCGCGGCTGCGTTGCCACTTCCTGGGAACACCCGTGTTCATCGGGATGCGCCCCATGTTTTCCAGAAACCACATGAGCGGCTGTGCCCGCCACCACTCGACATCGCGACACCCCAGGTCCTCGGCGACCTCGGTCGCCGCGAGGTACCCGGTCGCGAGGTGCGTGGCGCCGTATGGATGGATAGAGTTCGACAGGTACAATCCGGGAATAAAGCTGCGCGAGGCCCCGCGCGTGATGATCCCCGGCAACGGGCGGTTCTGTCCGAACTGCTCGGGCATCGCGCTGCCGCCGATCATGTTGCCGCGCACGGCCGACGGGTTGCTGTTTTCCTGATCGAGCGGCGTATTGACGTGGCGCTCGATGATCAAGTCCTTGAAGCCCGGGGCGTATTGCTCGAAGCGATCGGTCACCGCATCCGCCAGCGGCGCGGCCAGGCTGCGCCAGGAGTCCCAGCCGTCGAGCCGCCTGCCTCGCCAGCGATCCGGGCAAGGGGGAACGCTGATCCACAGGAACGCAGTGTGACAGCCGGGTGGGTCGGGCGGGCAGCCCATTTGACAACCGGGCGTACCTGCAGTAGATTAACAAACGTTCGTTC